>JANQPM010000053.1 GCA_028289465.1 Lysobacterales bacterium | reverse complement strand
CCGGCCGAGAAGCTGCCGGAAGGCCGCTCTTCCACGGCCACCACCATGTCCACCTGGTCGTCGGTCCCCGGTACCGGCGGCGTTTCCACCGACACGTTTTCGAAATAGGTCAGGCGCTGCAGCCGCACCCGAGAGCGGTCAATTGCCACCTGGCTGAACCACGCGCCTTCGAACTGCCGCATCTCGCGCCGCAGGACTTCGTCCTTGGTCTTGGTATTGCCGATGAACACCACGCGGCGGATATAGACGCGCTGGCCCGGAATCACGAAGTAATTCAGGCTGACGGTCTGGTCCTCGCGGTTGATCGTGGTGATCGGATTCACGTTGGCGTTGGCATAGCCGCTGTTTGCCAGAATGCCGGTAATATTGTTGATACTGGCCTCGACCCTGGCACGAGAGAACGTATCGCCTTCGCCGGTAATAATCAGCCGCCGCAGAATGCTCTCGTCGATCACCAGATCGCCGGTCAACTGGACTTCGGACAGTTCGTATACCTCGCCCTCGCGGACGTTGAAAGTGATGTAGATATCCTTTTTGTCCGGACTGATCGAGACCTGTACGGACTCGATATCGAAATCGACATAACCGCGGTCGTGGTAATAGGACTGCAGTTTTTCCAGGTCACCGTCCAGTTTGGCGCTGGAGTATTGGTCGTCCTTGCTCCAGAACGACATCAGACCGGTGGTGTCCGATTCGAACGCCTCGCGTAATTCCTCATCGTCAAAAACGGTGTTGCCGACGATATTGATATGCCGAATTTTCGCGTTTTTGCCTTCGTCGATATTGATCCCGATTCGGACCCGGTTGCGATCCAGCTCGGTCACACTGGTGTCGACTTTGACCCCGTATTTACCCTGGTTGTAGTACTCCTGGGTCAGCCCCTGCTTGATCCGGTCCAGTTTGAATCGGTCGAAAGTTTCGCCTTCGGCCAAACCTTCCTGGGTCAGCACATTGAACAAATCCGCGTCCTTGATCGCCCGGTTGCCGTCCAGCTCGATGCTTGAAATGGCCGGGCGCTCCTTGACGATAATCACCAGGATGTCGTTTTCGCGGCCAAACGAAATGTCATCGAAAAAACCGGTACGGTACAGTTCGCGGATCGCGGATCGCGTGTTGGAATCGGTCAGCAGATCGCCGGTTTCCAGCGGCAGATAATTAAAGACCGTACCTTCGGTAATCCGCTGCAGTCCCTCGACCCGAATATCCGAGATGACAAACGTATCGGCCGCCAGGTCGGCGGTCGACAATATACCGAGGGAAAGCCAAACAAGCGCGATTATTCTCTTCATAGAAATCCGTACCGCTTATAGACAGACGCGCAGTCTACCCAAATAATCGTAAAATATCGTTAACAAAAGCCAAACTCATCAAGCCGGCCAGGGCCAGCAGTCCGATATACTGACCGGTGAGCTGGACTTGCTCTGACACCGGGCTGCCCTTGACGAGTTCGATCGCATAGTAGAGTAAATGACCGCCGTCGAGGACCGGAACCGGCAACAGGTTCAAGATGCCGAGGCTGAGGCTGATCAGGCCCAGGAAAAACAGAAACTGGGTGAACCCGAGCTGGGCTGAGTCGTTCGCGACCTGCGCGATGGTGATCGGGCCCGATAAATTACGCACCGATGCCTTGCCGGTGATCATGCGGTACAGCAGCCCCAGGCTGGCGCTGGCCAGATTCCAGGTTTCGCGTACGCCGCGGCCTAAAGATTCCACCGGTCCGAAACGCATCTGCACAAATGCCCGCTCGAAATCGGCACGCTGCTCTGCACTCAGCGGCGGGTTGGTGATGCCGAGCACCAGACGGCTGCCGAACAGTCCTTGTCGTTGTTTGGCCGGTGTAATCTGCACATCGTATTCGCCTTCGCCGCGACGAATGGATACGGTCAGTTCCTGACCGTCGCCGCCGTGGCGGTTGATCAACGCACCCAGATAGGCCCAGTCGCGGACTTCGTCACCGTTAATGCTCAGTATCTTATCTCCGGAGCGCAGCCCGGCAGCCGCGGCCGGACTATCCGGTGCGACCGTATCGATTACCGCCGGCCGGACCGGGCGCCATGGGTTGAGGCCGATGTCCGCCAGCGCATTTTCCTCGTTGAAATTATCGCCGAGCCGGCTCAGTTCCACGCGTCGGTCGATGCGGTTTCCAAAGCGGTTTTCCAGCGTCAATACCACGTCCTGCCGATCCAGCGCGCGGGTGATCAGATTCAGGCGCGCATGGGTCCAGGTTTCGGTATTCTGCCCGTCGACCGCGATGATCATGTCGCCGTTTTCGACTTCGGCTTCGGCTGCCAGGCCGGTTACTTCGCCGACCAGCGGGCGGACATCGGGAATACCGACCATGAACATGACCCAGAACGCGGCGACGGCGAAAACCAGATTAAAGATCGGTCCGGCCGCGACGATCGCGATGCGCTGCCATACCGATTTCCGGTTGAAGGCCTCGTGCATCTGGTTTTCAGGCACTTCGCCTTCGCGCTCATCCAGCATCTTCACATAGCCGCCCAGCGGAATGGCCGCGACGGCCCATTCGGTGCCGTTTTTATCGGTGCGCATCCACAGCGGCTTGCCGAAGCCGACGGAAAAACGCAGTACGCGCACGCCGCAGCGACGGGCAACCCAGTAGTGCCCGAATTCGTGAAAAGTGACCAACAGCCCGAGTACGACCAGCAGCCACCAGATTGATCCAATAATTTCCGCCATAAAATCGTTATTCGTCCGCGTCTGCCAGCGCAGCACGCCGACAGAGGCTCAAAGATTTGAGAGCGCTCAATGGACTAGGACCGGTATTTTACCGGGTTTGTTCACCCTTCGCTGGGTTTTCGACGAAACTTGCGGTAGGTTGGTGCCGGTGTTACAGGCCGAACAAAAACTTCGACAACGCAAAAAAAACGCTGCCGGACATCAGGCTGTCAAAGCGATCCAGCACGCCGCCATGCCCCGGAAACAGATTGCCGCTGTCTTTCAGGCCGACGCGCCGCTTGTGCAGGCTGATATACAGATCGCCACCGACAGAACTGATTACCGTAGTGGCGACCACCACGGTCAGTCCCAGTAGCCCGACCGGCCAGATCGGCATCAGGTACGCGGCCAGCAGTACGACCAGGGCACTGAGCAGCACGCCGCCGAATACGCCCTCCCAGGTTTTGCCCGGGCTGATTCTCGGCGCCAATTTATGTCTGCCAAAGGCTCTTCCGGCGAAGTAGGCGCCGACATCGGCGCTCCAGACGGAAATCAGCAGCAGCAGAACCCACCACTGGCCATCGGGCTGCAGGCGCAGCCGGGTCAGCGTATACCAGACCGCCAGTACGAATACAAAACTGAAGGCCAGGCTGACGGCCCGCCAGCGCCCGGACACGGCCTCGGTCGAGAAATAGCCAAGGCGGGCGAAACCGGCCAGCCAGACCGATGCCAGCGTAATCAGAATAATCCACTCCGCGGTCCAGTTGACCGGCTGGCCGAATGTGAATACCCAGTATGCCGCCGCGGCCAGTGCGCCGGCCACCAGAACGGTGAAGATCAGCCGGGGCAGGGTGGCGGCCAGGCCGCATAGCCGGCCGTACTCCCATGCACCGACGACAAACAGTACGCCGATCAATGCACTGAACGCCGCCGGCGGCAGCCACAGCACCGCTGCGATCAGCAGCGGTGCGAACACCGCAGCGGTCAAGACTCGGGTTCTAAGCACTGCGCACCTCAGCCACTTGATCGCTGGTATGACCGTAGCGCCGTTCACGTTTCCCAAAGGCCTTGATGGCCTGGTCGATATGGTCGGCATCGAAGTCGGGCCACAGTACGTCGCTGAAATACAATTCCGTATAGGCCAGCTGCCATAATATGAAATTGCTAAGCCGCATTTCGCCGCCGGTCCGGATCAGCAAATCCGGCGGCGGGATATCGGCCAGATTTAAATAACCCCCGATAAGGTTTTCGTCAATATCCGCTGGTTTCAGCCGGCCGTCGGCGGCTGCCTGCGCGGCCTTGGCTGCGGCCTGCGCAATATCCCACTGTCCGCCATAGTTGATGGCGATATTCAAGTGCAGACGGGCGTTGTTCGCCGTCAGCTTCTCGGCACGGGCGATAAGCGCCCGGATTTCAGTGGAAAATGCGCTTAACTCGCCGATAAACCGGACCTGGATATTGTTTTCGTGCAGCTCCTTGATTTCCTGCTTCAGCGCGCGGTGCAGCAAGTCCATCAATACGCGGACTTCCGACGGCGGCCGGCTCCAGTTCTCGCTGCTGAATGCAAACACAGTCAGATTGGGTACTTTCAATTCGGCACAGCGCCGAACCGCACGGCGCAAGGCTTCGCGGCCGGCGCGGTGGCCAAAGCCTCTGGGGCGGCCCCGCTGGGTCGCCCAGCGTCCGTTGCCGTCCATGATGATGGCAATATGCTGTGGTATTGGCGTATGAATCATATGCAGAAACCGCGCGTCAACCCCTGCCTAAATTTCCAGCAGTTCCTGCTCTTTTTCCTCGACGATTTCATCGACCTGGTGCACGAAGCGATCGGTTAACTGCTGGATTTCGCCCTCGCCGCGGTGTTCCTCGTCTTCGGAAATCTCCTTTTCCTTCAGCAGTTCCTTGATGTGGTGATTGGCGTCGCGGCGAATATTGCGAATCGCAATCTTCGTATGTTCGCCCTCGTGGTGAACCACTTTCCCCAATTCCCGCCGGCGTTCCTCGGTTAACGGCGGTAACGGTATACGAATCACCTGGCCCGCGGTGGCCGGGTTCAGCCCGAGATCGGAGGTCATTATGGCTTTTTCAATCGGCTGTACCATGGATTTTTCCCATGGCGTCACGGTCAGCGTACGGGCGTCCTCAATAGCGATGGTCGCCGCCTGGTTGAGCGGAACGTCCTGGCCATAGTAGTCGACATGCACATGTTCGAGCAGGCTCGGGTGCGCACGTCCGGTGCGTATTTTCGCCAATTCTTGGCGCAAAGCCTCCAGGCTTTTGCCCATTCGGATCTCTGCATCTTTTTTTATGTCATTTATCATTAACGCCTCCTTTCCCCGGAATGGCGCGCTGAAACTCCGCTATCGCGATGCCGCTGGGATTCAAAAAGCTCGGTTAGTGTTTCATAGGGTAATGCAATTTTCCGGCCGATTTTAACAGGATTCTGGCAAAACCCGGTCAAACCGGCGCCATTTATATTGTGTTGCGCTGATCCTCTGCCCGGCAGCGGTGCGTCAGTTCAACTGACCAGCGTGCCGATGGACTGGCCCCTGATCAAGCGCATCAGGTCCCCTTCGGCAAACACATCGAAGATGCGAATCGGCATTTGCTGGTCCCGGCAAAGCACAATTGCGTTGGTGTCCATCACCGCCAGCTTACGCTGAATGACCTCATCGTAACTGAGTTGGTCATAACGCTTGGCAGACAGATCGGTCAATGGGTCGGCGGAATAGATGCCATCCACCTTGGTCGCTTTAAGCATCAGGTCGGCGCCGATTTCGATCGCGCGCAGCGCGGCCGCCGAGTCGGTGGTGAAGAACGGATTGCCGGTGCCGGCCGCGCAGATAACCACACGGCCTTTCTGCAGATGACGTATCGCCCGCCGGCGAATGTAGTCTTCGCAGACATCGTGTATCGAAATCGCGGACATCACCCGGGCGACGACGTCGATGCTTTCCAGCGCGTCCTGCAAGGCCAGCGCATTGATTACAGTTGCCAGCATGCCCATGTGATCGCCGGTCACCCGGTCGATGCCGGACGCGGCCAGTCCGGCGCCGCGGAAGATATTACCGCCGCCGATCACAATGCCGACTTCAACACCGGCGTCCACGACATCGCGGATTTCTTCCGCGATGCGCGAAATCACTTTAGGGTCGATACCATAGTCTTCGTCGCCGAGCAGCGCCTCGCCGCTCAGCTTGAGCAGGATACGCTGGTATGCCGGTTCAGCCACCTTGAACCTGCTGCATGACCTCTTCGGCGAAATTCGATTCCTGCTTCTCGATGCCTTCACCGACCGCCAGGCGGGTGAAGCTGTTCACCGTGGCGCCGTGCTGGCTCAACAGTTTTTCTACGGTCACGTCGGAGTCCTTGACGAAGGGCTGTCCCAACAGCGTAATTTCTGCCAGGTGTTTACGCAAGCGGCCGGCAACCATTTTTTCAACGATCTCCGGCGGCTTGCCGCTGCCCTCTGCCTGGGCGATTAAAATGTCCTTTTCCTTGGCCAGCACGTCTGCCGGTACGTCGTCGCTGGAGACATACGCGGGGTTGATCGCCGCAACATGCATCGCGATGTCCTTGGCCAGTTCCGCGTCGCCGCCGCCGAGGTCCACCAGAACGCCGATGCGGCCGCCGTGCACATAGGCGCCGAGCACGCCGTCGGTTTGCTTGCGCACGAAGCGGCGGACCTGAATGTTCTCGCCGATTTTTGCGACCAGCGCCTGGCGGGCCTCGTCGATGCTGCGGCCATCGCCGTAATCGGCAGCCATCAGGGTATCGACATCGGCCGGATCGCTGTCCAGCGCGATTTGGCCGACGGTGCCCGCAAAGGCCGCGAAATTCTCGTCCTTGGCCACAAAATCGGTCTCGCAGTTGATTTCCACCATGACCGCGGCGGAACCGCAGTCGCTTTGCGCCAATTGAATCTTGCCTTCGGCAGCAACGCGCCCGGCTTTTTTGTCAGCCTGGGCCAGGCCGGACTTCCTCAAATGCTCGACCGCGGCTTCCATATCGCCATCGGTCTGCACCAGTGCTTTTTTGCACTCCATCATGCCTGCGCCGGTCCGTTCGCGCAGCTCTTTTACCATTGCGGCAGTAATCGCCATGATTTCACCTCGTATTCTGTGTACCCGGGCGATGGGTTGGAACGCCACCACCCCGAAAATTCCGTCACCGTGCGGGCGGCAACCGCACTCGGCGCGTTATTCTTCCTCGTCGGCGCCAGCCTTCTCAGCCACTTTCTTCTTCGCGGGCTCGGCTGCTTTTGCAGGCTCTTCCTCGATTGCTGCCGGAGTCGCTGCCGCTGCAGGTGCCTTTTTGGCTGCGGCTTTCTTGGCGACCTTCTTTTTGCTGACTTTCTTGCCGGCTTTCTTGGTTGCCGGTTTTTTGGCCGCGTTGCGCTCGATCGGGTTGCCTTCTTCGTCCAATTCGACAAAGTCGTCCTCGTCGCCGGCAATATGCGGTGCGGAAGCCTTGCCTTCCAGGATCGCATCGGCCGTGAGTTCCGCATACAGGCGAATGGAGCGGATCGCGTCGTCATTCCCCGGTATCACATAATCGATACCTTCCGGCGAATGGTTGGTGTCGACCACCGCGATGACCGGAATGCCGAGCTTGCGGGCTTCTTTGATGGCGATGTCTTCGTGCCCGACGTCGATAATGAACAGTGCATCGGGCAGTCCGCGCATGTTTTTGATACCGGACAGAGAGCGCTCCAGCTTGGCTTTTTCGCGCTGAAGCTGCAGTACTTCCTTCTTGACCAGCCGGTCGAAGCTGCCGTCCTGCTCCATTTCTTCCAGCTTTTTCAGGCGCCGTACCGACTGCTTGATGGTACGGAAATTGGTCAGCGTTCCGCCGAGCCAGCGGTGGGATACATAAGGCATGCCGCAGCGCTGCGCCTCTTCCGATACCACATTGCTGGCTGCACGCTTGGTGCCGACAAACATGATATTGCCGCGTTTGGAAGCCAGCCGGGAAACGAAATTCATCGCGTCGGACAGCAGCGGCAGGGTTTTTTCCAGGTTAATGATATGGATTTTTCCGCGGGCACCGAAAATATAGGGCGCCATCTTGGGATTCCAATAACGGGTCTGATGACCGAAGTGCACGCCAGCTTCCAACATCTGGCGCATGGTGACGTTAGCCATGATCTATCCTCAAATTGTAGACCGGCTCACAGCTGTGCATGAGCGGGTCCGGGGTTAATCCTCCACTGGTCCCATTGCGCAACCCCTGTATTTATCTGTTGGGGCACCCCGCGAAATGTGTCGATCAGTGTGCGAAATTTATAAAATTAGCCGCACTGCGGCTGATAAAACCGCGCATTTATACCAGAATGACCGGCGGCTGGCAATGCCTGGCGGTGCCCGTGGCGGGCTGCGAAATCGGTGATCGCTGCCGGCCGCTCGGCAGCCAGCTGGCAACTGTGGTACATTCGCGCGCCTGAAACTCCGGAATATGGCATGCCTGCTTAATGGATACTGGAAATCAAGCCGCCGAACCAATCGCCGCCGAACGCGTCATGATCGCGGCGTTCTACAAGTTCGCCCATCTGCCCGAGTTCGAAGCGCTGCGCCAGCCGTTGCAGCAGCGCTGCGAAGACCTGGGCCTGATGGGCACCATATTGCTGGCCGAGGAAGGCATTAACGGAACGGTTGCCGGATCCGAAAAAGGGGTGGCGCGGCTGTTTGAGCGGCTGCGCGAACAGGCCGAGCTAGTGAACCTGAACTATAAGACTTCCTGGGCGGACGAGGTTCCGTTTTACCGGATGAAAGTGCGTCTGAAGCGTGAAATCGTCTCGCTTGGCGTTACCGGCATCGACCCCGGGTCCAAAGTTGGCACCTATGTGCCGCCGGAACAGTGGAACGAACTGATTCAGCGCCCGGACGTCCGGCTGATCGATACCCGCAACCGCTATGAATACCATCTGGGCACATTTCAGGGTGCGGAAGACCCCGAGACCGATTCGTTCCGGGAGTTTCCGGAATGGGTCGATCGGAATCTGGATCCGGCCGAGGACCAGAATGTCGCGATGTTCTGTACCGGCGGCATCCGCTGCGAGAAAGCGACGGCGTATCTGCTCGAACGGGGCTTTAAAAATGTGTTCCATCTGGATGGCGGTATTCTGAACTATTTGGAACGGATTTCGCAGCAAGACAGTCTGTGGCGCGGCGACTGCTTCGTGTTCGACAACCGGGTCACGGTAGACCACAGCCTTCGGCAAGGCGATTTCGAGGTCTGTCCGGCCTGCCGCATGCCGCTGACCGATGCCGACAAACAGTCGCCGGACTACGAGGTGAATGTCTCCTGCCCGAAATGCGTCCACCGGCTGACCCCGGCAAAACGGGAAGGCCTGCTGGAACGGGCCCGCCAGATCGAGCTGGCGCAGCAGCGCGGTGAGCGGCATATCGGCAAGCGGCAGCCGCAATAGGTCCGGCCGGGTTAAGATATTGCGGCATAGCGACAGGATCAGCATGCATGAATCAGCCAACCGAATCCGGCGTTAACGAGGCGGCACCACCGGCGGATGCGGCCGACTCGCAGGCCGCGGTCATTGACGTGACCGGCTGGATCCCGGACTGGGCGGCGCCGTGGTGGGATTCCATGCAGGAACAGCCATGGCTGCTGGCGCTGGTGTTGATTGCCGGCGGTATGGTTGTCGCGAAGCTGATCCAGGTGATTTTCTCGCAGGTACTCGGGCGGCTGACCAGGGCCACCGAGACCGACCTGGACGACCGGCTGATCGCATTGCTGACCCGGCCGATATTCACCACGGTTTTCATGCTGACGCTGATATTCGTGGTCGCTGCGCTGAAAGTGCCCGATGGTCCGGCAGCGATTGCGGTCCGAGTGCTGGAAACGCTGATCGTTTTGTCCTGGATGCGCGCCGGACTGGCGGCCATACGGCTGGTGCTGGAAGCGCTGGGCCATATCAAGCACCGTTTCGAGTTGATCGAGGAGCGCACGATCCCGCTGTTCGATATCGTGCTCAAGGTCGTGATCGTCGGTGCGGCGGCCTACATTCTATTGGCTATCTGGGGCATCGACCCGACCGCGTGGCTGGCCTCTGCCGGGATTATCGGTATCGCGGTCGGCTTTGCAGCCAAGGATACCCTGGCCAACCTGTTTTCCGGCGTGTTTATCGTTGCTGATGCGCCGTACAAGATCGGCGACTATATTGTTCTGGACACCGGCGAGCGCGGCGAGGTGACCAGGGTGGGAATGCGTTCGACCCGTCTTTTGACCCGCGACGATATCGAAATCACCGTGCCTAACGCCGTCATTGGCAATGCCAAGATCATTAACGAATCGGGCGGGCCGTGGGAAAAGGAGCGCATTCGCCTGAAGGTCGGCGTGGCCTATGGTTCCGATCTCGATCAGGTCGTCTCGGAACTGGAGCAGATCGCGCTGGCGCACGAGCATATTGTCAAAGAGCCGGCGCCACGGGTGCGGCTGCGGGAATTCGGATCATGGGCGGTTCGTTTCGAACTCTTGTGCTGGATCGATCACCCCCAGTACCGCGGCCTGTACAGCCACGAGCTCTACATGGCCATCTACCAGCGCTTCGACGCGATCGGCATCGAAATTCCGTACCAGAAACACGACGTCTATATCAAAAGCATGCCGCCCGGCGACAGTCCGGCGGCGCTGTCTGGCGACAACCAAGACTCGACGTAGGAGCGCCTTCAGGCGCGATTATCGGTTTTCGTTGTAGCCTGGGTTTCTTATTCAGCGAAAGACATTCGCGCCTGAAGGCGCCCCTATAGATGGCGATATTAGTCGCATACGGCCTGCGCGACGCGCGAAGGCGCTATTAATTGACACCGGCCGCGAGACCCCTTTACCGATCCAGAATAAACGCGACCGCTTGGTCCAGCGCGAGGTCACGGTTTTCCGGTTCGCGCCGGTGGCGATATTCCAGCGTGCCTTTGTCCAGTCCCCGTTCGCCGATCACCAGCCGGTGCGGAATGCCAATCAGCTCGATATCGTTGAACATCACACCGGGGCGTAACGGCCGGTCGTCGAACAGCACGTCGATACCGGCGTCCTTGAGTGCTGCGTACAGGTCTTCCGCCGCCTCTCTGACGCGGTGGGATTTGTGCATGTTCATCGGCAGTAGCGCCACCTGAAACGGCGCCAGCGGCTCGGGCCAGATAATGCCTTTGTCGTCATGGTTTTGCTCAATGGCTGCGGCGACGATCCGCGACACGCCGATACCGTAGCAGCCCATCGGCATCACGCGGGATTTGCCGTCCTCGCCCAGCACCACGGCGTTCATGGCTTCCGAATATTTGGTGCCGAGCTGGAAAACATGGCCGACTTCGATGCCCCGTTTCAAGGTGAGCCGGCCCTGGCCGTCCGGACTGGGGTCGCCTTCGACAACCATGCGCAGATCGGCCACCGGCGGCAGTTCGGCATCGCGGCCCCAGTTGATATTGAAGTAGTGTTTATCGTCCTGGTTGGCACCAGCGGAAAAATCCGCAATCACCGCCGCACTGCGGTCGACAACGCAGGGCAGCGGCAGGTTCACCGGGCCGAGTGACCCGGGACCGGCGCCAACTGCCGCGCGGATTTCTTCTTCGGTCGCAAAACGCAGCGGGCTTGCAACCTGCAGCAGCTTCTCCGCCTTGACCGGATTCAGATCGTGATCGCCGCGAATCAACAGCGCGACATAGTCGCTGTCCGCACTGTCATCGGCTGCGACAATCAAGGTTTTTACGGTCTGTGTGATCGGTATATCGAAGCCCGAGACCAGTTGATCGATGGTACGCACCGACGGTGTATCGCGAAGCGCCATTGCCGCCCCGGCGGTCGGCGCTTCGTCGCGCTCGGCGAGGGCCTCGGCCATTTCGACGTTCGCTGCGTAATCGCTGGCGGTGGAAAATGCGATTAGATCTTCGCCGGAATCGGCCAGCACATGAAACTCGTGAGAACCACTGCCGCCGATCGCGCCGGAGTCGGCCTGAACCGCACGGAATTCCAGTCCGAGGCGGGAAAATACCGCCGAGTAGGCCTGGCGCATGACCTCGTAGGTTTCGTCCAGGGAAGCGTCGTCCGGATGGAAGGAATAGGCGTCCTTCATCAGAAACTCGCGCGCCCGCATGACGCCGAAACGCGGTCGGATTTCGTCGCGAAACTTGGTTTGGATCTGATAGAAGCAGATCGGCAGCTGCTTGTAGCTTCGAAGCTCGTTGCGGGCGAAATCGGTGATCACCTCTTCGTGCGTCGGACCGAAGCAATAGTCGCGCTTGCCGCGGTCCTGAATTTTCAGCAGCAGCGGTCCGAACTGGTCCCAGCGATGGCTTTCACGCCACAGTTCGGCCGGCTGGATTGCGGGCATCAGCAGCTCGAGGCAGCCGGCCCGGTCCATTTCTTCCCTTACCACCTGTTCCACTTTTCGCAACACGCGCAGACCCAGCGGCGTCCAGGTATAGATACCGGAGGTCAGCTTGCGGATCATGCCGCTGCGAATCATCAGCCGGTGGCTGGCAATTTCCGCATCGGCCGGGGTTTCCCGCGCGGTTGTCAAATGGAATTGTGAGGTTTTCATCAGTTGCCCTTTGCAACGGTGCTAAACCGCGCATTCTAGCGGTGACACCGGCAAACTGATAGGGGTCGGCGGCGAAAAGGACCGAGATCGCCGAAAGTCAGCAGTTATCGGAAAGAAAGGCCCTTGCGTCGTCCAGCAATTGCAGCCGTTCGCTGTCCGACAGGCGCCGTGCTTCTCCGTTCTCGTCCTGCACCACGACATGCGGCCGCGGCTCCACCCTGGCAATGGTGTTGCGGGCCTTTTCGCAGTTGCGCGCTATGGCTTCCGGGTCCGGCTCTTCGGGCTTGTCTGCAGGGGCTGCCGCCGGCTCGGGCATGGTGGCTTCCGCAGCCGGCGCCGGCTTTACCGTGCCGATCCGGGCGGAGTCGGGCGTGACCACTGTGGCCGACTGATTGGCCGGCGGCCGGGCGCTGAAATGCGTGACGCCGTTCTCGTCGACCCAGCGATAAATCTCCGGCTTTTCGGCCGCGCTCGCGGCGAAGCCCAGAGACAGATACAGCAAGCCGGCCGCAGGCCACAGGATGTACCGCGGACCGCTCGGCTGCATTGGTGTTTGCGACAGATTCATGCCCTCAGTATATCGCGATTCCGGTGTGTTTATAAAAGGTGTCCGAGGCCGCGTCTTTCGCCGCGTCCGCTTCGGCGGGCGGCGTGCAGTACCGGCGGTTAGTCGCGCATCGGCGGTGATCCGGTCATGATATGATTTGCCGCCACTATCGCAAGCAAACGGAGCGTACCGCGTGCAACAGGAGAGCAAGCCGGCCAAAGGGGTTTATCTACTCCCCAATGTGATGACCACCGGTGCTCTATTCGCCGGCTTTTATTCGATTATTGCCGGCATCAGCGGCCATTACATTCCGGCTGCGATAGCCGTTGTGGTGGCCGGTTTTCTGGATGGCGTGGACGGGCGTCTGGCACGCCTGACCAATACTCAGAGCGAGTTCGGCACCCAATACGACTCGCTGTCGGACCTGGTGTCCTTCGGACTGGCGCCGGCGCTGTTGATGTATAACTGGTCGCTGTCCAGCTTGAAACTGATCAGCCCGGTGGCGGGCAAGCTGGGCTGGCTTGCAGCCTTTATCTACGCTGCCTGCGCGGCACTGCGTCTGGCGCGTTTTAATACCCAGGCGGCGGTTACCGACAAGCGTTACTTCCAGGGGCTCGCCAGTCCGGCGGCAGCCGGCACGATGGTGTCGGTGATCTGGTTTTGCAACGATCAGGGTATTTCCGGCGACAGCGTTCGCTGGCTGATGCTGGTGGTCACGGTGGTGCTCGGCCTGCTGATGTTCAGCCGGGTGCGCTACTACAGTTTCAAGGCGATGCCGGCCGGCGACCGCGTGCCACTGACCTGGATTTTCGCACTGGTCCTGGTGTTCGTACTGCTGGCGGTAGACCCGCCGACCGTATTGCTGATTATCGGTGTCGTCTACGTCGTGGCCGGCCTGGTCCTGACCGCGCTGGGTGTGCGCAGACGCCGCGCTGTCGGAGCGCCTGCGCGGCGTCAGTCATCCGATGATTGATCCGCGAAAAGCCGCCTATCTGGAAGCCATGGGCATTCCGGTGTGGGTCGCCAGACAGACGCTGCCGGAAATTGAAGCACTGCAACCGGCCCCAACCGCCAGCCCGGCCGCCAAACCGGTAGCCGGCCCAACGGCCGAAAAACCGGAGTCTGCCGACGCCGATCGGCCGAATGCCTTCCGCCTGTGCGGGCAGGACGACAGCGGCTGGCTGTGGTTGCTGGGCTCGCCGGACGAGATGCAGGACGATCTGTTTCAGGATATCGTTTGCGCAGTGCTTGGCAGCCCGTCCTGCTTGGCCGGCGTGATCTCCGCCGCCGGCGAACCGGTGTCCCGGCTGGTCACAGAACGGCTGCTGACCCGCATCGTCAGCTTCAACGCGGACGCCGGCCGGCAGGCTGCCGTCGCGATAAAAGCGCTGGACAGCCACCCGGTGCGCCTGCTGCGTGCACCGGCACTGGATGAGTTGCGGGCCAGCCCCGAATTAAAACGCCGCCTGTGGAAGGAATTGCAACACCTCAGGACATGAACGCCTGGATGCAACACGCCGAAGCGGTTCGCATTCGCCACCTGACCCGCGCCGATCTCGGGAAAGTGGCGGAAATCGAAGCCCGCGTCTACCCGTTTCCATGGACCAGGGGCATTTTTGCCGACTGTCTGCGGGTGGGCTATGGGTGCTGGGGACTGGAGGCGGACCGGCATCTGATCGGCTACGCGATTATCAGCTTCGGGCCGGAAGAGGCGCATCTGCTGAATATCTGCCTGCACCCGGATGCCCAGGGCCGCGGCTACGGACGGCAACTACTGAACTGGTCCATCGATCAGGCCGTCGCCGCCGGCAGCAAGACTTTGTTTCTGGAAGTCAGACCCAGTAACCGCCGCGCGATCGCGCTGTACCGGCAGCGCGGTTTCAGGCGCATCGGCCGCCGGCCCGGATACTATCCGGCACCCCGGGGCCGCGAGGATGCGGAAGTGATGTCGCTTCGGTTGCCGGCTGCGGATCAGGCAGAATAACGCCCGTCACAAACCCTGCCCCGTAGCAGCGCCTTTGGGCGCGAACATGGGGCACCCGAAGACCCACAAATTGCACACTGAAGAAGCGGCGACGGAGACCATTGACCGAAATCGCCTTATAAGGAGTCTCGCGCCCGCTTCTTTCGTCCGGTGGACGAAAACCGCAACCGCAAGACAGCGTACAACTAACGCACGACCCCTCTGGTGCCGCTCGCGCTGCTCGCTCACCCAACCGGGGTCGGCGGGTCTCCTGTGGCTCCCGCGCCTAAAGGCACCCCTACAGCGGGTCGCAAACGGCAGTATGCGTATTCCACCAGGCGGGGATGGCCTATTTGAGGGTCTTTAAACGTTCGATCTGCTGTTTGAGCTGTTCGGCGGCCGTTTCGTGCGCACTCAGCCGTTCGCGCTCCTGGTCGACGACCGCGGCCGGGGCGTTTTCAACGAAGCGCTTGTTGTCGAGCTTCGCCTTTGACCGTTTCAGCCCATCCCGTTCTTTCTGCAGCAGTTTGCCCAGTCGCTCCAGTTCGTCGTCCACCGCGATCAGTCCGGTCAGCGGAATCAGCAGCTTCATATCGCCGACCAGGGATACGGCATAGTTGCCGCTGTCGTCGTCGTCCGCCAGCCATTGCACAGATTCGATTTTGCCCAGCTGCCGGAACAGCGAGTCGAATGCGGCCAGGCGTGCCCGGTCGGAGCGGTCGCCACCCTGCAGCAGCACCGGCAGCCGCAGGCTGGGCGCCAGGTGGTATTCGGAACGGATTCGGCGCACGCCTTGCAGGCATTGTTTCAGCCATTCGATATCGGCGCTTGCCGTTTTATCGACCGGCCCGCCGTCCGGGTAGGGTTGCAGCATGATGGTAGCGCCGCGAATGCCGAGCGCCGGCTTCAGGCGCTGCCAGATTTCTTCGGTAATGAACGGCACCAACGGATGCAGCAGGCGCAGAGTGCTTTCGAGTACGGACAGCAAGGTGTGTTGGGTTGCATTTTTGGCCGAAGCCGAACCGTCCCTGAGCGCCGGCTTGCTCAGTTCCAGATACCAGTCGCAGTATTCGTTCCAGACAAATTCATACAGCGCCTGGGCGGCCAGGTCGAAGCGATAGGTTTCGAAATGCTGGCGGACTTCGATACTGGCCTCGTGCAGCCGGGAGATGATCCAGCGGTCGATGACGGCCAGTTCGCTGTCCTCAGGCCGGCTGACGCCGGCGTTCTCGGTCTGCATCAGTACATAACGCGCCGCGTTCCATATCTTGTTGCAGAAATTACGGTTGCCTTCGATGCGGCCGAGGTCAAAGCGAATGTCGCGCCCGGTCGTTGCCAGCGCGGCGAAAGTAAAGCGCAGGGCATCGGTGCCGAATGCCGGGATGCCGTCCGGAAATTCCTTGCGCGTCGCACGTTCGATAGCCGGCGCCATTCGCGGTTGCATCAGCCCGGCGGTGCGCTTACTGACCAGCGCTTCCAGATCAATGCCGTGAATCAAGTCCAGCGGGTCCAGCACATTGCCTTTGGACTTGGACATTTTCTGTCCCTGGGCATCGCGGATCAGACCGTGGATGTAGACCTCGCCGAACGGCACGCCGCCGGCGAATTTCATCCCCATCATGATCATCCGTGCGACCCAGAAAAAGATGATATCGAATCCGGTGACCAGTACGCTGGTCGGGTAGAAGGTTTTCAGGCGTTCGGTCTGTTCCGGCCAGCCCAGTGTGCTGAACGGCCACAGCGCGGAGGAAAACCAGGTATCCAGCACATCGTCGTCCTGGCGCAGTTCCAGATCGTCCGCCAGTTGGGACCGGCGCCGCGCATCGGCCTCGTCGGTGCCGACATAGATATTGCCGTCCGCATCGTACCAGGCCGGGATGCGGTGCCCCCACCAGAGCTGGCGTGAAATACACCAGTCCTGGATATTGTGCATCCAGTCAAAATAAGTCTTCGACCAGTTTTCCGGTACGAAGCGGATTTGGCCGGTTTCCACCGCGTCGATAGCCGGCTTTGCCAACGGTTCGATCTTCACGTACCACTGATCTGTCAGGTACGGCTCCACCACCGTGCCGGTGCGGTCGCCGCGCGGAATCATCAGCTTGTGATCCTTGGTCGACTCCAGCAGCCCGCCCGCTTCCAGGTCCGCGACGATGCGCTTGCGCGCTTCGAACCGGTCGAGTCCGCGGTAGGCCTCAGGCGCATTGTCGTTAAGGCTTGCATCCGGATTGAAAATATTGATCGGTTCCAGCGAATGCCGCAGACCGATTTCGTAGTCGTTAAAGTCGTGGGCCGGCGTGATCTTGACGCAGCCGGTGCCGAACTCCCGGTCGACATAGTCGTCGGCGATGACCGGAATGGCCCGCCCGGTCAGCGGCAGTTCCAGTTCCAGACCGATCAGGTCCTG
>JANQPM010000033.1 GCA_028289465.1 Lysobacterales bacterium | reverse complement strand
CATCGACCTCGGCCCGGTAGATCAAGTCGCCGAGCAGCGGCATCGCCAGCGTCACCACGTCCGGCGGGGCCTCGCGCCCGGCCGGAATGCGGCCGAAATACCGTTCGGCCCATTTCAGTGCCTGCTTTTCGTCGAAATCGCCGACCAAAGCCAGCGTGATGTTGTTCGGCGCATAGTAGAGATTGAAGAAACTCTCGGCCTGTTCCCGGGTAATGGCCGAAATATCGCTGGGCCAGCCGACCGTCGGCCAGCCGTACGGATGACCGCGCCAAAACAGCGAATTGAACACCTCGTCCTGCGCGCCGGTCGGGGTCGAATCGGTGCGCATTCGCCGTTCTTCATAGACCACGTCGCGCTCGCTGTAGAATTCGCGGAATACCGGTTGCGACAGGCGCTCGCTTTCCATCCAGAACCACAATTCGAGTTTATTGCGCGGCACTCGAATAAAGTACAGGGTCAAATCGTCGGTCGTGCCGGCGTTCATGGATGTCGCACCGGCCTCGGTATAAATCTGGTCGAATTCGTCTTTGATGATATTGTCGCGCTGCTGCTGAATCAGTTCGTCGAAGCGTTGGCGCAGCGTCGCCATGTCCTCGGTTTGCAGCTCGGGGTCGTTGATGGATTCGCCCTGCCCCAGCCGTACTTGTTCCCGGTAGTCCCGCTCCAGACGGAACATCTCGCCACGCACCTGATCCAATTGGCCGCGGAGTTTCGCATCGAGTTTGGCGTTCTTGGTACCGATCCGGTCGGAACCCTTGAACATCATATGCTCGAATAGATGCGAAATACCGGTGATGCCGGGCCGTTCGTTGGCCGAACCCACATGGGCGACCCAGCCGGCCGAGACCATCGGCGCACCGGGCCGCTGCACCATCAGTATCTTCATGCCGTTGTCCAGGGTCACTTCCCTGACCGAATCGCGGATATTCGCGCCGTCCGCAAAAACGCCGGCGGTAAACCAGCCGGTGAGAAGAACGAGAAATAGCTTCCGCATAATCTTTCCTTGTCGATAAACGATTAAGTCGTCAGACGCGCACCTTAATGCTAGGCCAGCGCGTCGTCCAGTTCGGCGATCAGATCGTCGCAATCCTCCACGCCGACAGACAACCGGATCAGGTTGTCCGTGATTCCAAGCCGGGCCCGGTTTTCAGGCGGCACCGACGCATGCGTCATGATCGCCGGATGATTGACCAGGCTTTCAACACCGCCCAGGCTTTCGGCCAGCGCGAACAGTTTGCACCGTTCCAGCACCTGCCGGGTTGCGGCCAGATCGCCGTCCAGCTCGAAACTGATGATGCCGCCGCCCTGCCCGCTCATCTGCCGCATCGCCAGTTCATGCTGGGGATGTGCTTCCAGACCTGGATAAATCACATGCCGCACCCGCCGGTGGGTTTGCAGATAGCGGGCGATTTTCAGCGCATTGTCCGAATGCGCCTTCATTCTCAGAGCCAGGGTTTTCAGCCCGCGCAGCGCCAGAAAACTGTCAAACGGACCCTGTATCGGGCCGGCCGAATTCAGCAGAAACCACAACCGCTCCGCCAGTTCCTCGTCGTCCCGGACCACGGCCACGCCGCCGACCATATCCGAATGGCCGTTCAAGAACTTGGTAGCTGAATGGATCACCATACCGGCACCCAGTTCCAGCGGCCGCTGCAGCATCGGCGTCGCGAAGGTATTGTCGACTACCAGCAGCGCGCCATGCTCGCGGGCGATTTCGCTGACCGCGGCAATATCGACCAGCTTCAGCATGGGATTACTCGGCGTCTCCAGCCAGATCATTTTGGTATTCGGCCGCAGATTTTCCCGCAGCACATCAAGTTCGCCGATATCGGCAAACGTGAACTTAAGCCCGGCGGAGCGCTCTCTGACGCGGTGAAACAGCCGGAACGTGCCGCCGTACAGATCGTCCCCGGCCAGCACATGATCGCCGCTGTCCAGCAGCTCGATGACCGTCGCGGTCGCGGCCATGCCGGATGCGAATGCGAACCCGCGAATACCGCCTTCCAGATCAGCAATGCAATCTTCATAGGCCTGCCGGGTCGGATTATGGCTGCGCGAGTATTCCCAGCCCTGATGATCGCCGGGACTACGCTGAACGTAGGTTGAGCTGGCGTAAATCGGCGTCATGATCGCCCCGGTTGAAGGGTCCGGCTGCTGGCCGGCATGGATGGCCCGTGTGGCCAAAGCCTGTTTCTTGCTCATGCTGATTTCGCTTGTCCTATCAGTGGCTGCATTGAATGTTCTGTGCCGCCCGACCCGGCCCGAGCAGCAATGTCGACGGTGCGCAGATTACCCCTTTTGAACGGCAGAACTGTTGCATTGGCCCACGTTCTGCCAGCAGTTCGGTCTGTCAACAATCTGAGCGGCGGCGCAGATAGTTCAGAAAATCCACCCGGGTAATCAGGCCGAGAAAACGGCCCTGCCGCTTGACGATCGCAACATAATCTCTGGCGAAAATCGGCATCAGATCGGCCACATCGGCATTTACGTCGATCACGGTCAGATCGCTGACCATTGCGCTGGAAACCGGTTCGCTGAAGCAATCCTGGTTTTCATAGACCGCAACCAGCAGGTCCGATTCGTCGATAATGCCGACAATCTCATTGTCGTCGATCACCGGAAGCTGCGAGACATCGTACAGCTTCATTCGCGTGTATGCATTCGCGAGCGGTTCTTCCGGGCCGACCACGACCGTGTCGTGGCTGTCATAGGGGCGTGCGATCAGGTCGCGCAAATCATCGTGGCGCTGCTGGTCGATAAAACCGAGATCGCGCATCCAGTAATCGTTGTACATCTTGGACAGGTACTTGTTGCCGGTATCGCAGGCAAATGTCAGTACCCGCTTCGGCTCGGTCTGCGACTGACAATAGCGCAGCGCGGCGGCCAGCAGCGTGCCGCTGGAAGAACCGGCCAGGATGCCTTCCTTGCGCAGTAGCTCGCGACCCGCTTCGAAGCTTTCCCGGTCACTGATCGCATAGGCGGTGGCGACCCGGGAAAAATCGCTGATTACCGGCAGAAAGTCCTCGCCGATGCCCTCGACCAGCCAGGTGCTGGATTTCTCGCTCAGCGTGCCTTCGTTGATATATTCGGCCAGTATCGAACCAACCGGATCGGCCAGTACCAGCTCCAGTCGCGGCGCGGTTCGCGAAAAATATTTCGACAAACCGGTGACCGTGCCGCTGGAGCCGACACCGAGCACGATGGCATCGAGGTTTTCGTCCATCTGGCGCCAGATTTCAGGGCCGGTCACTTCTTCGTGCGCTTTCGGGTTGGCCGGATTGCCGAACTGGTTGATGAAGTAGCCGCCGTCGGTTTCCTGCGCCAGCCGCTTCGCCAGATCCTGGTAGTACTCGGGATGGCCCTTGGCTACATCCGAGCGCGTCAACACGACTTCCGCGCCCATCGCCCTGAGGTTGGAGATTTTCTCCCGGCTCATCTTGTCCGGAATGACCAGAATCAGCCGGTAGCCCTTCTGTGCGGCAACCAGCGCCAGACCCAGGCCGGTATTGCCGGCGGTACCTTCAACCAGCACGGAACCGGGGCCGATTCTTCCGGCCTGCTCGGCGTCTTCGATCATCTTCAGGCCGATACGGTCCTTGATCGAACCGCCGGGGTTCTGCGATTCCAGCTTGATGAACAGCTCGCAGGGTCCGGTATCCAGGTGATTGATACGAACCACCGGGGTTTCTCCAATCAACTCAAGCACATTGTTGGCCACGGTCATCGGCAGTCTCTACGTTCAGATGGGTTTGATGAAAGCAAAGGCGGCGGCGGGATTACACCGCCGCCGCCAGAAGAAAAGTATATATGAATTAAGCCGTCGCGATCAGGAAACCCGTTCGCTATCCATAATCCTGGCCAACTTGTCCTTGGCCCACAGTTTTTCTTTTTTCAATTGATTCAAAGCCAGATCTTCCATCGGAGCAGTGCCGGTTTCAGCCGCCGTGACCCGCTTTTCCAATTCCTGGTGGCGGTTATAGATGCGGCGGAATTCGGCATTGTCCTTCAGCATTTGCTCCATTTTTTCCTGACGATATTCAAACATGGACGATCTCCTGAGGTCGTTCGGACACGGCACCACACCGCGAGCGTCCGCCCATCATGGACGCGACCGAGTGGTGGTGAAGAAGTGATTGATTAAATATAAGAAATTCAGGCACATACGCAAGGCCACTGGGGCGCCGATGTACCTGTGTGACCCTCATCCGCGAACGGATACCCTTTGCAGGTCGAAATAACTCATAGCAGTAAGCTTGACGTTAGCGCAAAACCGCCGCCGCCGCAAGTATCTCACTCGTCCAGCAGAATCACATCCACCCGGCGGTTCTGGCTGCGTCCTTCGGCAGTTTCGTTGCTGGCAATCGGGAAATCCTCACCAAGCCCGAGAATGGTCATGCGGCTGCCGGCCACGCCGTGGCTGGCCAGCGCATCGCGTACATTGCCGGCACGGCGCTCGGACAACTGCAGGTTGGTGCTCGCGGCACCGACCGAATCGGTATGTCCTTCGATGCGGATTTTCTTATCCGGTTCCGATTGCAGCAACTCGACCACTTCGGCCAGATTGTCCCGCGCTTCGGTTTTCAGCTGTGCCTGGCCGGTTTCAAACAGGACATCGCCAAGCGTGATCACAACACCGCTTTCGGTCTGCCGCAACTGCATATTCTCAAGCTGGCGACGCAGTGTGTCGGCCTGCTGGGTGGCCAGCTCTGCTTCGCGTCTGGCCAGTGCAACCTGTTCGGCCTGCGCTTCGGCCAGCCGGCGGGCCTGTTCGGCTTCCTGCAAGGCCTGTTCGGCAGCCCGGGCCGACTCTGCCTGCTGCTGCTGCGCCGAACTCGCCTGCATTCTGGCCCGTTCGGCGTCTTCCGCGGTCGCTGCGCTTTGCAAACGAGCCTGTTCGGCTTCCAGACGCGCCTGCTCTACCTCGTACTGGCTGGCCCGGACCAGCAGACGGTTTCGAGTGGCCTCCAACTGTTCATACTCGCGCTCCAGTTGTTCGCGCTGCGCCAGCGCCCTGGCGATCTGAATCCGCCGGTCGGCCATATACAACAAATGAATGCGGTGGTTATCGCTGCTTGGCGCGTTCTCGGCATGCCGCAGCGACCGCTCCGCATCGCCCAGCGCCAGCGGTGCATAGCCTTTCAGCTCCGGGTCGCTTTTCAACTCTTCCAGCGCTGCGCGGACCCGCTCCAGAGCCAGGTCTTTTTTCGGAGCCGAGCCGCAGGCTGCCAGCAATGCGACGGTAAATACCAATGCCAATCTGAGGATCGTATGCTTCATTGCTGAAAACCCTCGCCATAGGTTGCTTCAAGGTCGGTGCGCAGCACATCCAGGGCCTTGGTCAATTCGTTCACCCGGTTACGCTGCAGCGCAGCCCGGGTTCTGGCAATGGCCAGCTCGGCATTGATCTCGGATTGTTCGATCAGGTAGCTGGCCACCTCGTACTCGCGCGTTTCCATACCCTTGCGGGCTTCGGCCAGTTTTTCCCGGGCGAAGCGCATTT
Organism: Lysobacterales bacterium; assembly: GCA_028289465.1. Lineage (GTDB taxonomy): Bacteria > Pseudomonadota > Gammaproteobacteria > Xanthomonadales > SZUA-36 > JANQPM01. The sequence continues at coordinate 7,105 of JANQPM010000033.1, read as the reverse complement.
CCACCGGCGAATGTTCATCAGCACCGGCCGCTTCGGCCTGCGCGATGGCCTGTTCAGCGGCGGCAAAAATGTCCTCGGTCGGCTTGGGTACGGTACAGCCGGCCAATATAATCATGCCGGCCAGGACTGCGATAACTCGTCTGTTCATTAAGATCATCCGGTTGCTTAGCGCCCATCAGGGCTGCGATTCACTCAGGAGGCGTCGGCTTGCGCCTCCGGCGCCGCCTTCGCGAAAGCCTCCAGCGAGCGGCAATATGCGGTAATTTTACGAATCTTGGGGTAAGGTTCCAAATCGCATTTAAATCGCTCGGCATTATAGACCTGCGGAATCAGACAAATATCCGCCAAAGTGGGCTGGTCGCCGTAGCAGCAAAGACCACTTGCCGGACCGTCGGCAAGCTGCTGCTCTATCGCTGTGAAGCCGCGCCCAACCCAGGTGGCATACCAGGCGGCGATATCGGACTCTTCGGCACCCAGTTCGCCTTTCAAATACTGCATGACCCCGAGATTATTCAGCGGGTGAATATCGCAGGCGATGGTCTGTGCGACAGACCGGACCCAGGCGCGGTCGGCAGCCGGCTGCGGCAAAATCGGCGGTTCCGGACTCAGCGCGTCCAGGTATCCGCAGATGGCCAGCGACTGGGTGAGAACCTGCTGGCCGTGACGCAACGCCGGCACCCGCCCCTGCGGGTTGATCGCGCGATACTCCTCGCCGTGCTGCTCGCCGCCACCTCGCACCAGATGCACCGGCTCGGACGTATAGGCCAGGCCTTTCAGGTTTAACGTGATCCTGACCCGGTACGCAGCGGAACTGCGCCAGTAATCGTACAGCACCAGGGTTTCAGTCATCGGTACCGCCCGGATTCGATTCGGCCATTGGCCCGAAATTCACACATCAGCCCTGGTATTGGCGAATCGTCTGTACGATCGCGCCAAAAATAGAGCTGCCCTGGTCGTCGAACATTTCAATTTGAATGCGGTCGCCGAAACGCATGAACGGCGTACTGGGCTTGCCATCGGCAATGATCTCCAGCATGCGTTTTTCGGCGAGACAGGACGCACCCTTGCCGGTGTCCTGGTTCGCGATGGTGCCGGAACCGACAATGGTCCCTGCAGCCAGCGGCCGCGTCTTGGCCGCATGAGCGACCAATTGGGCAAAATTGAATTGCATGTCCACACCGGCCTCGGGCTCGCCGAAGCGCTCGTCGTTCAGCGTGGAAATCAGCGCCCGGTGCAGTACGCTGTCGCGCCAGGCATCGCCGAGTTCGTCCGGTGTGACCAGCACCGGCGACAGCGCCGAACGCGGTTTAGACTGCAGGAAACCGAAACCCTTGGCCAGTTCGGCCGGAATCAGGTTGCGCAGCGATACGTCGTTGATCAGACCAACCAGCTGAATATGCCGGTGTGCGTCTTCCGCGCTGACCGCCATCGGCACGTCATCGGTAACGACCACCACTTCAGACTCAAAATCAATCCCGTAATCCTCGCTGACCACCGGCACATCGTCGCGCGGCCCGAGAAAACCGGCCGAAGTCGCCTGGTACATCAGCGGATCGACATAGAAGGTTTCCGGCACTTCGGCGCCGCGCGCCCGGCGCACGCGCTCGACGTGCGGCAGGTAGGCGCTGCCGTCCACGAACTCATATGCACGCGGCAGCGGAGACGCCAGCGCGTCAACATCCAGCGGCTGCGCATCGCTTCTGTCACCGGCATTCAGAGCCTGATAAAGTGCATTCAGACGAGGCGCGGTATCAGCCCACTGATCAATAGCCTGCTGCAGCGTCGGCACGACTTCGGCGGCAGACACATAGCGGCTGAGATCGCGGCTGACAACGATCAGGCTGCCGTCACGGCCGCCGGCTTTTAGAGATCCGAGTTTCAAAAGAACGCTCCTTTATTTATCTGGTACCTATTTGTCCAGCGCCTATTTGTCCGGTGCCTATTTGTTTGGCGCCGGCTTCCAGGAATCCACATAGCCGGCCCATTCCACCGTTTCGGCATCGGCCGACACTTCCAGCGCATCCCGAGTGTCGATCATGACCGCAACCTCGTTGGTGCCGGGCGCCGACTGCTTCAGCGCATTCTGCAGCGCTTTCGGGTGCGGGCCGTGGGTAAAGCCGCACGGGTGCAGGGTAATCATACCGGGATGAATATTGTCACGGCTGAAAAATTCGCCCGCATGGTAAAAGATCACTTCGTCGTAGTCATCGTTGTTGTGAAAGAACGGCACCTTCAGCGCGCCTGGATCGGTCTCGAACGGGCGCGGAACGAAGGTGCAGACGACAAAGCGGTTGGCAATGAACGTGGTATGCGCCGACGGCGGCAAATGGTAGCGATGGCTCATCAGCGGGCGAATATCGCGCCAGTTGATGCGCACCGGCATGAGATCGCCATGCCAGCCGACCGCATCCAGCGGATTGTACGGATAGGTGATGGTCGAAATCTGATCGCGGCGCTTGACCAGCACCCGCCATTCATCGTCGCACTGCTGCGCTTTGAATGCATCGTCGATGGCCGGCGTGTCCAGCATCGCCGGATCGAAGATCGCGTGCGTGCCGAGCAGGCCTTTCTCCGGCAGCATATAGCTGGAATTGGTCGCCTCGATCAGCAGCATATCCATCGGCTGGTCGGATTCCAAACGCCACATCGTGCCGCGCGGCAGCACGATGTAGTCGCCGTCCCGCACCGGCATGTGGCCGTAGTCGCAGTACAGATGGCCGCTGCCGGAGTGGATGAACAACAGTTCGTCGCCGTCGGCATTGCGGGCCAGGTGATCCATGGACGATTCCATCCGCCAGCAGCGGAACTGGACGCTGCGATTGCCCATCAGCGGCCTGGCCTGCCAAGGCGACGCACCGAACCCGTTCAGCTTGTTGGTATCGAACGCCCGCGGGCGCAGCGGCCCTTCAAAGTCGGTCCAGGCGGTCGGCGGGCGCCGATGATACATATGCGAAGCCGGGCCGAAGAAGCCTTCCTTGCCCAGTTCCCGCTCGTAACTGCCGTCGGGAATGTCCGCGTGTGCCTGGCGCGAGGCTTCGCCTTCCACCTTGGACATGCTGATCCATTTTTTCGCCATAGATTCTGCTCCTCAGAGTACGCCGCGGCGCATCTGATCCAGTTCGATGGATTCGAACAGGGCCTGGAAATTGCCCTCGCCGAAACCCTTGTTGCCCTTGCGCTGAATGATCTCAAAAAAGATCGGGCCGATATTGGTCTGGGTGAAAATCTGCAGCAATATCTTTCGGGTTTCCACCTGATCGGCATCGATCAGAATGCGGTTTTCCCGCATTCGAGGCACATCTTCTCGATGATCCGGTACCCGCTTGTCGATAATCTCGTAGTAGGTATCCGGCGTATCCAGAAACTCGATGTTCGCAGCCCGCATCGCCTCGACGGTATCGTAAATGTTCTCCGTGTACAGCGCGATATGCTGTACGCCTTCGCCGTTGTACTGATCCAGGTATTCGTTGATCTGGCTCTTCGGATCGGAAGACTCGTTGATCGGAATGCTGATCCGGCCGTCCGGCGAGGTCATAGCGCGCGAACGCAGGCCGGTCTGCTGCCCCTTGATATCGAAGTATTTAACTTCGAAGAAGTCGAACAGCCGCGTGTAGTAGCCCGCCCACTGGTCCATATTGCCTTCATGGACATTGTGGGTGAGGTGGTCGATAAAGCTCAGGCCGTAGCCGGCCGGGTTGGCCTCGGCACCGTCGATCAGTACATAGTCCGCCGCCAGCGGGCTGCCGCTGCAGCGGTCGGTCAGATACAGAATCGAACCGCCGATACCCATGATCCGCGGCCCGTCCAGTGCTGTGCCGACCGTATCCATGGCCGGTTCCGCACCATTGCCGCAAGTGGACTGGAAAGCCGCTTGGGCATCCGCAACCCGCAGCGCAAAACCGGTACAGCACGGCCCGTGTTCGGCCGCGAAACGACTGGCGAAGGAATCCGGTTCTTCGTTGACCAGGAAGTTCACATCCCCCTGCCGGTACAGGGTAATCGCCCGCTCGCGGTGCCTGGCGACAGGGCTGAAGCCCATTTGCTGGAATAAATCGTGCAGCAATGCTGCATCGGGCGCAGCATATTCAACGAATTCGAAGCCGTCCACACCCAGTGGATTCTGTCGCTCTGTCATTCTTTAACCTCCGGAAGAGAAAGACCGAAACGGTCCAAACGCTTGCAAATCTGCTCTATTTATAGTTTCATTTGAAACTAATTGCAAGCGAAAAACCTGAAACCGATCAAACACAATGAACCGTAAAACCGCCAACATCGCCCCGGCTGCCGACGAATTCGATCTCGAATCTTTTCTGCCGTACCGCCTGTCGGTATTGAGCAACACCATCAGCCGCGGCATTGCCGAGACCTACGAAGAACCGTTCAACCTCAGCGTACAGGAATGGCGCATTATTGCGATTCTGGGCCGCTATCCAGGCAGCACCGCGACCGAAATCATCGGCTATACCGCGATGGACAAGGTGACGGTCAGCCGGGCAGTCAAACGGCTGCAGGAAAAAGGCCTGGCGGCACGCCAGGCCCATGAAAACGACCGCCGCTGCGCACTGCTGAGCCTGACCGATTCAGGCTGGGATATATACCGCCAGGTGATTCCGAGCGCATTGCGCTACGAACAAGCGCTGCTGCAAAAGCTGAGCCGTCAGGAACAGACACAGCTACAGCGACTGTTATTGAAGCTTCAGCGCATCGCAGAACATACCGGTTAACGACCGATCTCGGTTCTGACATCCAGCAGTTCGGGAAAGAACGTCAGGTCTAACGCTTTTTTCAGGAACTCAACGCCGCTGGAACCGCCGGTGCCGCGCTTGTAGCCAATTACCCGCTCGACCGTTTTCATATGTCGAAAACGCCAGAGCTGAAACGACTCCTCGACGTCCACCAGTTTTTCGCATAAATCGTACTCGGCCCAGAAGCGGCGCGGATGGTCGTAGATGCGCTTGAACACCGCGACCAGCTTCGGATCGCGCTGATGCGGTTCGGACCAGTCCCGTTCCAGATGTCCGGCCGGAACCGCGTGATCCCAGCGCGACAGGTAAATCAGGAACTCATCGTACAGGCTCGGACCTTGCAGCACTGCGCGCAGCGTATCGTAGGCATCTTGGTCATAGCGGAATACTTTCAGCATGCCGGCATTCTTGTTGCCGAGCAGAAATTCCACCATGCGGTATTGCAGGGACTGAAAGCCGGACGCATGGCCCAGCACATCGCGGAATTCCGCATATTCGCTCGGCGTCAGCGTCTCCAGCACACCCCACTGCTCGAACAGTTGCCGCTGAACCTGCTTGACCCGCGACAGCACCTTCATGCATGGACCGGGACGGTCTTCGCGCAGGTAGCCGATGGCCGCTTTCAGCTCGTGGATGACCAGTTTCAGCCACAGCTCGGAGGTCTGGTGCTGAATAATAAACAGCATCTCGTCGTGATGCATCGGTTCGGACAGCGGTTTTTGTGCACTCAGCAGCGGTGCCAGGCAGAGATAGCCATCATAAGTCAGCCGATCCCGCAAGTCGGTCCGAATACTGTCTTCCAGCGGACGCTTGTTTTGTTCGATGCTCATTATCCGTATGGCCTGATAAATTTCCCGGCCGATAGTTTAACCGGATAGCCGGATCATCGTATAATGGTGTTCTTTTGTCGCCGGGGTTTTACGGGTGCCGGGCGTCAACGGTCCTTCCCGGCGTGACAGTCGGCGTCATAAGGAAAAACCAAGTCCTGCAATGATTCAGCGGCCGTTTGACGGGCCGGCCCAAGGCCTGCCGCGCTGCCGCCGGGCTATTGGCAACCCGGGTTATTGGCAACCTGGGGCACATCAAAACCAAGAGGACGCAATATGTCAGCGACCATCGCTTCCTACAAAATTGACTACTACCAGTTCCTGAGTCAGGACGGGCGGCTGATCGGCGAGCAGGTGCCGGCACTGGCCAAGAACTACGAAGAACTGGTCAAATTGTACAAACTGATGACGCTTACCCGTACTTTCGACAAGAAGGCGGTGGCGCTGCAGCGTACCGGCAAGCTCGGCACCTATGCCTCCTGCCTGGGCCACGAGGCGGCTCATGTCGGCGTCGGCAGCGCGATGCAGGAAGAAGACTGCTTCTGCCCGATGTACCGCGAATACGGCGCCCAGTTCTACCGTGGCGTGAAGATGTCCGAAGTACTGCTGTACTGGGGCGGCGACGAGCGCGGCAACGACTTCTCCGGACCGAAACACGATTTCGCCTGGTGCGTGCCGATTGCGACCCAGTGCCTGCACGCGGCCGGCGCGGCACTGGCCTATAAACTGCGCGACGAAAAACGGGTCGCGGTCTCGATCGTCGGCGACGGCGGTTCGTCCAAGGGCGATTTCCTGGAAGCGATCAACGCGGCCAGCGCATTCAATCTGCCGATGGTACTGGTCATCGTCAACAATCAGTGGGCCATTTCCGTACCACGGAATAAGCAGAACTCGGCCAAGACCCTGGCCCAGAAGGGCATTGCCGGCGGTCTGCCGTCAATTCAGGTCGACGGCAACGATTTGATTGCCACCCGCTGGGCGATGGAAAAAGCCATCGAGCGGGCACGCGAAGGCAAAGGCGCATCGGTGATCGAAATGATTACCTACCGCCTGTCAGACCATACGACGGCCGACGACGCGCGCCGCTACCGGCCGGACGAGGAAGTGGAAACCGCGTGGCAGCGCGAACCGCTGAGCCGCTTGAAAATCTACCTCACCGACAACGGCTACTGGAGCGAGGAGAAAGAGCAGGAACTGCAGGAAGAAGCAGCCCGGCAGGTGGAAGCGGCCGTGGAAGAATATATGAACACACCGAAGCCGACCATCGAATCCATGTTCGATTATATGTACGCGGAAACGCCACACGATCTGGCCGCGCAGCGCGAGCGAGCGCTGCAAGAGCTGCCGGCCGACGGAGGGTCGCACTGATGGCGAAAATTACGCTGGTTGAAGCGGTCACCGCAGCGCTGGCCTGGGAAATGGAGCACGACGACTCGGTCGTGGTGCTCGGCGAAGACGTCGGCATCAACGGCGGCGTATTCCGCGCGACCAACGGCCTGCAGCAGAAGTTCGGCGATCAGCGGGTGATCGACA
>JANQPM010000028.1 GCA_028289465.1 Lysobacterales bacterium | reverse complement strand
CGGCATCGGTAAGCGGATGTTCCGCGTCGACCATATGTTCCCCGGAATACAGCACGCCGCCGAGCACATGGGCGTATTCGTAGACATTGGCCTGGGTATCGGTGATGGTGATGCGGTCGCCGCCGCGCAGTTTCACGTCCGGCAGCGGGGTGACGAAGACGCCGGGGCCGCGCTGTATTTTTTCCACTTTCATGCCGCCGGTGCGCTCAATGGCATCGGCCAGCGTTTTGCCGAGGAACGGGCTGTCGTGGTCCATTCGGATTTGCGCGGTGTACAGTCGCGAAACCGCGGCGTTGATCGGCGCCTGACGTTCCGGAATCAAACGCGGCGCGATCAGCCACAGGTAGAAGATCGCGACGGCACCGGCAATCGCCGCCGGACCCAGAAAATCGAACATACTGAATGCTTCCACGCCCATATCGGCCGCAACGTTCACCACCAGCAGATTGGTCGACGTGCCGATGGTGGTCCCCATGCCGCCGACGATACTGGCCAGCCCCATCGGCAACAGTGTGCCGGTCGGCGAGGTCCCGGTACGCACTGCAACGCCGATTAAAAGCGGTAAAAGCAGTATAACTATCGGTGTATTGTTGATAAATGCGCTTAAAATAGCGCAAATAAGCAATGTAAACAGTAACGATATCTTCGGCCAGCGGTGCCATAACCGGGCCAGCAGGCGACCGACCGGCTCCAAGGCTCCGGTATTGATCAAGCCGCGCCCGACAATCATTAACGCACAGACCGCGATCAGCGCCTTGTGGCCGAAACCGGTGAAAAAATCAGATGCGGTGATTTGCTTGCCGTCGACGTAGAACGGAAACAGCGTAAAGCCGCCGGCCAGTGCGACCAGCACGAACAGGCTGGTGGTTTCCAGCGGAATGGACTCCCGCGTGAACATCACCAGTGCAATCACGATCAAGATCATGACAGCGATCGCGTGCGGATTGGGTAAAGCTAAATCAAGCATCGCTGCTATTCTCTAACACGTCGTGCTCAATAGCGTGTCCTGGGTAACGCATTCGGGGATTCCGGGACCGGACCACCCGGCGACCGCTAAAGTCGACGGCCACGGGTCCCGCCGCATGATAGTGTGCCAGAATTCGCTGTCAGTGTCCGGCCGGCTGTCGGATCACAGACCGTAGGCGACGACCAGCACGGCGGTCAATACCAGCCAGATTAGCAGCATCAGCGGCAGCCCGACGCGTACGAAGTCGACAAATTTGTAGCCGCCGGCATTCATCACCAGAAGATTGGTCTGATAGGCCATCGGCGTTGCGAAGCTGAGGTTCGCGCCGAACAGCACCGCCAGGATGAACGGTTCGGCCGGCAGACCGAGGCTTTGCGCGATGCCGATCGCGATCGGCGTGCCGATCACCGCCGCCGCATTATTCGACACCACATTGGTGAGCACGCCCATCATCAGCATCACGCCGGCCACGATGATGTAGTTCGGCGCGCCGAATGTGATGGCCAGGAATAGCTGAGCCAGATATTCGGCACCGCCGGTCTGCATCAAGGCCGCACCCATTGCGAGCGAGGAAACGATAATCAAAATCACCTGCGCGCTCAGGGCGTTAATGGCCTCTTTCCAGCTCAGACAGCCGGTCAGGATCAGAACCATGACCCCGAGCAGTGCGCTGACTTCAATCGGTATATGAAACGGCAGGAAATCGAACGCAGCCAGCAGTACCACGCCGACGATGGTCAGCAATGCAATCGGTGCCTTGCTGGTCTTCGGCAGTTTCTCCGAACCGTCCAGCACGACGAAATCGGCACCGCCTTTCAGGGCTTGCAGCGTTTCCGGGCTGGACTGTACCAGCAGCACATCGCCGGAGCGCAGGATCACCCGGTTCAAACCGGACGACTGGCGTTCCTGGGTGCCTTCGAAGCGATGAAACGCGAGCAGCCGCAGGCCGTAATAGGAGTTCAGCTTCGCATCGCCGATGCGCACGCCGTTCAGCCGCGATGCCGGGGTGATCGCGACCTCGGCAATCTGTTCACCTTCGCTGGACAGCGGATGTTCCGCGTCGACCATATGCTCGCCGGAATACAGCACGCCACCGAGCACGCGGGCGTATTCGTAGACATTGGCCTGGGTATCGGTGATGGTGATGCGGTCGCCGCCGCGTAGTTTCACGTCCGGCAGCGGGGTGACGAAGACGCCGGGGCCGCGCTGTATTTTTTCCACTTTCATGCCGCCGGTCCGGTCAATCGCATCGGCCAGTGTCTTGCCGACCGAGATACTGTCTTCATTCAGCTTGACCTGGGCGGTATACAGCCGTGAAACCGCGGTGTTGATCGGCGCCTGGCGTTCCGGAATCAAACGCGGTGCGATCAGCCACAGATAAAGTATCGCGACGATACCGGATATGGCTGCCGGGCCCAGAAAGTCGAACATATTAAACGCTTCCACGCCCATATCGGCCGCAACGTTCACCACCAGCAGATTGGTCGATGTGCCGATAGTGGTCGCCATGCCGCCGACGATACTGGCCAGCCCCATCGGCAGCAGTGTGCCGGTTGGCGAACCGCCGGTTCGTACCGCGACGCCGATCAGCAGCGGCAGCAGCAGAATCACGATCGGTGTATTGTTGATAAACGCGCTGAGCACCGCACAAATCAGCAGCGTAATCAGCAACGAGACCTTCGGCCAGCGGTGCCATAGCCGCGCGAGAAAGCGTCCGATAGGTTCCAGCGCACCGGTGCTGATCAGGCCGCGTCCGACGATCATCAGTGCCGATACCGCGATCAGCGCCTTGTGGCCGAAACCGCTGAAGAAACTGGCGGCGCTGAGCGGCCGATCGTCAATATAGAACGGGAACAGTGAGAAGCCCACCGCCAGCGTGACCAGTACAAACAGACTGGTGGTTTCCAGCGGGATCGAGTCGCGAGTGAACATCACCAGCGCCACGACGATCAGGATCATCACCGCGATGGCGTGCGCGTTAGGCAGGGCTAAATCAAGCATAAAACGCCGGTTACCTTGAAGCTAGACCGTCTTTAGTTGTTCTTGCAGGCTTTTCAATTCAGTGACGGGCGGCAGACATCGCTGACCGCTGCAAACATAGGCTGTCACCGGTCCTTCAACGTTATAGTGTGCCAGAAGTCCGGGCAGGTGTCCGGTATCCCGGCCGGGGAGATAGCATCGAATATCAAGCACCGGCAACTTTTTACGCCATTCCAGGCACTGATCTTCAGGCCCGATCAAAATGACCTGAGCCGCGGGTTCCAGGTATTGCTGCAGCGCAGTCAGCAGCGTGGCATGACCCAGCGGCGCCCGCTGCATGGCTTCCCAGGCGGTTCGAAGGGTGCTTTCGGCAGCCTTCAGGTAGCGGTTGTCGCCGAGCAGATGGCCCAGTTTCAGCAGACTCTGGGCCGCGATGCCATTGCCGTTCGGCAACGCATCGTCCTGCAGCGTTTTTTGCCGCTGTATCAGTTTTTCGTGATGTTTGCCGGTAAAAAAGAAGCCGCCCTGCGACGGATCCTGGAAATGGTCCAGCAGACGGTCGGCCAGGGTCACGGCCAGATGCAGATACGGATCGGACCAGCGTACGGCAAGCAGTTCCATCAGCGCCTGCAGCAGAAAAGCGTGATCGTCCAGATACGCCGGGAAGCGGGCGCGGCGGTGCTGATAGCTGGCATACAGGCGGCCATCGACCCAGGTTTTGTCGACCAGCGTATCCATGGCCAGCGCGGCGCTGTCAGCCAGCACCGGCCGCCGAAGATAGCGTGCACTCCTGGCCAGGCCTGAAATCGCCAGCGCGTTCCACGCGGTCAGCCGTTTGTCGTCTCGTGCCGGCCGTATGCGTTCGCTACGATGCTGCAGCAGGTGCCGGTGGGTCTGCTCAATCCGGCGCCCGGTCAGGCCTGAATCGAGTTTCAGGTTTGCGGCGACCGTGTCGATCGGCTGCCGAACTTTCAAGTGCCAATAGCGACGCTCGAAATTCGGCGGCAGATTCAGGCCGTAGCGGTGAATAAATGCCTGGTGCGCGTTATCGGCCAGCAGTTCGGCGATATCGTCCGCGCCCCAGACGTAGTATTTTCCTTCGCGGCCTTCGGAGTCGGCATCCATGCTGGAATAGAAAATGCCATCTTCGGTGCGCATCTCCGTGTTCAGCCACTGTACGGTGCCGTCCACGACCACTGCTGCTGCCGAGTCTCCCGATGCGGCGGCGGCCGCGTAAACCGGCAGCAGTTGCGCGTTGTCATACAGCATTTTTTCGAAATGCGGAATGCTCCAGTCGTCGTCGACCGTATAGCGGAAAAAACCGCCGCCGAGATGGTCTTGCAGTCCGCCATCGGCCATTTTCTGCAAACTATGCTGCAATGCGGCGCGATGCTCCGGATGACTGCCGGACAGCACCCTGGCGAGCTCCAGCAGCGGCGTTTGCGGAAATTTCGGTGCGCCACCAAAACCGCCGTTGAGCGAATCGTAATAGCGTCCGAGTTCGGTTGCAGCGGCCTCCAGCGGCGCCTTGTTGATCGATTCGCGATGCGGCTCGCTGCGGTTCAGGCTATTGAGTGCATCCATCAGCGATGCGTTTTGTTTGGCCAGTTCTTCCTGGTGGTGGTCGAAGAAATTGCGGATTCGAACCAGCAGGTCTTTGAAGGCGGGCAGGCCGTGCCGCGCTTCCGGCGGGAAATAGGTGCCGGCAAAAAACGGAATCTGCGTGCCGGGCTCCAGAAAGACCGTCAGCGGCCAGCCACCGCCGCGCTGGCTGAGCAACTGGTGGCTTAATTGATAGATTTTGTCCAGATCCGGCCGTTCTTCGCGGTCTACCTTGATATTGATAAACAGCTCGTTCATCACCCGGGCCGTACCCTCGTCTTCAAAAGATTCGTGTTCCATCACATGGCACCAGTGGCATGCACTGTAGCCGATCGACAGCAGGATCGGCCGGTTGAGCGTTCTGGCTTGCTGCAGTGCCTGTTCATCCCACGGCTGCCACGCAACCGGGTTGTCCGCGTGCTGCCGCAGGTACGGGCTGGTTTCTGAATGCAGTCGGTTTTCATTCATGGCGCTTATCCTACCGCGTTTATTCTTGCTGGCCAGTCCGCGCCGGCTTCAATGCATCGCCGCGATACCCGGCTTGCCAGTGTTTCGCCACTGCCTTATGCTGCGCGGGCACACCGGCCGACCGCAGAGGAGCCGCAGGCGACCCCCCGACCCCGGTTGGGTGAGCGAGCAGTGCGAGCGGCACCAGAGGGGGCGCGCTTTAGTTGCATGCTGTCTTGCGGTTGCGGTTTTCGTCCGCACGCGCTTAACGGCTGAGCCAGAAGGCTTCTTCGCTATCGCGAAACCACCATCTGGCTTCGCCTGCGCTACGAAAGAAGCGGGCGCGAGACTCCTTATGGAGCCGGTGCATCGACGGAGCCGCCGGCGACCCGTCGGAGCTGGCGCAAGACACCTTCACGCGCCTGGGCTTGCGGCTTCGCCAGACCATAAATATCCACGACGGGAACACTCACAACAGGAATGCTCGATGGCCAGCACCGATATACCCTATCTCGTGAATTTCGATCCGGTGGCGTTTAGCCTCGGGCCGCTTCAGGTTCACTGGTACGGTCTGATGTACATGGCGGCTTTTGCGGCCTTCTGGTGGTTCGGACGATGGAAGGCGGGACACCAGAAATGGTGGGGCTGGCAACCGGCCGAAGTCGGCGATTTCCTGTTCTACGGCATGCTCGGCGTAATCCTCGGCGGCCGTGTCGGCTATGTGCTGATTTACGGTCTGGCCAACCTGAAGCAGGACTGGCTGTTTCTGTTCAAAATATGGGAAGGGGGCATGTCGTTCCACGGTGGTTTGGTCGGCGTGCTGGCCGCGACGTACTGGTATGCGCGACAGACCGGCAGAGGTTTCTGGCAGGTCGGCGATTTTATCGCACCGATGGTGCCGCTGGGTCTGATGCTCGGCCGTCTCGGCAATTTCATCGGTGGCGAGCTCTGGGGGCGGAAAACCGAAAGCATATTCGGGATGCTTTTTCCCAATGCGGTATCGCCTGCGGTCTGGGCCGGAGAGCATGCCAGCCTGGCGCAGGCCCATGCGGCCGGAGCGCTTAACGCAGAGGCGCGTCATCCCTCGCAGCTCTACCAGGCCGGCCTGGAAGGCCTGGCTTTGTTTTTGATCTTGTGGTGGTTTTCTTCGCGGCAGCGCCCGACGCGTTCGATATCCGGCCTGTTTCTAATCGGCTACGGGCTGTTTAGAATACTGGTGGAGTTTGTCCGCGAACCGGACGCGCACCTGCGTTTTATCGCATTTGACTGGCTGACCATGGGCCAGCTATTGTCACTGCCGATGGTCGCATTCGGGATTTATCTGATGGCGACCGCGCACGATAAAAAACAAGCATAAGATTCCAGAATCATATTCATCTGGAATCATATAACTCTAACGGAGAGGAAAAACATGCAGCAATACCTCGATCTGCTGCGTCACATTCAGTCCCACGGTGTGCGTCAGGCGGACCGAACCGGCACCGGCACCCTGAGCGTATTCGGCTATCAGATGCGGTTCGATCTGCAACAGGGCTTTCCGGCGGTAACGACCAAGAGATTGCATTTCAAATCCATTATCCACGAGTTGCTGTGGTTCCTCAGCGGCGATACCAATGTCGATTACTTGAATCGGCACGGTGTGAGTATCTGGGACGAATGGGCCGATGAGACCGGCAGCCTCGGTCCGGTTTACGGTGCGCAATGGCGCTCCTGGCCGGCCGCCGACGGCCGGACGATCGATCAAATCAGACAAGTCGTCGACGACCTCAGACAGCGGCCGCATTCCCGGCGGCATATTGTTTCGGCCTGGAATCCGGCGCTGTTGCCGGATGAATCCGTCCCGCCCCAGCAAAATGCCGCCGCAGGACGGATGGCGCTGGCGCCCTGCCATACGCTGTTTCAGTTCTATGTCGCCGAAGGGCGGCTGTCATGCCAGCTCTATCAGCGCAGCGGCGACGTTTTTCTGGGCGTACCGTTTAATATTGCATCCTACGCGCTGCTGACCATGATGGTTGCGCAGGTCGTCGATTTGCAGCCCGGCGCGTTTATCCTGACGCTCGGCGACGCGCATATCTACCTGAATCATATGCAGCAGGTCGAAACGCAGTTGTCGCGCTCGTGCTATCCGGCACCGAGCATGCATCTGAATCCGGAACGGCGCGATTTGTTTGAATTCCGCTATCAGGACTTCGAATTGCGCGATTATCGCAGCCATGCGCCGATCAAGGCGCCGATTGCGGTCTAGGCGGCTCGCGGGGGTTTCCGATGCTGGCCGGCAAGTCTCTGACCCTGGTTGCGGCAATGGCGAAGAACCGCGGTATCGGCATCGGCGGCAAGATGCCGTGGCATCTGCCGGCCGAACTGGCGCATTTCAAGCGGCTGACGCTGAACCACAGCGTGCTGATGGGCCGCCGTACCTATGAATCCATCGGACGGCCGCTGCCGCAGCGGCAGAATATCGTGCTGACCAATAATCCGTATCTGCGCCTGCCCGGCTGCGAGATCGCGACCAGCCTGGAATACGCGCTTCAAATAGCGCATACCGACGAGGTGATGGTTATCGGCGGGGGCATGCTTTACCGGCAGGCGCTGCCCCATGCCGACCGCATGGTGTTGACCCTGGTGGATTGCGATATCGAAGCCGATACTTTTTTCCCGGCATGGGATGCGGCAGACTGGCAGCAGGCGGGATGTACCGAGGTGGCTGCGGATCAGCGCAATGCGTACGCGTTTTCTATCGTCGATCTGCGCCGGGTATCCGCCGAGCAGCCTTCCGCCGGGCAGCCACCCGGCCCTCAGGACTGACCGGGTACCTGAATTACCTCGCGGTTCTCCAATCGCAATGCGCTGAGCTTTCTACCCCAGACGCAGCCGGAATCGAGGCCGATATGGCGTTCTCCCCGGTGCAGGCCCAGCGCAGCCCAGTGGCCGAAGGCGATGGTCCATTTCGGCTTGATCTGGCGCGGATATTCAAACCACGGGCGGTAGCCTTTGCGCTGGCTGCCCGGCGCGCCCTTATTGGTCAGATTCAGCTTGCCCTTGGCCGAACAATAGCGCATTCGGGTGAAAATGCTGGTGGCGGTAAGCAACCGCTGCCAGCGGGGCAGGGAAGCCCGCCAGCGCCGGGGGCGGATGCCATACATGGTTTTCAGAAACCTGTGGTGCCGGTCGCCGCATAACGCTTCTTCAATCTCGCGGGCGGCTTTCAGGGTCTGCGCCATGTCCCACTGCGGCAGAATGCCGGCATGCGCGACCAGCACATGGTGTTTTTTGCTCCTGAGCACCATCGGCCGGTGGCGCAGCCAGTCCAGCAGTTCGTCGCTGTCATGCGCCTGAATGATCTTGTTCAGTTCGGCGTTGCTGCGGTAGCGCTTGATACCGCTGGCCGCGCCCAGCAGGTCCAGATCGTGGTTGCCCAGCACCGAGTCCATGCAATCGCGCATACGGTAGATAAAGCGCAGGACCTTGAGCGATTTTCCACCGCGGTTGACCAGGTCGCCGCAGCACCATAGCCGGTCCTTGCCGGGGTCGAAGTCCAGCCGATCCAACAGGCGCTGCAACGGATCGTAGCAGCCTTGAATATCGCCGACGATATAGTGAGCCATCAATGCCATCCAGTTTTGACTTCGGTCACGGGCCGATTGCCCGTTTCGAAGGATGCAGATTGCAGCAGGGTTCTGCTAGTCTTGCAAGTCATGACCAAGCATTCCCGCGCCAATGCGCACGCCGATCACGGTTCTTCGGCCCGGCCGCAGCCCCTGCCGAAGCAGATGCAGCAGATACAGCGGTGCATCGAACAGAGCGATTTTGCCGGCGCGATCAGGCAGTTGCGGCCACTGCTGGAAATCTATCCCTACCACGAGATATTGCTGCGCATGTACGGCATAGCGCTGCAGCGCTCCGGCAGTCCGGCCGCTGCGATCGCGGCGTTCGAGCGGCGTGCGGAACTGTTGCCGAAGGACGCCGACAGTTGGAACGATCTGGGCTATGCGCTGCTGGAGTCCGGGCGCTCAGGCGACGCGATAGCCCATTTCGAGCGCGCGCTGCGAATAGACCGGGGGCAGGTTCCAGCACGCTTTAATCTGGCCCGTACGTTGAAGGCGGAATCCCGCTATGCCGAGGCCGAGCAAGAATTACTGAAGCTGGTGGATACGGCAGCCGGCCATCTGGGCGCATGGGTGGTGCTGGGCGATGTGCAAAAAGCGCTGGGTCGAGTCGAGCAGGCCGCGAAAAGCTACCGCGCCGCGGTCGCCGTCAAGCCGGATTACACACCGGCCTGGTGGTCTTTATCCAATTTGAAGACGGTTCGGCTGAGCGACCGGGAACGGCAGCGGCTGACGGCGGTGGCCGATGCACGCGAGCATGACGAATACGCACAATTCGCACTGGCCAAGGCGCTGGAAGACCAGCGGCAATACGATCAGGCCTGGCAGCGTTTCGAGATGGCCAACCGGGTGAAGCGGGCCAAGCTGCGTTGGGATGCACAGGGCTTTAAACGCTGGATGGAACGGGTTCAGGCAGCCTTTGAAGACCGGCGCTGGTCCGTCGCGGAAGACATCGCGGGTGAGGCCCGCCCGGTGTTTATCGTCAGCCTGCCGCGTTCCGGATCCACGTTGACCGAGCAACTGCTGGGCGCACACCCGGCGGTGACTGCGGCTGACGAGCTACCGCATATTCCACAGCTTATCGGCGAGTACGGCAGGCGCTGCCGTCAGCCGTTCGTGCAATGGGCGGCGGCGGCCACCGCATCGCAGTGGCGGGAACTGGGCCGGGCCTATTTGCAGCGCTGCGGGCAGTGGTCCCGCCGAACGCCGGTTTTCTGCGACAAGCTGCCGGGCAACTGGGTCTATATCGGCGCGATACTATCGATGTTTCCACAGGCTTTAATCGTCGACTGCCGGCGGGATTCGCGGGATACCTGCGTGAGCTGCTACCGCCAGCTTTTCGTGCGCGGACAGGAATTCAGCTACCAGTTGGACGAACTGGCGGCCTACTACCGCAGCTACCGGCAGACGATGGCGTTCTGGTACGAGCGAGCACCGGACCGAATATTCGATGTCCGGTACGAAGACCTGGTTACTGCACCTGAAGCCGTGGCCCGCCGCTTGCTCGATTTCTGCCAGCTTGACTGGGACGAATCGGTGCTGACCGGTCACCGGCACACCCGCCCGGTGGCCACGGCCAGCGCAGCCCAGGTCAGAGAACCGATACACGATCGCAATATCGGCGCCTGGCGGCGTTACGAGTCCCGGCTTGATGTATTGATCGACGCGCTGAATTCCGGCGCTAGTGCGCCGCCGAAGGCATGATCAGCGCGAATTCGGGTATCGGCACCTCGAACCGGTCGCCATCGTCGGTCGTGAACAGATACTCGCCACGCATGGAACCGGTCGGCGCCTGCAAAACGGCGCCGCTGGTGTAGGTGAACTGCTCGCCGCGCTGAAGACGGGGTTGTTCGCCGACTACGCCGTCGCCGTTAACTTCTTCGATCTGGCCGCTGCCGTGGGTGATGACCCAGTGGCGAGACAGCAGTTGCACGGCCAGCGGACCGTGGTTGCGAATCGTGATTTGATAAGCGAATGCGTAGCCGTCCTCGTGCATTCCAAGAAACTTGGTTTCCGAATGCACGGTGATGTGTGAGTGTTGCTGTGCGGCCATTTCTCGGGAATCTGTTTGTTCAGAGTTTACTGGAATGGCCGGCTTTTGCCACGCGGCTCAATACGGCGAAAGCCTTCAAGTCCAGGTTTTCCGCTCTCGCACCGGGGTCGATTCCGCAGCCGCGGATCGCATCGGCATCGAGTATGCCCTTTAATGCATTGCGCAGCGTTTTCCGGCGCTGCCCGAAAGCCCGCTGGACCAATTGGGCGAAATGCTCGCGATCGTCCAGCTCGACCGGCGGGCTCGTGTGCGGCACTAGCTGCACGATCCGCGAGTCGACCGCCGGCGCCGGCCGAAACGCGCCGGGCCTTACCATGAAATGCGGCGTCACCCGGCAATGTAACTGAGTCATCACGCTTAGGCGTCCATAGGATTTGCTGCCGGGCGCGGCGGTCATGCGCATCACTACTTCGTTCTGCAGCATGAAAATCATATCCCGAATCACCGGGCAGAAGTTCATCGCATGGAATATCAGCGGGGTTGAAATGTTGTACGGCAGATTGCCGACCAGTCGAAAAGGCTTTCCGCCGGTCAGCGCGTGGAAATCCGTTTTTAACGCATCGCCGGGGTGCAGATGAAACCGGTCGCTGGCGGAAAACCGCCGGGCCAGCGTTCGTTGCAGATCGCGGTCGATTTCCACGCAGTGGAGTTCGCAGCCGGTGGCCAGCAGTATCGCAGTCAGTGCGCCCTGGCCGGGACCGATTTCCACCACGGTGTCATCCGGTCCGGCGTCAATCAATGCCGCAATCTTCCCGCTGATATTCGGGTCGATCAGAAAATTCTGTCCGAAACGCTTGCGCGGTCTGTGGTTCATGAAAGCATTCGATACGCAGTGCGGATCGCATGCATCATCGACCCGGAATCGGCGATCCCGCGGCCGGCGATATCTGTTGCCGTACCGTGGTCCACCGAAGTTCTAACGAACGGCAGGCCAAGCGTGATGTTTACCGCGGCGCCGAAACCCTCGTACTTCAGCACCGGCAGGCCCTGGTCGTGGTACATCGCCAGTACCACGTCGGTTTTTTGCAGATGTTTGGCGGTAAACAGCGTATCGGCCGGCCACGGACCGTCCGCCAGTATGCCTTTTGCCAGCGCACTTTCTATCGCAGGCCGGATTTCCCGCTGGTCTTCGTCGCCCAGATGCCCGCCCTCGCCGGCGTGCGGATTCAGCCCGCAGACCGCAATTCTCGGATGCGCAATGGCGAAACGGTTTTTCAACTCGCGGTGAACGATTTCAAGCGTTTCGAGCACCAGCGCCCGATTAATCGTATCGGCAACATGCCGAAGCGGCAGATGGGTGGTTGCCAGTGCCACCCGCAACCGTTTGCTGGCCAGCATCATGACCACCTTGCCCGCTGCACTGCGCTGCGCCAGCAGCTCCGTATGGCCGGTGAACGGAATGCCCGCGTCGTTGATTACCCCTTTGTGTACCGGCCCGGTGACCAGTGCGTTCCGGTCCGGATCGGAAAGGCAGGCTCCGATACCCCGTTCGAGGGTTTTCAGCACATAGGCGGCATTGGTCGGGTCAAGCAGCCCGGCGGTGGCAGCCGTCTCGAGCGGAGTGTCCCAGACAGCCAGCTTGCCCGGCCCGCTCGACCGTTCCGTGCCGGGTGTCCAGTCGGTCAGTTTGATTGGCAGCGCCAGTGAATGTGCAACGGCGGCCAGCAGCGATTTGTCGGCAATCGCGACCAGCGGTATGCCGTCATTTTCGAGCCCTGCCTTGATGGCCAGTTCAGGGCCGATCCCGGCCGGTTCGCCGGGCGTCAAAAACAGGGTGTGATCACCGCCAGCCATGGCCGGTGCCGCCGATGGTTAAGAAGATAGCCGAATATCGACGTAGGCTTCATCGCGCATCCGGCGCAGAAACTGGTTCAGTTCCACGTCGGCCTTGCGCTGGCGGATTTTTTCCTTGGCCGATGCGCGCAGCATCTCGTCGGTGCGGTCGGTTTCCCTGACCGCGACCCGCTGGATCAGATGCCAGCCCGACTGTGACTGAAACGGTTCGCTAAGCTGCCCGTCAACCAGGGATTCCAGCGTCTGTTGCACCCGCCCCCCGAATGTCGCGGGCTCAAACCAACCCAGATCGCCGCCGAGATTGGCCGAGCTGACATCATCGGAGTGCTCCTTGGCCAGATCCGCGAACGATTCGCCGTCCTTTAAGCGCCGATGGAGTTCCTGAATGGTCTGCAGCGCATCGCGGGGAGAGACCAGTTCGTTGGTCTGTATCATGATGTGCTTGGCGCGGAACTCGCGCACGATCACCTGGGCGGTGTCCCGATGGTCCAGCACATGAATGATGTGGTAGCCGGCGGGGCTGCGCAGCGGGCTGGTGGTTTCCCCGACGCTGACCTCGGCGATCGCATCGGCGAAAAGGCGCGGTACGGAATTCAAGTCGCGCCAGCCGATTTCACCGCCTTGCAGCGCGTCCTGCGCGTCCGAGTAGGTGATCGCCGCAGAGCGGAAATCCAGACCGTTCTGCAACCGGCTGTAGACGTCGTCGGCCCGATTTTTGGCCTCTGCGATCTGCGCCGGGGTCGCGCCGTCGGGCACCGATATCTGAATGTGGGCCAGATTGTATTCGCCGCTGTTTAATGCATCGGACGCAAGCAGAATATCGACTTCGGTTTCGGACACGTTCACCGAACCGTCGATAACCCGCTGGCGCAGACGCTGAGACATGATGTCTTCCCCGAGGGTGCGGCGAAATTCCGTGAAATCGAAGCCGTCGGCCTCGATCGCACGGCGCAGTTGATCGACGCTCAGGCGGTTTTGCTGCGCGACCTGCATCAGCGCCTGGTCGACATCCGCGTCGCTGACCCGAATGTTGGTCTGGCTGGCGCGCTGGATTTCCAGCCGCGTCAGGATCAGGTTTTCCAGCACCTGTTTTTCCAGCAGGTCGCGTGGCGGCAAATTGCCGCCTTCGGCTTGCAGCCGGGACACGATGCTGGCGATCGCCTGATTCAGTTCGCTGCGCATGATTACGTCCTGATCGACAACCGCAACGATGGAATCAATGACCCGCGCCTGTTGTGCGTTAGCGGCCGCGCCGGTCAGCAGAAGGGCAGCCAGCAGGATGTATGCCGGCCGAATGCCGGGCAAGGTAGTGTATTGACTGATCATATAAGCCTACTCGAATTATTCCCTGCGTTGGACGCCAAAAAAACGTCTGGGTTCGCTGCGATCGCCGTGCGATGGCATTGAGGTGTCTCGCGCCCGCTCCGGCGGGTCGCTTGCTGCTCCTCGCTGGCGAGCAGACCTTTTCCAGCGGTTATTCTACCGGAAGCGGCGCAGCGTTGTGGAGATTGCGATCGCCGGCGCTACGGCTGATAGCGATCGGGCTGCAGCAGCGGGAACGGCCGCCGGCCGATGCTGCCCAGCCCGGTCAGCTCCAGCTCCAGGTAGATCGCGTTGCGGCTTTCGCCCTGACGGTTTTTCAGGTACCGCCGGCCCAGCAGACGCAGAGCCCAACAGCAACTGTTGTATTCGAATCCGGCCAGCGCTTCCTGAACATCGCTGTTTTCCAGGTCAAAGTTCAGGCGACCGATCAGGCGCCAGTTGGAACGCAGCGGAAAAGACGCGCGGATATCCGCCTGTTCCACGCGGTCGCGGCGAAAGCGGTAGTCGAAAGCCCATTCCCAGTTTTTCCGGTTGCGGTAGGCGAGCCCGGCATAGCCGACGTCGATCTGGCTTTCGTCCCAGTCCCACTGAATGCCGAAGCGGGTGGAGAGCTGCGAAGTGGCCTGGTAGTTGATTTCGGCCAGAAACGCGGAACGATCCCGGTCGGTCGGCGGCTGGCTGCTGTTCAACTGCACGCGCTGATCGGTAAAGAAAACGATCTGGCCGACATTCAGGCTGAACTGCTCGCGGCCGCTGGATGGGTCCAGTATGCGCGAGCTCAGCGCCAGTGTGAGCTGGTTGGCATCGGCCTGGCGGTCCGCGCCGGCGAAGCGGTTGTGATGGAACAGCTGGCTGAAGCCGAAAGTCAGTTCGGAGGTATCGAAGTCCGGCAGATCATCCTGGTTCTCGAACGGAACGTACAGATAATACAGTCGCGGTTCCAGCGTCTGCAGCGCGCCGCTTTTCAGGCTGCGGTCGAAAAACAGCCCGCTGTCCAGGCTGACAATCGGGGTGCTGCGGCTCGGTGAGTCATCGCTGAAACCGGCCAGCCGGTCCAGGCTATAGCGCGTGCTTCGGTAGCCCACGGACGGCCGGACGAATCCCGCGGCCCACTCGTAGTTGCCGATCAGGCGCGGGTAGAGGTCGAAGCGCGCACCGGTGACGCCTTCGGTCCGGTCGAAATAAACCAGTTCCGAATCCAGCCGGACGTCCCACAGGCTGCGGCCGATCGGCGCATCCAGCCGATACCCGAAACGCGGAAAGCGGCTGTAGGGTTCCTGCAGCGGCCCGACCGCCTGGTCGATAACCTGAAAGTCATCGGCTGTAACGTCGAAAGTCCAATAGCGGCCGCGGCCCAGAAGCTGTGCCTGACTGCGCAGGTACTGGCGGGAGGTCTGCGCCAGGCCCTGACCGAAATCCTCGAAATAGGCGTTGTCGCTGACCCGCTCCAGGTGCAGGCTGGACTGCCACTGCGGCGACCAGCGGACGATATGGTCGACTTGGTAGCGATACCGGTTATCGTTGAGTTCGTCGTCATCCGGTAGAAAATCGACCTCTACCTGACCGCGGGTTTTACCGGTCAGCCAACGGTACTGGGTACCGAGCATCACGCCGCGGTCGGTGATCAGTCTCGGTGTAAAGGTCGCATCCTGCTGCGGGGCGATGTTCCAGTAGTAGGGAATGCTGAGGTCGAAGCCGTTGTCATTGGCGCTGCCGATGGAAGGGTAGAGCAGGCCGGATTTGCGCCGGTCGTCGAGCGGAAAACTGAACCACGGTGAATACAGCAGCGGCACGCCTTTGAATTTCAGTTTCGCGCCGCGCGCACTGCCCCGGCCGGTGCTTTGGTCGAGCACGATCCGGTCCGCTTCCAGTTGCCAGTCCGGGTTGTCGCCCTCGCAGGTGGTGTAGCTGACCCCGCCGAGATCCAAGACCGCGTTTTGCAATTGCACCTGTTCGGCCTTGCCGTTGCCGAGGCCGCCGCTGATACCGTAGCGCGCTGCGCTGAACTGCCCTGACTCATCGGCAAGATTGTAGTCCGCAGTACCTGCAGACAGGCTGAAATTCTGATCCCGGTATTGCATAGGCTGCGGCATACTGATCCGGCCGCTGTCGGCATCGTAGTCCAGCCTTTCGGTCAGCAGAAGCTGGTCGCCGCGTTCCAGTTTGACGCTGCCGCGAAAGCGCGAGACCCGCTGCTCGATATCCCAGTAATCGGCTGTAACCCAGAGTGGCAGATGACCGCGGTCCGGCGTGTCGGGCAGCTCAAACGCGCTGCGTGGGTCCGGGCACTGCGCTGTGGCGCCGGTTGCGGCCGGCTGGCCGATCAGCGCCCCGGACACCGTGCCGCCGATCACCAGCGCCAGACCGGGCAGCAGTCGTTTAAAAAAACCTGCGGACATAGACAGGGATGCCGTCGAAAGGGCGTTACGGTGGCATAGATCGCAGAACGGTGCAATCGAATTTGAAACGCTGATGGCCGATCGGGGGCATGGGTTTTCTATTCGGGGATTATGCACTAGGGACTGTTCATCCATTGCCGCCGCTGCTCCGGCCCCTGCCGGCTGATCGCTTCGACCGCGGCGTAAAAAGCGGGCAGGTTGTTGTCATGTTCGCGGTAAAGGGTCAGGAACGCCTGCGTGCCGCCCTCGTAGGTCGCAAACAATGCCAGATGGGCGTTGTTTAAGTCGCGCTGGAACCAGTTATCGTAGCCGTCATAGCCACTCCAGCGAGACGCTTTCAGCTTCTGATAACGATTTTGCAGGTTGCGAAAGATGTCGGCTTTGCGGATGCGCATTTGTTCACGGTCCAGCGGTTGGTGGTACAGCGCTTCCAATGCGTTGCGGGTGCTTATCAGCAACTCACTGAAATCCCGGGCTCTGGCACGCTCGGACAACCAGCGTTCGCGCTGGCTTCCCGAGCCGGTGGCCTGCAGCCAGCGCCCGACACCGATGCGCTCCACCGCAGTGGCAAAGGATTCGTTGAAATCGGCATCGCCTTTCAGATACAGGTGCTGATGTGCAAGTTCATGAAAGATCAGCCCGGCCAGTTGATAGTCAGGATAGTCCAGCATGGTATCGAGTACCGGATCGGCGAAATAGCCAAGCGTGGAGTAGGCGGTGGCGCCGCTGACCGCAACATCCAGACCCTGCCGGCGCAGCCGCCGGGCAAAGCGCTCGGCGTTCTCGCGCTTGAAATAACCGCGGTACGGCACGCAGCCAGCCACCGGAAAGCACCAATTACGGGCCTGCAGCGAGAAGGGTTCGGTTGCAACGACGTTCCAGACCAGGGCCGGTTTGCCGGTTTCGGCATACGCGGTATAGCTTTTATTGTTCGGCAGCAGCAGAACCGAACTGGCGAAACGGCGCATTTCCAATATTTCGGCAAGCTGCGCCTTCAGGTTCGGATCGGTATCCTCGGCGGCCAGCAGTTTTCGAATCGGCTCGCGTGCATGCATTAAGCGCAATTGACCGCCGATGGCCTGGCTATAATAGCCAAGCGTGCTGCAGGCAACTGTGGTCAGTACCATAATTGAGAAGATGATGCCGATGACCGATATACGCATAGGCGCAGGATAAACAAGATGGCCGACGAATGGTATTTTGACGAGCGACTGTGGGAACAGTTCTACGACTGCATGTTTTCCGCGGCGCAATTTGAAGCTGGCGAAGCGCAGGTCTCGCAGTTAATCGGCCTGCTTGGCAGAGAGCCGGAACGGGTGCTGGATCTGGCCTGCGGTCCCGGCCGCCACACGCTGCCGCTATGCCGCGCCGGGTTCGCGGTGACAGCCGTGGACAGCAGCGAGTATCTGCTGACCGACCTGAGGCGGCGGCTGCAGCACGAGGGGTTGTCGGCCGAAGTGTTACAGCGGGATATGCGCGAGTTCACCCGGCCGGACAGCTACGATTTGGCGCTATGCATGTGGAGTTCGTTCGGCTATTTCGATCGGCCGGAAGACGACTTGAAAGTCCTGAAAAACGTGGTCGCTGCGCTGAATGCCGGTGGCCGATTCGTATTGGATGTCGTCGGCAAGGAGTATCTGGCCCGCCAGCTCGAACCGGTGATGGTTCGCGATTTCCCGGACGGCGCAATGCTGATCGAACAGCCCTGTCTGATCGACAACATGACCCGGCTCAGCAATCGCTGGACCCTGGTACGCGGCGATTCGGTATACCGGACGTCATTCTCGCACCGCTGCTACAGCGCGCTGGAGCTGGAGGACCGGCTGTTTGCGGCCGGATTCAAGTCGGTTGCGATCTACGGCGGCCTGGACGGGTCTGAATACAACCTGGATTCGGAGCGCCTGCTGATCGTGGCCGGCAACTAGGGAGCCATGGAAAGGAGTCTCGCGCCCGCTCCGGCGGGTCGCCTGTGGTTCCTAGGCGGGGTTTTCCGCAGGAGCGCCTTTGGGCGCGATAACCGGATACTGGTGACCGGGCTATGATTAACGAGTCTTTCAATAGGCAAAAAGCACTCGTCCCTAAAGACGCCCCTGCAGCGATCGGAGCTAAAGGCGATCGGAAGAAGCAATCGGCTAAACTCGCCGCCTCAAAGCTACAGAAAAAAGCGGTGAAGACTCCCGATTAGGAGCTTGGATTTCCATGGAAAAAGTACACAAGACAGAGGCCGAATGGCGGGCGCAATTAAGCGATGAGCAATACCGGGTGACGCGGCAGGCCGGTACCGAGCTGCCGCATACCGGCCGCTACAACTTGCACCAGGACCGGGGAACCTATCACTGCGTGTGCTGCGGTCATGCGCTGTTCGGTTCCGATAGCAAATTCCACTCCGGCTGCGGCTGGCCGAGTTTTCATTCCGAACTCGGGGACGCCAATATCGCGCAGCGGTTTGACGACAGCCACGGTATGCGCCGGACCGAACTGGTCTGCTCCCGCTGCGATGCCCACCTCGGGCATGTTTTCAGCGACGGGCCGCCACCGACCGGTCTGCGCTACTGTATCAATTCCGCGTCGCTGGACTTCATTCCTGCGGACGACGAATAATGCAGGCGCTGAATAAAGCGCTCCATCTCCTATGACAGGACAGCAATCATTATTCGGCGGGGAGATGATTCCGGCCGCAGACCAGGAACCGCGAATCAGGCAGCTGGCCGGGCGCCTGCCCGAGACCATTCGTCTTGGCACGTCATCCTGGTATTTCCCGGGTTGGGAAGGTCTGGTCTGGGGCATCAAGGCCAGCCAGCAGCAAGTGAGCCGGCATGGGCTCGTCGCGTACGCCAAACACCCGCTGCTGAGAACGGTCGGCGTCGACCGGACGTTCTACGGACCTGTCGATATTTCCGTCTATCGGGACTATTCGGCACAGACTCCGGACGATTTTCGCCTGCTGTACAAAGTACCGCGCTTGCTGACCGAACCGTACGCTAAATCGCAGCCCAATCCACGTTTTCTGGATGCCGGCTACTTCGCCGAACGCTTTTTGGAGCCACTGCTTGCCGGCAGCGCCGGCAAGGCAGCGGCTGTGGTGTTCCAATTCACGCCGAATGCCAGTCGCTATGTCGGAGAGAATTTCCCGCGCTTTCGCAACCGCCTTGAGGCATTGCTGAACAGCTTTTCCGATGCGCTGAGTGTCGCACTGGAATTTCGTCATCCACAGACCTTGCGGGCCGACCTATATGAGTTGATTGCGCAAAGCCATAGCGTGCCCTGCCTTAGCGTTCACCCCCAAGCTGTCCGTATCGCCGACCAGATCGACTGGTTTTTTCGCTATCCGTTTCGCCAGCTGATTTTTCGCTGGAATCTGAATCCCGCGTTGTCCTATGCCGTGGCCAAGGCCCGCTACAGCCCGTTTGCGCGCCTGGTGGACGAAGACCCTGAAACCCGTCGGGTGCTGGCGGCAGCCTGCCGGTGCGCGACCGGCCGCGGGCTGCCGGTACTCGGTATTATCAACAATAAAGCAGAAGGCAGCGCACCGCTGTCAGTCATCAAGCTGGCTCAAGCTATTGTCAATGAGGCCATTGACGATGGGGCCAATGTCAGTGCTGATTCTCCAGCACAAAGCTGACGGTTTCGCGAACCCGCCTCGCAACCGGTTTGCCGTTTTCCATCGCCGGCCGAAACTGCCAGCGCCGTACTGCGTTGATGACCTCGCGGTTAAACAGCCTCGGCGGTTTCGCAGCGATAATTCGGAGGTCTTCGACGGTGCCGGTCTCCGCCACGGTGAACTCGACTACCACTTCACCCTCGATACCCCTGAGCAGCGCTTCGGGTGGATATTGCGGCGCTAGCGCCAGCCGCTTGATCGGAACATGGTTGATCGCGCTGCCGTGACCTGCGGACGATCCGAATTGCCACACACCCATCAGCCCGTCCGCAGCCGGAAATGCGGGGATATCGGTATTCGGTGCCGGTGGCCTCACCGGGTTTTGCAGAAACGAAAGGTGAGTGCGCGGTGCCGGGTTGGGTTTTTGCGGTATTTTGCGGACTCTTGGCGGCACCGGCTGTGGCGGTAGAACCTGGTCAAAGCGAATCGTCGGTCAATGGTCCGGCCAGCGCAAGGATTCAATACCGTCTCTCGATATCAGCGAGGCCATGAATAAGAATACAAGGAGCGTCGTAACGCTGCCGATCAGCGAGGATGCGAACAGGCGGCGGGCATACATCGTGCGTCTCCGATCAGGTATATTATCGGTACAAACGCCGACAGCCATAATAAAGGGTTAGTCCCGATGTCATTGCTCCCGCCTTTCCACCTGGCCATTCAAGTCCGAGACCTTGGCGAAGCGCGGCGCTTT
Organism: Lysobacterales bacterium; assembly: GCA_028289465.1. Taxonomy (GTDB): domain Bacteria; phylum Pseudomonadota; class Gammaproteobacteria; order Xanthomonadales; family SZUA-36; genus JANQPM01. The sequence continues at coordinate 32,068 of JANQPM010000028.1, read as the reverse complement.
TACGGTGAAATGCTGGGTTTCCCGGAAGGGCGCTCCGCGGCTATGTGGGTGGATTTCGATTGCTATGGCCATCAACTGGTCTGTCACCTGAACCCGAACCTGGGACGGCGGGGAAAAATCGAGAACCATTGCAATCCGGTTGACCGCCATTCCGTCCCAGTACCGCATTTCGGTGTGGTTCTGGGTCTGGGAGATTGGGGGTCGCTGGCCGGAAGGCTCCGGGATCAAGACGCGGATTTCCTGATTCCGCCGGACTACCGTTTTGTCGGAGAACCGGGCGAGCAGGCAACGTTGTTTATTGCAGACCCGTCGGGTAATGTTTTGGAGTTCAAAGGGTTTAAAGACCGAAGCCGGCTGTTTCAGGCTGGCTAGTCGTTAAGGCGCGGAATATTGATCAAAGTATTTGAAGATTTCGACTTCACCAAGGTTGGTTACTATCAATCGGTGTTGGAAGCGCAAAGTATCGCCTGCGTGGTAAAAAACCAGTTCACCAGCAGCATCACCGGTGAGGTACCGTTTACCGAAACCGTTCCGGAGTTGTGGGTTTTGCGCGGCACGGACAAGCTGCGCGCATTGCGGATTATCGAAGAACTGGAGCGCGACTATGGTACAAAACAGATCGCCTGGGTTTGCCAGGCGTGCCAAACCCGTATCGAGGGGCAATTCGGTCTCTGCTGGAAATGCGGTGCCTCGCCGCAGCCCGCATAGCGGCCGCCAATTCGGGCGGTGATCTAGCGGTCCTCGCCGCGCAGCCGCCGTACTTCGGCTTCCAGCCGTTCTGAGTTCACTTGATCGGGCGGGATCGGGTCGCCGACCCGAAGCTCGATCAGCTTCCAGAATTTTCTCGGCCGTCTTTTGACCAACGGGTCTTTGCGGCTGAACAGGCTGCCCCACAGATGGCAAAGCGCGATCGGCACTACTGGTACCGGCTGCTCAAGGATAATCTTGTCGATACCTTTCTTGAACGTCTGGATTTCGCCGTCGCGTGTAATCCCGCCTTCCGGAAAAATGCCGAGTACATCGCCGTTATCAAGCACCTGGTGAATTTTTAGGTAGGCCCGATCCAGCAGTTCGGGATCTTCGCTGCGTGACGCAATCGGGATCGCCTTGCTGGTACGGAAAATGAAATTCAGCAGCGGAATCTTGAAAATCTTGTGGTACATCACAAAGCGCACCGGCCGGCGCACCAGGCCGCCCAGAATCAGCGCGTCGACGTAGCTGACATGATTCGCGGCAACGATCACCGGCCCTTGCTCCGGAATCCTGCCCAACCCTGAAGACCTGACACGGTAGATGCTGTGGATCAGAATCCATACCAGAAAGCGCATCAGGAATTCCGGCACCAGGGTAAAGATATAGATTGCAACGATGGCGTTGACGATGGCCGTTACCATAAAGAGTTCCGGAATACTCAGCCCCATCGGGCCCAGCAGCAGAATCGCGAAACCGGCCGAGACCACCATGAACAATGCGTTCAGAATATTCAGCCCGGCTATTACCCGCGAGCGGTGCCCAGGGTGCGAGCGCTGCTGTACCAGCGCATACAAGGGTACGGTATAGAAACCGCCGAAGACCCCGATCAGCAGCAGGTCGACGATGATCCGCCAGTTCGACGGCTCGGAGAAGAACTGCGCGATGGACACGGCTTCCGCAGCGTTGCCGGCCGGGCTGGCGAAGTACAAGTCCAGGCCGAATATGGTCAGGCCGATTGCACCGAACGGCACCAGGCCGATCTCCACTTGTTTGCCGGACAGCTTTTCGCACAGCAGCGAGCCCGAACTGATGCCGACGATAAACAACGCCAGCAGCATCGACACCAACTGCTCGTCTCCGCCCAAGATGTGCTTGGTATAACCGAAGATCTGCAACAGGAAAATGGAGCCGTAAAACCAGAACCACGAAATGCCGAGCACGCTGTTGAGCACCGTCCGGTTTTCGTTGATAAATCGAATATTGCGAACCGTCTCGGTCGGAATATTCCAGTTGATTTTCAGCGCCGGGTCGGACGCGTCAGCCAGCGGCACCCGAAGACTGGAAAGCCAGCCGAAAACCGCGACGACCAGGCAGGCGGCGCATACCCAGACCGGCCATGGCGCTTCGATACGAACCAGCAGCGGACCGGCGATGGTCCCGAGCAGGATCGCGACAAAAGTCCCCATTTCAACCAGCGCATTGCCGCCGACCAGTTCTTCTTTTTTCAGCACCTGGGGCAATATGCCGTATTTGATCGGTCCGAAAATCGTCGACTGCAGGCCGAGCAGAAACAGCACGCCGAACAACAAGAACAGGTTGGAAAACAAAAACCCCAGTGTGGCCAGCACCATAATGCCGATTTCCAGCAGCTTCACCCGGCGTATCTGCACCGACTTTTCATACTTGTCTGCGAACTGGCCGAACAGTGCGGAGAACATGAAAAACGGCAGGATGAATACCAGGCCGCTCAGCGGGACCAGCAGTTTATCGTCCAGACCGGCGATGCGACTGCCTTCAAAGACCATCAACGCAGCCAGCGCGTTTTTGAAGATGTTGTCGTTCAGCGCGCCCAGGGCCATGGTGCTGAAGAACGGTCCGAAACGCCGGGTTTTAAACAAGCCGAATTGGGAGTGCTCGGAAGCCATGGCGCTTTGGGTTCTTGTCTATTCTGCAGTGCGATGCCTGGCGCTTATCTTAGCACCGATCAATCGGCATCAGCCGGATGCCGATCGGAGTCTTGAAATCCGCTACTTCGGGTTGTCCAAATGGGATTGCCCGAACGGGCGTGCGGCAGCGTTACTGCTCTTCTGCGCGCTGGTCGTCCGCAGTCTGGATAATCGCAGTGGCGGTCTTACCGTCCAGACTGCGATAAAAGCCCGCGACGGAATCGTGCTCCAGTGCATGAACCTGCAAGTAATTCAGCGCGGAACGAAACCGGCGAAATTCGGCTGCGCTCAGCTCGTGCTCCAGTTGCGTGACCGACTGGTTGAAATTGTCGATGCTCGTGCCGTCAAGCGGCCGCGCCAGACCGGTGGCTTCCCCGCATCCCCCCAAAACCAGACCAACCAGTAGCATGCAGCCTTTGAGCAAACCCGCACCAGATTTGCGTAATTTCGGATTCCATCGCATAGACCGTCCCTCGCCTGTGCCGATGGTGGCAGTAATGCTGTTGATATCAAGTCTAGCAGAATCTCCGGGCGTTGGTGTCAGCGCAACGCGACTAAAGGTGTTTCTCGCCCGCTGAGTGATGCCGGCAACCCTAAAACCGCTGCATTGTTACGGGAGCCGCAGGCGACCCGCCGACCCTGGTTGGGTGAGCGAGCAACGCGAGCGGCACCAGAGGGGTCGTGCGTTAGTTGCATGTCGTCTTGCGGTTGCGGTTTTCGTCCGCAGGACGAAAGAAGCGGGCGCAAGACTCCTTTTTTCCGAGCAAGCGGACTTCGGCTTCTTTTCAGCCGAAGCGGCTTTGATACCTGCTAGGTTGGCTGCTGTTTGCGCCGGCTAACTGGCATAGGCGGTCAACACCCCGGCAATGGTCGCTGTCATCATGGTCGCGAGGGTCCCGCCGAGCACCGCGCGCAGTCCGTAACGCGCCAGATCGGAGCGCCGTTCCGGAGCCAGGCCGCCGATACCGCCGATCTGGATCGCAATCGAGGAAAAATTGGCGAAGCCGCACAGCGCATAGGTCGAAATCAGGCGCGCTTTGTCAGACAGCGTATCCTGAATCTCATTCAGCGTGGTGTAGGCGACAAATTCGTTCGCAACCACCTTCTGGCCGATCATCCCGCCGACGGTTATCGCATCCTGCCACGGCACGCCGATGACCCAGGCCAGCGGCGAGAGGATATAGCCGAGTATCAGCGACAGATTGAGCGGTTCGCCCAGCGATTCGTTTAATCCGGTGATCTCGCCGATCCAGTTCAGCGGATAGTCGACCATCGCGATCAAGGCCAGAAAGGCCAGCAGCATACCACCGACATTCAACGCCAGCTTTACGCCGTCGCCCGCCCCGTTGGCGGCGGCTTCGATTACATTGGAAGCGGTTTTTTCGACGTTTACTTTTACTTCGCCCTTGGTCAGCGATGTTTCGGTTTCGGGAATCAATATTTTCGCCAGGACAATAGTGGCGGGAGCTGCCATAATGGAGGCGGACAATAAGTGTTTGGCGTAGTAAATCTGCTGCGCTTCGTCACCGCCGCCCAGCATCGTGATATAGGCTGCAAGCACGCCGCCGGCAATCGTGGCCATACCGCCGACCATCATCGTTAGCAGTTCGGACTGGGTCATTTTGGCAATATAGGGCCGGACTACCAGCGGTGCCTCGGTCTGGCCGACAAAAACGTTAGCGGCCACCGCAAGGGATTCGCTGCCGCTGATGCCCATAACCTTGTACATGACCCAGGCCATCCCCTTGACGATTTTTTGCATGAGTCCCAGGTGGTACAGCACGCCCATCAGCGAGGCGAAGAAGATGATCGTCGGCAGTACTTGAAACGCGAAAATGAAGCCAAAGTTCTGCGGGTAGGCGAGATCGCCGAAAATAAAAGCGGCACCGTTTGTTGCAAAGCTGATAATGGTGACGAATATCCTGCTCAGCGCCTCGAAAAACTGTCTTCCGCCAGGAACCAGAATCACCAGAACAGCAAAGCTGAGCTGCAGCCCGACACCGGCGGAAACCAGCCGCCAATTAACGGCTCTTCGATTATTGGAGAACAAAAACGCGATGCTGACAAGCACCGCCAGACCGAATAAACCGAACAGAATATCCATTTGTCGGGCCTCTGCCTTTGTTGTTATTCGCCTGGCATTCTAGTTTGTTTATCGGGCGTTGGCGAATTTGCGATGGCGCGCGGAATAGTACAGGCGCTTGAATTCCGGCCGTTAAATCTTGATCTTGGCCCAGCGCCCTTTCTTCCACGCAGCCAGCAGCAATACGGCCTGGCCCAGCCGGTAGAGGCCCTGCACGAACCAGACGCCGGTCAGCCCGTAGCCCAGTACCGGGCCGACCAGCCAGGCCAGCGGCAGGAATATCGCCCACTGGCCGACGATGGAGATAATCGCCGGCGTACGGGTATCGCCGGCGCCGAACAGCGCGTTCATTATCACCATCGCTGCCAGGTCGATTACCAGTACCGCGGCCATCAGGTACAGCGGTACCAGCGCGATGTGGTGAGTTTCCGGATTGGTCAGAAATACTTTTAATACCGGGTCGCCCAGCGCGAACAGTAGTACGGCGATGATCAGGCCGTAAACCGCTGCCAGAGACGCTGCGTTCCAGCCCCACTGGCGGGCGTCTTCGGGCTCGTCGCGGCCGAGTGCATTGCCGACCAGGGTTGCCGCTGCAATGCCGATGCCCATGGCCGGCAGAATCGCAACCAGAGTGAAGGTGATCAGCACGTGCGCGGCCGCCACTTCCTGGGTACCGATACGGCCGAGAATCCACAGCAGCATCACCATGCCGCCGGAGAACAGCAATTGCTGCAGGCTGCTGGGCAGCGACAGCTTGAGCTGCTCCCATAAGGTCTGCCGGGACGGCAAACGCTCGATAAAACCAGCCTTTCGGGCGTGTTTCCAACCGAGATAAAAATACAGGAAAGTGCCGAAAATCAGGGAAATGCTGGTTGCCAGACCGGCCCCGACCACGCCCATTTCCGGCGCGCCCAGATTACCGAAGATCAGCACCCAGTTCAGAAACACGTTCAGAATGTGCATCGCGACGATGGTGCGAAGGTACAGCCTGGTCAGATGGACGGCGCTCCAGTAGCCGCGGAACGAAAAATTCATACCGACGGCGACCATCCCCAGCAGGCGCATACGGTAGTAGGGTGTGCCTTGTTCCACGACGGCCGGATCGCTGTTCAGCAGCGTCATGATATTTGGCGCCTGCCAGTACAGTAACAGCGACAGCGGGACGCCGATCATCAGTGCCAGCATCAGACCGCCGTTCAGCGGGATCGCCGTCTCATCGGTCTTGCCTTCGCCCAGCCGCCGGGCCGCCAGCGCCTGCACGCCGGTGGCCAGTCCGAGAATAAACGAAATGGCCAGATAGTTGGCGAAACTGCCGAGCCCTGCGGCTGCCAGCGCGGTATCGCCGAGCCGGCCGACCATGCCGGCATCGACCAGGTTCAAAACGTTCTGGGACAGCATCCCGCCCATGATCGGCAGCGCAATAGCCCATATCTGGGCGCGCCGGTCGCGGCCGGGAAACCAGGGTCTGGCGGTGGACGCGGTCGTCGCCATACGGTGCTCAGGCGAACAGCAGGTTTTCGCGCGTGGCGGAAAACTGAATATTCGGCCAGCGTTCTTCGGTAAGCTGCAGGTTGACCCGGCTCGGTGCCAGGTAAACCAGTTGCCGCGCGTTGTCTATCGCGAGCTGAGCCTGGTGCTGACGCTTGAAATCGTTGAGCAATTGATCGTCCTCGCAGTGAATCCAGCGCGCGGTTTGGACGTTCACGTTCTCAAATAGCGCCTGTACGTTGTATTCGTTCTTGAGCCGGTAGGCCACGACGTCAAACTGTAGCACGCCTACCGCGCCGAGAATCAGCTCATTTCCGATTAACGGTTTGAAAAACTGGGTGGCTCCTTCCTCTGAGAGCTGTTCCAGTCCTTTTTGCAATTGTTTCAGTTTCAGCGGATCTTTCAGGCGCGCGCGCCGGAACAGCTCCGGCGCAAAGTTCGGGATACCGGTGAACTGCAGGGCCTCGCCTTCGGTGAAGGTATCGCCGATACAGATGGTGCCGTGATTGTGCAGGCCGACAATGTCTCCCGGCCAGGCCCGCTCTACGTGCCCCCGGTCCTGTGCCATGAAAGTCAGCGCATTGGCAATCTTGATATCCTTGCCGAGCCGGACATGATGCATTTTCATGCCGTTTTCAAAGCTGCCGGAACAGATGCGCATAAACGCGACCCGGTCGCGGTGTGCCGGGTCCATATTGGCCTGAATCTTGAAGACGAAACCGGCCAGCTTGGCCTCCATGCTGGAAACGGCGCGGGTAGTGGTATCGCGGGGCTGCGGCGGCGGCGCATTGGCGACGAACGCGTCCAGCAGCGGCGTGACTCCGAAGTTATTGATCGCGGACCCGAAAAACACCGGTGTCTGCTTGCCGCTGAGGTACCGGGCGGGGTCGAATTCATGGCTGGCGCCCCTGACCAGTTCGATCTCTTCGCGCAGCTCGGCCGCCGCGTCGCCGAGCGCATGGTCCAGCTCCGGGTTATCCAGGCCCTGAATCAGGCGGGCCTGCTGGGTCACGTAGTTTTTCCCATGTTCGTACAAGTGCACGCTGTCGTCCGGAATATGGTAGACGCCTTTTAAGCGCTGTCCCATGCCGATAGGCCAGGTTATCGGCGCGCATTGAATGTTGAGAATCGACTCCACTTCGTCCAGCAGCTCGATCGGATCCCGGCCCTCGCGGTCGAGCTTGTTAATAAAGGTGAAAATCGGCGTGGTGCGCAGCCGGCAGACTTCCATCAGCTTGATGGTCCGCGCTTCCACGCCTTTGGCGCAGTCGATGACCATCAGCGCTGAGTCCACCGCGGTCAGTGTGCGATAGGTATCCTCGGAGAAGTCCGCGTGGCCGGGAGTATCGAGCAGGTTCACGATGTAGTCGCGGTATTTGAACTGCATTACCGAACTGGTCACAGAAATGCCGCGTTCCTGTTCCAGCTTCATCCAGTCGGAAGTGGCATGGCGGGCGGCTTTCTTGGCTTTGACGGCGCCTGCCATTTGAATCGCGCCGCCGAACAGCAGCAGTTTTTCGGTCAGGGTGGTCTTGCCGGCATCGGGATGCGAAATAATTGCAAAGGTCCGGCGACGTTGCAGTTCTCGTTCGAGTTGTTTTCGGTCCTGGCTCATGGCGTATGCGCGGTCAAAAGACCGTGCATTCTATCAAATCAACAGGCAGAAAAAGGAGTCTAGCGCCCACTTCTTTCGTAGCGTAGGCGAAGCCGGATGGCGGTTTCACGACAGTGAAGAAGCCTTCTGGCGCAGCCGTTAAGCGCGTGCAGGTGGAGTCAGACGCGCTTAACGGTGCCTGCTGGCCAGCTTCTTTGCCGTTGGCAAAACCGCCGGCCAAGTCACCTGCGCTGCGGTTTCGCTATAGCGAAGAAGCCTTCTGAGGGAACCGTTAAGCGCGTGACGGCGAAAACCGCAACCGCACGCCCCAACGATTTTCCAGTCTGGCTTCTTTCCTTTGGAAAGCCGCCAGACTGTCCAGCCGGGGCTACGACATGCAACTAACGCACGATCCCTCTGGTGCCGCTCGTGCTGCTCGCTCACCTAACCGGGAGAGCAAGCCGTGCTTCACGGTGCCCGCTCCGGCGGGTCGCCTGCGGCTCCTTATGCTGCCGGACTTATCGCAGTGGTACACCGTCAAGCGGCATCGGCCGGTCCGGCCTGATGGCGCTTCCGTCACGCCGGGCAAACACAAACGGCACAGATTCCAGTTTCATGCCGGCGTTGCGTTGGATGGCAAAGTGCAGATGCGGGCCCGAACTGTACCCGGTATTGCCGGACTCGGCGATCTGCTCGCCCATCAAAACCCCGTTACCGGGCCGCACCCGTATGCTGTCCAGCTTTAAATGCGCGTAGACCGCCATGCTGCCGTCCTCGTGCAGTATGCGAACTACATTGGCCTTGCTGGCATAACGCTGCAGGTCGGTACCGCCGCGAAAGAAATCGTCTTCGACGTCCATGACCACGCCGTCGCGCGCAGCCAGTACCGGCGTGCCGATCGGCATCACGATATCGACTGCGTAGCGCGAATCGTCGTCGGTATGGGTCTGCTGGCCGTTAAACCCCTGGCTGATCGGATACCGGTCTCCGGCTGGAAAAGGCGGCAGATATTGAAAGCTGTCCAGGTGTTCGGCGCCGGGCCACCCGGGAACGAAGCGCGAACCGATCCTGAACGACCAGGCGGCGTTCGGGTTTGCCGCTTCCATTCTGACCAGCACTTTTTCCTGCCGCTCTTCCAGCACGAAACGCCGGGGCAGCGGCGGATGGGTACGAATATTATCGGCTTCCGGCAGGCTGACCTCGACTTCCATCGGACCGTACAGATTGTTGACGAAGCGGTATTCGGGACGTGCGTCTTCGCCTTGCCGGTGCATTTCCAGCAGCGGCCTGGGTTCAACCTCCATCGGTCGCGATTCAACCGGCTGGTCGGTCGCCGGTTTTTTATCGGAGAAATGCCAGACGCCGTCCTCGTCCTTCCACTTATAGAGCTGCTTGGCGGAGATCGCGATTGCGAGCAACACCAGAATCACCAGCAGCAGGATTTTGCCGACTTTTCTCATCGCCGGTCATTCTAGCGCAGGTTTGACCGGCCCCGTTCGTAAACAATCATGAAAAAGCGGTCGAATGCATCCGCCGGGCGGGTGCCGGCGATGTGGGCCTATCCGGCAGTTCGAAACGGCGGTCTGAAAGTACCCTGCTGTATAGGAGCGCCTTCAGGCGCGATGAGGTTTGATTACAGAAAGACATTCGCGCCTGAAGGCGCTCTTGCAATGCCAGCCGGTTGGGTCGCGGCGATCCGAAGGCGAGATTCGTTAATTTTGATCCAGCATTGCCAGCCAGTCGTTGCACTGGTCAGGATTCAGCCTGACGCTGAGCGCACGCCTGGCATCGACCTGCTTTAGCAGTGCGGTCTTTTTGCTGATCGAGCCCAGCGCAATCAGCGCCAGCGACTGAGTCGAATCGCGCAGCGGCAGGCCGGCGTCGGCGAAATATTCCCGGACCGGGACTGGAATATCGTCAGGCGAATCCGTTTTGACGGCCAAGGCCGTTAACTGAGTGCCGGCCGCGGCGTTCAGTATATTCAGCAGATTTTCCCGTTCCGCGGCGTTTTCCAGTCGAAAATACAATTGTTCGGCCAATACCGACCGGCTGCTGGCCAGCAGCAGGTAGGCTCCGTGTTTCAGGTTTTTCTGATAGTAGCCTTCATGGGCGAAGCTTCCGCTCAGATCCTTGCCGTGATAGCGGACGCTGATCGGTGCTTCGGCAGTATCGGAAATCTCGATATCGATCAACTGGCGATGGTTGCATAATTCGGCGCTTCGGCTCTCAGGGCGGTTCAGCGTGTATTGGTAGCTTGCCAGCGCGTTTAACAGCCGGCGTTTATCGCAGGCGCTGAAAGGCGGCTCAAGGTCCGTGGCTGCGGTCGCATCGGTGCAGATGGTCGAGTTGTTTTTAATGTATTTCCCATCCTGATAGTCGCCGAAACGGGTCGTCATGTAGCCCGGATCATGCTCGGATGACAGGATCGAGCGCCCGAATGCAAAACTGGCATTATGCTCCACGCCCAGCAAGTCCAGCAGGGTCGGCGTCAGGTCATAGCTGGCCATTGGAATCGAATCCGCGGCCGGCAGATTTTTCTCGAAAGGCTTGCCGATAACAACAGTAAGCAGGCGGCGGTCGTCTACCAGATCGCCAAACAGGCGCTTCATATCCGGGGTCGGGAAAATACCGTGATCGCCGGTGATTACCAGCAAAGTCCGGTCATCCAGTAAACCGCGACCGGTCAAATCGTCGACAAATTTGCCGACCAGGTAATCGGTGCAGTGGATCGCGTTGACGAACCGGTCCGCATTAGGCGCATAGTCGGAACAGCCCCGGTACTGGTAGCCGGGGATATGAGTGCCCAGGGTCAGCAGGGTCAGGTTGTAGGGCGGGCGTTGTCTTAGCTGCGCGATGGTCCGCACAGCCTGATCGAATAACTCGCTATCGGGCAGGCCCCAGGAATCACCGATCAGTTTGTGGCCTTGCTGTTCCCAGTATTCCCAGCCGTAAACATCGTGATAGCCATGGCTTTTCAAGAACTCGCCTTTACCGGCGAACGCCGTTACCGCGCCGCCGAGGTAGATCTGCCGGTAGCCGGCCCGGCCCAGCACGTCGCCGAGACAAGGCCACATCGGCAATGCGCCACGCTCGCCCATGAACGAGTTGTTCCCGCGGTTCATCGTGGTGATGGTTCCGCACTGGCTGTTTACGATGCCCTCTATGGTGACGTAGGACGAAGAATAGTTGGGATGCAGGGAGCGGTGCTGACCCATCAGCCGGTTAAGATTCGGTGTCAGGCCGGGGTAGTCGGGGTGACGGGTCAGGCCGTAGTTGAACGATTCCAGATAGACCAGGATCAGATTCCTGGCGTTCGGCGCCTCGGCTTCGACACCCCATTTATGTACTTTCAGTGGTGCAAACGAGGGTATCGACGCCAGTGTCTCCAGGGTTTTTTTATCGAAGCTGACCGGTTGCGACAAAAGCTGGTAATGCCGATAGCCGGCAAGCATTAAATATTCCGGGCTTGCCGCGCGGCTGAACCAACTCAGACCGGCCAGCACACTGATTGACGCGATCAATGCATAGCCGCGTATTCGAACGGGTCTGGCCAGCCGGCCTATCAATGCCATCAGCAGCACCGCGCAGAGCAACGCGACGATAAATGCCGGGCCGTACTGCTGCCATGCGATCCGGAACGAGGTGGGTTCGATATGGAAGAACACCTCATCGGTGAACCCGTTGCCGCTGAAATGGATCAGCAGTGCGTATACCAGGCGGACGGATAACGCGCCGATAAAAACGGCAACTACGGCAAGGCCTGCAATGCGCGACCATTTAAATGCGGCTTGGGCCAGTAAGGCATAGATACCGGCAATACCGAATGCAGACAATGCGATCAGCCCCGGGTTTGTCTGTTCGGAAGAAACCAGAGCGACATAAAAAACCGGCGCTGACAGCAGCAGTCCGCAAACCAGCCAGTTCATCAGCCAGCTCATCAAAGGTAGCTGTAACGTTGATTTCCATTGTGTCACGATAGCCAATCCCTGCTTATCACTTCAGAGTCCGTTTTGGACCGGTGACAATGAATCTGGTCTGAATCCCCTAATGCCCGGACTGCTGCCGCAGACGAATCTGTCGGAACTGCTCAGTAAATCGTACCTGACGACCGATAGTATGGCCTGTCGCGATCGCTTCGCAAGCCTCTTTAACCCTTTTTAACCCTTTTTAACCCTGGCCCCCTGTTACACGGAGCATGGGGCATGTCGCTACTAGCGTTTACCGGGCGCGATTCCGCCTGTCGCGATCAGCATTCAATGACATTAACGGCCAGTCCGCCGCGCGAGGTTTCCTTGTATTTGGTTTTCATATCGGCGCCGGTGTCGCGCATGGTCTTGATGACTTTATCCAGCGAAACATGATGCTTGCCGTCGCCGCGCATGGCCATGCGCTGGGCATTGATCGCCTTGACCGATGCCATCGCGTTGCGCTCGATACATGGAATCTGAACCAGGCCGCCGACCGGATCGCAGGTGAGGCCGAGGTTGTGCTCCATGCCGATTTCGGCGGCGTTTTCAACTTGCAGCATATTGCCGCCCATCGCGGCGGTCAACCCGCCGGCAGCCATCGAACAGGCCACGCCAACCTCGCCCTGGCAGCCGACTTCGGCCCCTGAAATCGATGCGTTTTCCTTGTAGAGAATGCCGATCGCACCGGCAGTTAACAGAAACTCGATGATGCCGTCATCGCCGGCGCCGGGCACAAAGTTCACGAAGTAGTTCAATACCGCCGGAATAATGCCTGCGGCACCGTTGGTCGGCGCGGTAACCACTCTGCCGCCGGCCGCATTCTCCTCGTTCACCGCCAGCGCATACAGATTTACCCAGTCGAGGATGGTCAACTGGTCTTTCAGCGCCGATTCCGGACGATCGCGCAATTCCTGGTACAGGGCCGGGGCGCGTCGTTGAACCTTGAGTCCGCCCGGCAGTACGCCATCCTGTTTCACGCCGCGCAACATGCAGTTGTGCATTGCCTCCCAGATGTTCAGCAAACCGCGGCGTACTTCGTCTTCGCTGCGCCAGACACATTCGTTGGCCATCATCACTTCGGCGATGCTCAGCCGGTGTTGATCGCAGACTTGTAGTAGTTGTTCCGCGGTCTTAAACGGATGCGGCAGACTGGTGTTGTCGGCAACGATGCGGTCGGCAGCCGCTTCGTCCTGGTTCACCACGAAACCGCCGCCTACGGAGTAATAGTCGCGCGAATATAAGCAGTCGTCATCGGCTCCATACGCAAAAAAACGCATTCCGTTCGGGTGGTATTTCAATGTTTCGCGCTTGACGAACTTCAGGTCGGCCTTCGGATCGAAAGAAACCGGAGTATCGCCATGCAGCCTGACCTGCCGCTCGGCGCTGATGCGTTGCAGGGTTTCGGGTATCGCGTCGGGGTCGACCTGATCGGGCAGCTCGCCGGACAAGCCCAGCATCACGGCCTTGTCCGTACCGTGTCCCCGGCCGGTATGCGCCAGAGAGCCGTACAGATTGACCTCCACGCGGGCCAGCCTCGATTCCAGTTGGTTTTCCCGCAGCCGTTCGACAAATAAATACGCCGCACGCATCGGACCGACAGTATGTGAACTGGAAGGGCCGATGCCGATCTTGAACAAATCGAATACGCTGACTGCCATGTACTGACACCGTTGCAGAAATTTTCGGTGAGTGTACTCTGACTGTTGCCTGGTTTCACCCTTGCCGAATGAAAAATGCCTAGCGATAACTACAAGTTATATACACGCCCCGATTGCCATCTCTGCGAACTGGCGCAGGATTTGTTGACGTCCGCCGGCCTGGCCGCTCAGGTGACGGTCACCGATATCGAATGCGATCTCGCGCTGATCCGGCAATACGGCGAGCGCATTCCGGTGCTCTATGACGCCGAACGCGGCAAGAGTCTGGACTGGCCGTTCGATCTCGACCGGCTGACGGACTGGCTGCGATGATCCGGTGTGCGATCGGCAAGCTGCTGATGGCGGCCGGATTCGGCCTGCTGGGCTCGTCCTGTGCAATACCGGAATCCGCACCGCTGCCGGTTATTCCGTTCGAGCACCATTCGTCGCTGCCGGCGCCGGTCAGCAACAATGCGGTAGCCATCCATACCCGGGCGGGACAGGTCAGACTGTTCAGCTTTCTCGGTTTGGGCCAGGCCAAAGGCTGGCAGGACATCACCCGGCAGGCTGCGAGCTATACCGCCGGTCAGAACGCCTGGCAGTACCTGCCGGCAGTGCCGGGCGAGCAAGGTCGGCTGGCCTCGGTGGCCGTTCGCGTCGGCGATGCGATCTACTTAATCGGCGGGTATACCGTCGCAAAGGATGGCGGTGAGCTTTCGACCCCCGAAATCTACCGCGTGAATGCGCTGCAGCCCGACCGGTACGACGCCTTGTCTCCGATGCCGGTGCCGGTGGACGATGCGGTCGCGCTGGTCTACCGCGATCGCTATATCTACCTGGTCAGCGGCTGGCATGACGTCGGCAATGTCAACCTGGTTCAGGTATTCGATACGCAGCAGAACCGCTGGGCCCAGGCGACGCCGTTTCCCGGCGAGCCGGTATTCGGCCACGCCGGCGGCATGCTGGACCGGCGCATGGTGATTTGTGACGGCGTGAAAATCCGCTATACGTCAACAGACCAGCCGCGCGAGTTTCTGCCGTCCGGTGAATGCTGGCTCGGCGAGGTGAACGAGCAGGACTACCGGCGCATTCAATGGCAGCCGCTGCCGGCCCATCCGGGCCCGGCAAGATACCGGATGGCGGCAGCTGGTGACGGCCGCGGGAAGCTTGTGTTCGTTGGCGGTTCGACCAACCCTTACAATTATGATGGCATCGGTTACAACGGCGAGCCGTCAGAACCCGCCAGACTGATTTTCAGCTTTGATTTTGCCAGCTCGTTATGGCGTTGTGACGGCGTCGCGCAAGTCGCAACGATGGATCACCGCAGCCTGTTGTTCGATGGCCGGGATTACTATGTCGTTGGCGGTATGCTGCGAAACCAGCAAGTGTCGGACCGGGTATACCGGTTTTCCCTGAACGATTTTTCCCAGGACCACCTTTCCCAGGACGATTTTTCTGCAAGGGACCGTCCGGCGGTGCGCTGTCCCGACTAGGCGGCAGTGCGTCGTCGCTGTTGTTTCAATAATACTGGCCGCGCCCTTCATGCCGCCCGGTACGCCGGCCGCTACAGCATTTTTCTTTCACCGTCATCCACAGTCCGCTGAAAAAGCCGCTGGTTCGGCGATTGGTTTCCTCCATCAGGTAACCCAGTACAACATACGCCACCAGGGTCAGGAAGCTGAACATCAGCGCCAGAATGATCGCGGCAGTACGCGTTACCCACGGTTCCAGGTTCAACCGCTTGGCCAGTGCAACGCAAACGCCCAGCACAATAGGCTGCCCGGGTCTGCCGTTAAGCTCTTTTCTGAAATGGTCGAAAGGCGTTTGTGTCATGTCGGTTCCCGTTGATCATCCGATATTCGAATAGATGCATGAACCGTGCCAGAATCCGTTGCAAAAAACCTGTGTCAGAGGTCATAGTCCGCCCGTTATCGTGGTGAAATTCGCCAAACTTCAGCAAACCGTGCCGTAAGCGGCGATTGTGGCTGTGATACACTCGCGCCGATTCATAAAAACAAAGCGATGAGCCAACCGTCCAACGCGATCCTGTACCTCGATGCCGAACGCTTGCAAAGGGCGCTTCGAGCCGGCATCCGCCACGTCATTTCGCGGAAAAACCATATTAACAAAATCAATGTGTTCCCGGTTCCCGACAGCGATACCGGAACCAATCTGGTGTTCACGCTGAACGCTGTTCTCGAAGCTCAGCAAGGCAGCCGCTTTTCCACCATGGCGGAGTTGCTGAAACAGATCGCCGAGGCGGCACTGGACGGTTCGCGCGGCAATTCCGGTGCGATCATGGCGCAGTTTTTCCAGGGATTTCGCGAGTCCGCGCAACAATTGACGGTATTGCGTGCGCCGCAACTGGCAGTCGCCGCGGCATCCGGTGCGCGCTCTGCCTGGGGTGCGCTGGCAGAACCGGTGGAAGGCACCCTGCCGACCGTGTTGCGCGATTTCGGCGATGAATTAAAGGCACAGGTGGCGAAAGGCGTGCAAGATATTCGCGAACTGTTTGCCCGCGGCTTGGAACGGGCCCGTATATCGCTGGCCAATACGCCGCAGCAACTGCCGGTACTACGCCAGGCCGGGGTTGTCGATGCCGGCGGGCAGGGTTTTGTGGATTTGCTGGAGGGCATCTGGGGATACATCGAGGACGGGCGCGTGGACGACGCGGTGGAAGACGATGAAGAACCGGCCGCGCTGGCAGCGGAAGTTCATTTGCAAGACACTGGCGGCCACCGTTTTTGCACCGAATGCCTGATCAGCGGTTCGAATATCGATCACGGCCGCCTGCGCGAACATCTGACCGGATTGGATTGCAGCAGCCTGGTGGTCGCGGGCAGCAAGCAGCGGGTTCGCGTGCATATCCATGTGGACAGTCCGGCACAGGTATTTCTCGCCTGTGAGACATTCGGCCGCGTCACTCGGCAAAAGGCCGATGACATGCAGCAGCAACAGCGGGTCATTCAGCAGCGCAGCCGGGTTATGGTGGTCACCGATTCCGGCGCGGACATACCCGAGGACGAACTCGAACGCCTGGACATTCATATGGTGCCGGTACGGTTGATGTTCGGCGACCAGGATTATCTGGACAAAGTGTCGATTACCCCGCCGGAGTTCTATGACAAGCTGTCGCAAAGCGACGAGTATCCGAAAACGTCGCAGCCGCCGCCCGGCGATTTTCGCCGTCAATACGAGCTGCTGACCAGCCACGGTCACCAGGTGGTGTCGATCGGCGTGTCACGAAAACTCAGCGGTACCCTGCAGGCTGCGGAATCGGCCGCCGCCCACTATGGCGACCGGCAGGTTTCGATTGTGAATTCACTGAATGCCAGCACCGGGCAGGGACTGGTGGTACTGGCCGCCGCCGAAGCGGCGGCTGCCGGTATGTCGGCCCGGCAAGTAAAGCAAACGGCGGAATCCGCCCGTGGCCGCAGCCGCTCGTACGCGCTGGTTCAGGATATGAGCTGGGGAGTCCGTGGCGGGCGGATACCGGCATGGGCCAAGAAGCTGGTCGACTGGCTGCATGTCAATCTGCTGCTGACCAATACCGGTGACGGGCGTCTGGCCGTGCGCGGCGTCGTATTCGGCAAACGCGATCCATACGATAAGTTCGCTCGTCAGATTGTGCGCAAGCTGGATCAGCATAAATTGTACCGGGTGCTGATCGGACACTGTCAGGCAGAAGCGGTTGCACGTAGAATTCAGCAATATCTGCTCGAACACCACGGCCGCATGCATTCCTGCATGATTACCGATGCCGGTCCGGCGGTTGGCGTACACCTCGGGCCGGGCGGGCTGGTGGTCGGCGTTCAGGAATACGTTCCGGTAACCGGGAGAGGGTGATGGGAATTGTCGCCGTCGCGATCAAGCTGATTATTGCCTATCTGCTGGGCTCGGTGTCCGGCAGTTTGTTGCTCGGAAGGGTGAAACGGGTGGATATCCGTGAGATGGGCAGCGGCAATGCCGGCGGTACGAACGCACTCAGAACCCAGGGTTTCTGGTTTGCGCTTGCGGTACTGGTGATAGATATCGGCAAGGGCTGGCTCGCGGCCGCCTGGCTGCCTTTGGTGCCGCTGCCGTTCGATTCCGTTACCGAAGCGATTGTCAGCCCCTTTGCGTTATCACTGGCTTGCGGTTTTTGCGCAATTCTGGGGCATTGTTACCCGCTGTACCACGGGTTTCGCGGCGGCAAAGGTGTCGCGACGCTGATGGGCGTGCTGCTGGCGGTGGCGGCCTATGCCATTCCGGTGTTCCTTGCAGTTTTTGCGCTGACCCTGCTGCTGACCGGCTGGGTCGGTCTGGCTTCGATGCTCGGTGCGGTATCCCTCGTTCCGGCGGTTGCGCTCGCAGGGCCGGACCCGTTGCCCGTTTCGCTAGGGATATTCGCGGTCGCGCTGGCGCTTTTCGTGATCTATACCCATCGCTCCAATCTCAGGAATATGCGTCGGGGGGAAGAGTATCGCTTCGAACGGGCCAGAATACGAAACTGGTTTAGATGACCCGCGAGCCCGCCGCGTTGACCCCTGCTGCATTGAACCCTACTGCATTGAACCCGGGGCTCGAAGCGCTACTTCACCGAATCGCAGACGGCTCGGTCTGGTCGGGCGCCCGGCTGGGCGAGGTGCTTGGAATCAGCCGCGCGGCCGTCTGGAAACGAGTTTGCGCGTTGCGGGAACTGGGTCTGCCGGTGGTTGCGGTGCGCGGCCAGGGCTATCGGCTGAATCCGCCGGTGGAACTGCTGCAGCGCAATGATATTTTGAATGCGCTGTCGCCCGGCGTCCGTCCCGTTGAACTCAGCCTGCTCGCCAGTACCGGGTCCACCAATGCAGTGGTGGCCGGCCTGCCGCCGGCCCGGCGCCACGCCTGCGTGGTTCTGGCCGAACACCAGCGCGACGGCCGCGGCCGAAGAGGGCGGCAGTGGTATTCGCCGTTCGGTGCCAATATTTACCTTTCCGTCGGCTGGACGTTCGACGCGGCGATCTCGGCGCTGGCCCGTTTGAGCCTGGCCGCTGGCGTCTGCGTGGTTCGGGCGCTGCAGCGAACCGGGATTGCCGATGTACAACTAAAGTGGCCGAACGATATTCGCCATCGCGGGCGGAAACTGGGCGGCTGCCTGGTGGAAATCCGCGGCGACAGCCAGGGACCTTGTACAGCCATCGTCGGCATCGGCCTGAATTACGATATGCCGGCCGATGCGCCGATCGACCAGGCCTGGACCTGCGTTCGCACCATCAGCCCGAATGTCGGGCGCAACGACCTGGCGGCGCGGTTGATCGAGCATCTGCTGCTTGGCCTGACGGACTATGCGGAGTCCGGATTTGCCGCGTTCGCCAATGACTGGACGGTCGCGGATGAGCTGAACGGGCAGCCGGTCACAGTCGAACTCAACGATGCTCGGGTACGTGGCGTTGCGGCCGGTATCAGCAGCGGCGGCGGGCTTTTGGTCAGGGCCGACAATCGAATCCATGAATTTCTGGCTGGAGATGTCAGTGTCCGTGCCGGTTGAGCGCCTGCTGCTGATTGATCTTGGCAATAGCTGCTGCAAGATTGCGGCGGTGGATAGTGCCGATACCGCCGTTAATGCCAGGGTCAATGCCGAACCCGATATCGGGCCGGGTACCATCGTCCGGGTCTACCATACCGGCCAGAGCCTGGTGATTACCCAGGCGCTGAGCCGCTTTGCCAAACCCGACCGGGTCCTGCTGTCGGCGGTGGCGGAACCGTTGCTGGCGCAGGAATTGACGCGCTGGTGCGAATCGCATTGGGCGGTGGAAGTCACCCGCTTTGCAACCGAGGCACGGACCGGAGAGCTGCGGAACGGATACACCAGGCCGGAGCAATTGGGTGTCGACCGCTGGCTGGCGATGCTGGCAGCCTGGTATGGCTATGAGTCGGCAGTCTGCGTTGTCGATATCGGTACCGCGACTACCTTGGATTGGGTCGATCGTAAAGGACAGCATCTCGGTGGCTGGATCGTTCCGGGGCCGGAAACCATGTTCGATGCACTGAACAGCCGAACCGCCGCGCTGCCGTTTGCATCTGGCGAGGCCGACGGCCTCGGCTTTGCGACAGATACGCAAAGCGGTATTCGGCGGGGCGTGATTGCCGCGCAGATCGGCACAATTCATCAATTTCATGGACTGTTGGGTTCCGCTAAACGCAAAAAGTCGCAATTGGTGATTACCGGCGGCGCGAGACACGATATACTGCCGGCACTGGGACTTTCCTACCGGGAAGACGATTGGCTGGTGATGAGAGGGATGCTCATGCGCTACCGGTTGAATCAAGAGATCGAATAATTCTATGCCACTTCGTTTGATCGTTATCGGCTTGGTGCTGATCAATATTCTGTTAATCGGCTGGGTACAATCCAGCGCGCGTCTGATACCCCCGGCTTCCACCGTCTCGACCCCGAAGACACCCGAATCCAGCCCGGTTCCGCACCTGCGCCTGCTGGACAAGGACTACGAACTGGCATCGGCAACGCTGCCCGAGGCCAGAAGTTGCTATACCATCGGCCCACTGCAGTCGGCCAATGAATCGCTCCACACCCAAGAGCGCCTGGCCGCCTTCGCAGAACGGATCGAACTGCGCCAGACCGATGCCGAAGTGGAACGCGGCTACTGGGTCTATATCGACGGGCAGGGCTCGCGCGAACAAGCGGTGGAATATGCCAATCAGCTCGGCTCGATGGGAGTCGAAGACTATTTCGTCGTTACCGGCGGCGAGTTGGAGAACACGGTATCGCTCGGTCTGTTCAATGGCGAGACCAACGCCCGAAAGCGGGAAGCCGAAATTCGTGCGCTGGGTTTCGATGTGCAGGTCGAACCGCGCCGCGAAGTGGTGCCGCAGTATTGGATCGACTACGAACTGGTCGGTAATCCCGAAATGCCTTCCGACTATGTGATCGGCGACGACTCTGCCGCCCGCCACCTGAGCACTGCTTGTCCAGCTGATACCGCAGCGCCGGAAAGCGTCGTTGCAGAAACCGGCACTGACGATTCCGAGACGCAGCCGCCGGCAGACGATATCAGCGCGTCGAACTAAAGCGCATCTACTTCCCAAATAGACCTTTGTTTTCAGTGAAATAGGCGGGCACTGCGCATCCCGGAACGTTGCCAGCATGGCGGCGTACCGCTAAAATGCTCGCCCGTCTTCACCGTGCCGGTTTAGCTCAGCTGGTAGAGCAACTGATTTGTAATCAGTAGGTCGGCGGTTCGAATCCGTCAACCGGCACCAATTACCCTACCGAATACCGAGTCGCTTGTGTTCCGCGGACGCGAAGCGAAACCACAATTCGAACCGCAGGTTCGGGCCGGAGCAGGCAAAGCCTGCGGAGACCGCGAGCACGCGCAGCGCGCGGAGCAATCCGTCAACCGGCGTTTCGGGGTCTGTTTCCGCTCAAGGCTTCATACGCGCGTTGCGCGTAAGCACACCATTCGCTGCTGCCGGGGAGTATTCCAGTGCGTACAGTTTGGGTTGCGGGAGTCAGGGTTTCTCAATTCGAACCCCGGATTCGGACCGTAGTGAGCGCAGCGAACGAAGACCGCGAGCACGCGCAGCGCGCGGAGCAATCCGTCAACCGGCGTTTCGGGGGTCTGTTTCCGCTCAAGGCTTCATACGCGCGTTGCGCGTAAGCACACCATTCGCTGCTGCCGGGGAGTATTCCAGTGCGTACAGTTTCGACTGCAGCGGTAGGGGCTTCACAATTCGAATCGCAGGTTAGGCCGTAGTGCGCGTGCCGGTCCTGTGGCTTTCCGCCGGCCGACCTACGGTATATGAATACTCAGCAGCGACAGCGCGATCAGCGTACCGATAATAATGGAGAACTGGTCCTTCAGTGCGAACAGCACGGGGTCGTCGGTCAGGTTTCCGCGTACTGCCAGCGCCCAGATTCGCAATGTCCATATCAGTATCAGCGGGGCTGCAATCCACAGCCGCAGCGGTGAGCGGTACATCGCATCGGCCATGGCTACGGTGGGAATAAAAACGCTGAGCAGGATCAGCGCGCCGATGCTGAAACTGATGCCGAAAGCGATCAGCAATGGCAGGTCTTCTTCTTGATAGCAGCGCCGGTTGTTGGAATGGTCGTCTCTTTGATTTCTGTTGACCAGCTCGGTGGTTCGCTTGGCGGTTGACAGCCCGCCAAAGAACAAAAACACGAACACTGGCAACCATGGCGAAAATGCCGCGCCGATCAGCGCCGTTCCCATCATGATCCTCAGGCTGAACATGGTGGCCAGAGCGACCAGGTCCAGTAGAGCCAGTGATTTCAGGTGGTAGGAATAAGCCAGCGACATCAGGATATAGGCGCTGAGGAAAATCGCGAACCAGCCGTCGACCGCCAGTGCCAGGGTCAGGCCCAGCGTACAGAGACCGGCCGCGGCAAGCAGCGCCGAGATCATGGAAATACGGCCGCTGGCTACGGGCCGTCTGCGCTTGGACCAGTGCTGCCGGTCCGCCTGGTAATCGAGCACGTCGTTAAACAGGTAGGTTCCGGAACAGGCAATACTCAGCGCGACGAAACCGAGCAGGCATCGGGTCAGCGAATCGACGGAAAACAACTGCGGTGTGAATGCCAGCGGTGCGAAGACCAGGGTATTCTTGATCCAGTGGTGAACACGAATCTCGACGAACCAGTCGGTCCAGTGCGTTGCCTGATCCGGATAATGCCGGCGATTGACTCGCTCAGGCGCCGCCGTGGGGTATTTCAAACTTGAACGGGCCACTATACCTTTGCCTTTTCGCCAATGACGCAAGCCATTTTCGAAGCAGAGGTTGTTGCAGCACATATTGCGGCTGCTCAACCGAGTACCCCCTCAGGTTCACAGGCTGAGTAATTGTTACCTCAATACTTACTCAGGGGTTTGGCGATGCTGTCCCCACCGGCATCGCTGATTCCAAAGAATACTTGAATTCCGTTCACAAGTGCAACTGCCGGCCCGGATGCCCGTTTCGGTTTTCGGACCTGCCGACTGGGTTGACTCCGTGCATGCCAGATTCAATACTGGTGCGGCATGGCCGGTGTTTTTCGGTCACTGGATTCGGGGGACTAACGGCGGACGACTATAGGCCGGAACCGACCCGGATTTTCATCGCCGTTCGAATGCATTCCCCTGCGGCTCAACGGTAAATCCGTTGAATACGGCTCTTTGCCGACGCCAGCGTACAGGTAAAGCAATGCATACTAAAAAAAGTACTTTTTATCTCTTTGCGATCATCGTTCTCGAAGGATATGCCGTGCTGGCAACGGAATTGCTGGCGATTCGGCTGAATATTCCGTTTACCGGCAGCGGTACAGAGACCGTATCGGTCATCATCGCGGCAGTCTTGATGCCGCTGGCATTGGGCTACTACGCCGGCGGCAGATTCAGGCCGTCCGGCCGGCGCAGCATTCGGCGCAAGCTGATGTTCAATCTGTTGTTGGCGCTGGCTATCCTGATTCCCGGTCTGTCTTATGTGTTATTGGTCGAGTTATACCAATTGGCGAACCGGGTGGGTTTGAGTCACCGGCTGGTCCAGATCACGCTTTATTCCGGAATTTTTCTGGTTGTCCCGGTCTATCTTCTGGGCCAGACCATCCCGCTGGTCAGCAACTATTTCGGCCGCCGGCGCCTGGCCGATATTACCGGGCGTATTTTGTTTTTCTCTACCGTGGGTTCCTTTCTCGGCGCGGTACTTTCCTCGCTGGTACTGATGGCGGTCATCGGGGTGAATTATACGGCGGTGGTTGTGTTCGTAATCCTGGCGGCGCTGACGGTGCTGATCAGCAAGCGAAAACTGTCCGGGTTTACCGTTACGGCGCTGGCGCTGGCGATCGTCGGTACGGTCATTAACAGTAATGCATTTGTCAGACGCTATGACATCGTGGAAATGAACCGCTACAACGTGATTGCGGTAAAAGAACGCAACGATGGCCGTCACCTTTATCTGAATAACGATCCCTCGTCGAAGTATTCCGAGTCGGGCCTTCGGTATCCCTATGTGGAACTGCTCGAGGCGTTTGCCATTCGGCCGGTTCTGCAGGCCGATCCGCCGAAGGAGATTCTGGTCGTCGGTGCCGGTGCGTTTACCTTTGGCCACCATGACCGGCATAACCGCTATGATTATGTCGATATCGACGGCAGCCTGAAAGGTATCGCGCAGGAGAAAATTCTGAAGCAGGATATCGGAGAGAACAAAACCTTCCACCCATTGCCGGCGCGAGCGTTCCTGGCGCAAAGCGACAAGCGCTACGATATGATTCTGCTCGATGCGTATTTCGGCCGGTTCACCATTCCGGAGCACTTGATCACCCGCGAATTTTTTCTACAAGTGAAGCGCCATTTGAAGCCGAATGGCGTGGTTGTAGCCAATATCGTTGCATCGCCGAATTTCGCCAATGCGTTCAGCCGCAATATCGACAGTACCTTCCGCAGCGTTTTTCCGCATGTCTCCCGGCATGTGATCTTCCGCCGATATATGCCATGGAATGACGATCCGGCACGATTCAGCGGTACGCTGTATATCTACCGCGACCATCCGGATGCGGAGCCGGGAACGATATACAGCGATACCAAGAACCGTTCTTTTCTGGACCGGCAGTAGTAACCGGCAGTATTAGCAGGAGCCCATAACGAAACACGCCCCTGGCGGGGCGTGTTCGGTCATTCAACGGTTTAAGATAGCGTGTCAGTCGCTCTGTTCTTCGGAATCGGTGCTGCTTTCCACTTCGAACTCCATCAGTTCGACCGGCAGACCGTCCGCCATGTTGATGGTACAGATGGAAGTGGTCGCATAGCTTTGCGTTTTCCAGACAAACCGGCAGGTCGGATTGGTTACATTGGCAGTCGGGTTCTTACGCGCCTGCAGCAGCAGCGGGAACATATTGGTATTGATGCCAAAGGCGACCTGCATGGTCGAACCGGTAAAGGTATTGGTCACATTGCCCTGAATACAGATCGCATTGTTATTAATGCCGTTGGTGCCGACCTGCTGGCCGATGAAATGCACCAGGGAAGCCATGCCGTCAAAAGGACTCAGGGAAATCGTACAGTTCAAGGTCAGGCCGGTGCCGGTACACATCACACCGGTGTTGCAGGTTTCGGGCGCTGCGGCTTGAACTGACGCTCCGACTGACAGGGCAGCGGCGATGACGCCGGTTTTGAAAAGGCTCTTCTTAAGAGGGTTCAGGGGAAAGGTTCTTTTTCTCATGGCTATCTTTGCCTCCCGGCTAACTTGTCGGAATCGTTGCTACACCCCCAACAATCGCGCAGCCACACTCGTTGCAAAACAACAGCTACTTTCGTAGATGAGTCTGGCACACGCCCATTTGCACTGTCAATCAAGTATGGCTTTAGTCACCGTAATGAACGCCGGCTACTGACCGGAATGGCTGGCTTCAATCAGTCTTGGAAACGCGAGCCGGGCACGCAGATCGTCGATCAATGCCGCATGACCCGGGGTCGGTGGCAGGTTGTCCAGCAGTTTTAGCGACTCGATGGCCAGCGCCCGTCGCCGCGGTCCGCGGCGCGTGTTTATCTTGCCGGCGACTTCATACAAGGTGCTGATGACCGCTTCGGGCTGCTGCGCCAGCGCGGCCAGCCGGGCCCGAATGAGCAGCTCGTGCGGATTCGCGTCCAGTGCCAGGATGGGATCATAAAGCCGAATGCCTTCGCGGGCTTTTACCGGGTCGCCGCTGGCGAGCCGCCAGGCGACGCGCAGCCGAATCGCATTTGAATACAACGGATGGGACGCCGGAATGTCGGCCAGCGCGGTTTCCAGCGTCGAGATTTTGGCCGTGTTCCGGCTACTGCTGAACTGCCAGCCGCTGACAACGGTCCGGGCGACCGGATCGGTGGCCAGGCGGGTTGCGAGCGCAGCCGGAACGTCGCCGGCGATCACTGCCGCTTGGTGGGCGCCCAGCAACGCATAGAATGCTTCATCGGAATCCGGGTCGGTCATCAAGGATTGCGCCAGTGTCTGTTTTGCCGCCTCGCGTTTTGCCGGCAGCCTAAGGTCGATCAGGGCCTGGGCCGTACGCATCAGGTTCTGATCGGCGAGGTTCTCGGCCAGTTGGCGGGCGCGCAGCAGTTGTCGCGCCGCCAACAACCGGCGCAACAGATACAGATCGCCATTTTCCGGTTGCCATTGACCTAAGGGGTCGTATTTCGCAACGAGCTGCCGAAAGCTTTGCTGGTCCAGGTTCTTGATACGCGCGCCCGGTGGTCGCAGACGCAGCAGGTTGCGATTGTCCCGGTTTGCCGGTGCGTTGGCGGCGATCTGCCGGGAGGCGTCGGCATCCAGTATTCGGGTGGCCAGAATATCCTGCGCATTCAGCACGCCCAGCCGATGCCACAGGGTGCCGCCATTTTGCAGCGCGCGCGCCGCTGCAGGCTCGGATGTCGGTGCGCCCATCGATGCCAGAAACAGCACAGCACCACCCGGCGGCGGTTGATACAGTTCGACATGGTCGAATACTTCATTCAGGCTCGCGAGCAGCGACAGCAGCGTCTGGCGATCGACAAAGGGCAGGCCGATCCACTGTACAAACACGCCGTCCGGGTTCAGCCGCTGCCGAACCAGAGTGAAGAATTCCTGGGTAAACAAATGACTGGCACCGGCGGTCCACGGGTGGGAAGGCTGAGAAACGATAGCGTCAAACTGCTGATCGGCCAGCTGCAGTCCACTGCGCGCGTCATTCAGATGAATCTTCAGCCGCGGATCGGCAAACGGGTTGTCGCTGCGCCGGGCTGCAACCAGCCTGTTAGCGTGAATGACTTCGGGTTCCAGTTCGACAACGTGCAGCGCTTCAACGGTGGGGGCGATGGCCTCCAGAGTGCGGCCGGCGCCGAAACCGATGACCAGCATGGATTGTGCATCGGGCTGGCTGACCAGCGGCAGCAGGCCCAGCCAGTGTGCAATTGAGACAGGGGCCATGCGGCCGCCGGCCAACTGAATTTGCGATTCGGGCAGGCCATTGGTCGTCAGGCGCCATCTCGGTCCCTGTCTGACCAGCAAGGTGGTTGCACTTCGGCCGACGGCACTGAAGGCCAGGTCGCCCACAACCGGTTTGCCGGTCAATGGCGAGGTCCGCAGTACGCGCTCCGGCTGTTGTGGCGGCCACCAGTAGACCATCAGCATGACAGCGAAGGCCGGAACCGCCCACCGCCAAAGCCGCGGTTTTGGCCCAAGCGCGGTCAATACCGCAAGCAGCAGGCTTGTTGCGGTCGCTGCCAGTACCGTGCCGGCAAAATGCAGTGTCGGCAGCAGAAAAAATCCGCTGCCGACAGCGCCGAGTATCGCGCCGGTGGTATTCCATGCGAAAACCCGTCCGCTGGCCGGTGCGGCATCGGCTGCGGAACCGGCCAGCAAACGCACTGCAAACGGAAAAGCAGCACCGATAAACAGCGCGCCGGGCAGCAAGGTCGCCGCGGACAGCAGCGCGATATTGGCGAATGAGCCACCGCCTGAGGCCAGGCCGGCGGCAAAAGATGTCAGCCCGTCGGCGAACCCGAAGGCGGCCAAAAAGCAAACCGCGATGCCCAGTTGGGCGATCAGAAAACCCCTGCGCGCGCTGGCCGGGTCTTTGGCGTAGAAACTGGCCGCCGCCGAACCCAGCGTGATTCCGCCCAGAAAGGTTGCCAGCATGGTTGCGAAAGCGAACAGCGTGCCGCCCAGCAGATGGCTGAGCAGCCGGGTCCACAGCACCTCGTAGGAAAACGATACGATGCCGGACACGAATATCAGTGGCAGAATCCATCGAGCGCCCCGGAGGGGCCGGGTGCGCGCGCCGTCGATGACCTTGGCCGGACCGCTGAAACGCGCCAGCGTTAATGCCAGCAGAAAAACCGCAACATTGATTGATACGGCGGCCAGTACAGTTCCGTTCAGACCCAGACGCGGCAGCAGTAGATACGCGGCCAGCAGTGTGCCGGCGGCTGCACCGCCGGTGTTGACTGCATACAGCCAGCCGACCCGGGCGCCGATTTGCGCGTCCTCGGTGATCGTTTGACGAACCAGGACCGGCAGGCTGGCGCCCATCAGGGTGGTCGGTAACATCAATACCGCGAACGCGGCGAGCAGATAGAACAGTGCCGATGCCAGTGACGCCGATTCCGGGGCCAGCGCGACGCTGCCAAGCACAGTGAGCTGGATGGCCGATGCCCATTTAAGCCCCAGCGGCACCAGCAACGCGGCCGCGGCAACGCCGAGTTCTATCAATGCATAGGCCACCAGCGGCCGACGCACGCGCCTGGCCCAGCGCGCGGCGAGGCCGGCGCCCGCGGCCAAACCGGCCATGTATGCCGCCAGCACTGCGGCGACTGCCAGCTCCGAGGTCCCGAATACCAGTGAGAACTGCTGTGTCCACGCGGTCTCATAGATCAGCCCGGCCACCCCCGACAGCAGAAAGCAGCCCAGCAGCAGTGCCAGGCGGGTACGGGTTGGCGGCGTACCGGTGTGCTCGTTCAAGGATGCCCGGCCGGCAATACGGCTTCTTTTTCCACCCCTGGCGGCAGCAGCAAGCGCCGGACGTTATCCGTGTGAAAGGTGAAATCGGCAGCCGCCAGACGCCGGTTTACCGCGTCCTGATACAGCCGCCGCTCAAAGCGGCTGAAGTAGTCTTCCCGCACCTGTTCGGTCACCTGCTGGTAGGGTAGCGCGGAAGGTGACTGGCGCGCTTCCACCCAGATCATATGCAGCGTGTCGTTCTGCTGATACGGAATGCTGTAGCCGCCGGCCGGCGCCTGCAGCAGGTAGCTGCGCGCCTTGGCCGGCAAGTCGGTCAGATCGGCGAAGTCCTGCCAGCCCGGGTTTTCCACCGTTCCGCCGAGCTTTTGCACGGCGCTGCCCAGGTCATGCTCCCCTCGTGTCATTGCCGCACGCAGGGTTTCCATTGCGGCCAACTGTGCCGACGGGTCGTGGTCAAACGGCAGTTGCCACCGGTGCAGCTTGAACTTCAACGGACTCTGATAGTGATGCACGTTATCCCGGTAGTAGCGTTCCAGCGATGCCGGGTCCCGGTCCACCGCCTGCCACATATCCTGTTGCAGCAGCTGGTCGGTGAGTCGTGCAAGCCGCATTTTCTGCAGCGGCTCTTCGATTTGTTCACGCAGTTCCCGATCGGCCGGATGGTCGGATTCCAGCAGGCTGATCAGCAGCAGCCGTCGTTGCTTTAGCTGGTAGTAAATCTGGCGCAACTCGTCCCGGCGGGCGGTCGGCAGCTCGGCCGCCGTCTGGGCCGGCCCCATATTCGCGATACGGCGGAATTCCGCACGGCTCAGGCGCTGCCCGCCCAGGTCGAATACCACCTGTTCGGGATCGTCGCCATCCAGCGCCGCCACCAGTTCGTCATCCTCCAGCAACACCGCGTCCGCCGGCACAGGCTGGGCCGATGCGCGCAGATCAACCGCTTCATCGGTCTTTTGCTGCAACAGCAGGGCGCGAATACCGGTACGCAGATTTTCCAGATCGGGAATCACCGGCGGCGCGATGTTTTCGACCTTGATGATAACCGCGCCGCCACTGACCGGCAGTGGTTCGCTTACCTGGCCGGCCTTGAGTCCGGCTGCGATACGGCGCAGGCGCTCCGGCAGTTTGTCTTCAGACAGGTGCCCGACCAGACCGTCTCTCAGCCGCGTTTCGGAATCGGAATGCCGGCGTGCAATGGCGGTGAAGGTTTCGCCGGCTTCGATGCGTGATTTCAACTGGTTCAGAAACGCGACGGTTTCCTCCGGGCTGGCCGGGTCCTGGTGGCGGCGAAAAATATTAAACAGGGTGAACTGACGCGGCGTGCCTAGTTGTTCCCTGTGGTCATCGAAGTAGCGGGTAATTTCCGCCTCGCTGACCTCGAGTTGATCGGCGAGCTGCTGCGAATAGGCATTCAGCAGGCTGGCATCGCGCTGTCCGGTCATGTCATCGTCAAGTTCCGCGGCGGCCGGATTCGAATCGGACAGGCCTGCGAGCACAATGCCTTCGATGGCCAGCGCTTCGGCCACCTCCCGGTAGCAGGGCAGCAGGGTTTCCAGCGAACCCCTGCCGGGCTCGCCTTTGGCCTGGGTGCAGGCAGGAGTATTGGCGGCAGCGATCTCCGCTTCTACCGCGGCCAGCGAGATATCGCGTTCGCGATAGCTGGCTACTGCATCGGCTGCCGTCGGCGGGGACGCTGCGCTGCCTGGCTTTTGCTGCGGTTCGCAGGCGCCGAGCGTCAGCAGCAGCAACGCCGCCGGAATGCAGGCTTCAACCCGCATAGGCATCTCCCAGCAGTTCCGTGGCGCGGCTCAGGGTTTCCTGATCGCGGCAGTATTTCTGCAGTTCCCGTTGCGCTGCCTCCAGGCGGCCGGATTGCTGCTCATCGGTCAGCCATTCCAGGCGCTGCAGGTGGGCGGCGCAGCGGCCGGGCCATAGCGTCAGTATGCGGTCCAGCCGCGAGATAGCCCCGGCTGAATCGCCGGTTTGATTTAACCAGCGGGCGAACCAGAGATTCACTTCGGGATGAATCGGGTAGTCGGCCAGCAGACCGGTCAGTAGCTCTTCGGCCTGCTGATACGCGCCGGATTCGATTCGGTATCGGGCCAGTTCGAGGCGCGCACCGAGGTGGTCGGACTGGGCTTCGAGAGCGTTTTCTATCGCGGCAAGAAACGCATCGTCTTCGTCGCGTTGCCGGTGCATTCGCGCCAGCGCCATGTAGGCCGGTGCGCTTCGGGCCGATTCGGTTATGCGTGTGATCATCGCGAGCCCGCGCTGCTGCTGCCCGGCGGCGAATAAAGATTCCGCGACCGCCAGGTAATCGGTGACATGTGCCGGTTCGATGGCGTCGGTATTGTCAACCACCGCTGCTGCCGCGTCGGTCTTGTTCTGGCCCAGATAAACCAGCGCCAGTTTCGCCTGGTAGTAGGGGTGGTCCGGGTAGGGGCCAAGCAGGCGCTTGAGTATTTGCTCGGCCAGCTTGAACTGACCTCTGCCCAGCAACTGGCGTAAACGCTGCTGGAGGTTGACTTCGCCGACCCGGTCCTGCGGTGCAATACCGTCGGTGCGCAGGGTTTCGCTGACGGTCGAGGCATTGTCTTCGGAAGTGGACAGATAGCCCAGCGCGGCCAGCCGCCGCCGAACGCTTTCGTCAAAATCATGCGTGGCCGCTGCCGCCACCGGACTGGCGTATTGTTCGATGAAGTCCTTCAGCCCCGACTCCATTTCCCGGGCCAGTTCAGGGTCGGTGCCGATCAGGTCATGCAGTTCCGCCAGATCTTCAGTCAGATTGAACAGTTCGGAACGCGGGCCGTGGATGAATTTATAAGGCCCCCAATACAGCGCGCGCAGCTCACCGAAGTCGTGCGAGAAGCGGGGTGACATGCTTTCGGAATAATAGCGGTGCCGGTTGCGCGGCGCCGGTTCTGCCGGCTGGTTCATCAACTGCACCAGTGAACGCCCCTGGACCGCGGCCGGCGTTTGAATGCCCAGCAGGTCCAGAACGGTCGGCACAATATCCACCGTGCCGACCCGTTCGACAACGCGCTGCCCCTTTGGCCCGTCGGGTACCTGCATAATCAGCGGCACATGCAGCGTCGGGTCATAGGCTAGAAACGCATGCGTTTCTTCCCGGTGCTCGCCACGGCCCTCGCCGTGATCGGAGGTGACCACGACGATGGTACGGTCCAATTCGCCGCGAAATTCCAGATCGCGCAGGATGACACCCAGACTCTGGTCGGCATAGGCAATTTCTCCCTGGTACGGGTCATGTTCGAATTGCTGTCCGTAGGGCGGCGGCGCGATATGCGGATGATGCGGATCCCAGTAATGCAGCCAGACAAAGAAGGGCCGGTCGCCGGGCTCGCGCAGCCACGGCAAAATGGCGTCGTTCACATGGCTGGCCGGACGCTCGTCGTACCAGGTGTTGCGGGCTCGCGCTGCCGGACGCCCGCGGTGGTCCTGACGTACCGCGGTCAGATGATCGTCGTAGAAGTCGAAACCCTGGTCCAGACCGAAGCTCCTGACCAGAGGAAAACCGCCTATCGCGGCACCGGTGCGGTAGCCGTTCGCGCGTAGAATTTCAGCCAGCGTTTCGCTGGCTTCCGGCAGCTTGAACAGCCCGTTGTCCCGAACACCGTGCGCCAGCGGATAGGTACCGGTCAGTATGGTCGAGTGGGAAGGCTGGGTAACCGGGTTGCTGGACATGGCCCGCTCAAAAAGGGTGCCGTTGGCGGCCATGCCGTCCAGCGTGGGCGTGCTTGCGTCTTCCTTGCCGTAAGCGCCGATGAAATCGGCCCGGGTTGTATCGAACGTGACCAGCAGCACATTCCAGCGCGGCTGCGGTTGCTGTTGGCAGGCGGCCAGCATAAATACGGCCAGCAAACATGCCACTGGCATAAATATCGGGACCGCGGCCAGGCACTTATGAAGCATGGCTGGCGGCGCGCAGTTTCCGATACGCTGCGAAAACCACGGTGCATGTCGTTGGCCGCAGCGAAGCGGTAGTTGGCGACCGTACCCGTTCAAGCGCGAGATCCTTGCCGGAGGGCTTTACCAAAAGCGGATTATCTTAATGGCAAGAAGTTGGCGCGCGCAACACTCACCGCGACTGTTCGAATTCGGCCAGAATGGACGCGGACAATTCGCGCAGCGAACCGGCCGGTTGTTTCAGCGGCCGGTTGGTGAACAGCACGCCCGGCACCACGGTA
>JANQPM010000023.1 GCA_028289465.1 Lysobacterales bacterium | reverse complement strand
CACCTCCGTCCGTATCACCGGGCAAAACACCGAAATGCAGGCCTCGTTCCGCTCGCTGCTGTTCGCGCTGGGCCTCGCGGTGTTCCTGGTCTATCTGGTGATGGCATCTCAATTCGAATCCCTGCTGCATCCGTTTGTGATTCTGCTGGCCATTCCGCTGGCCGCGATCGGCGTCGCGCTGGCGCTGTGGCTGACCGACACGCGCCTGAGCGTTATCGTGTTTATCGGCCTGATCATGCTGGCCGGCATCGTGGTCAATAACGCGATCGTGTTAGTCGATCTGATTAACCAATTGCGTGCACAGGGCAAGACCCGGACCGACGCCATCGTCGAAGCCGGCCAGCAGCGTCTGCGGCCGATTTTAATGACCACCATGACCACGGTTCTCGGCCTGACGCCGATGGCACTGGGTTTAGGCGAAGGGGCTGAGATGCGCGCGCCGATGGCGGTGACGGTTATCGGCGGAATGCTGCTATCGACCCTGCTGACCTTGATTGTTATACCGGTGATGTACAGCCTGCTGGATCGGCGCATGGTTGCGGCCGACCGGACCGCCGCACCGGCGGCACCGATCACCGCGGACGGAAGGCCCTGACATGTCGCCCGCCGAATTCGCAATCCGCCGCCCGGTCACCACCATCATGCTGTTTGTGTCGATGATGGCAGTCGGGTTGGTGGCCAGCCGCCTGCTGCCGCTGGAGTACTTTCCGGAACTGGATGTGCCGTTTCTGGGCATCAACATTCCGTATGCCGGCTCGGCGCCCGGTGAGGTCGAGCGCGAGATCGCGCGGCCGGTGGAAGAGGTGCTGGCGACCATCAGCGGCATCAAGCGGCTGGAGTCCAATTCCTCGCCGGACGGTGCGTTTGTCAGCATGGAATTCGACTGGGGGGTCGATATTGCCGTGAAAGCGGTTGAAGCGCGCGAACGAGTCGAGGCGATTCGCGATCAACTGCCGGCCGACATCCGGCGTATTAACGTATTCAAATTCAATACCGCGGACGAAGCGATACTGACCATCCGCATCTCCAGCCAGCGCGACCTGTCCAATTCCTATGACATGATTACCCGCAAGCTGGTGCGCCCGCTGGAGCGGCTGCCGGGCGTTGCACGGGTCCAACTGGAGGGGCTGGAGCCGAAGGAGATACGCATCGAGCTGATTGCCGATCGGGTGATCGCACATGGCGTGGACTTAAACGACCTGCAGCGACGTTTGCAGGCAATGAATTTTTCGGCATCGGCCGGCATGATCGACCACGGCACCCAGCGCATACGGGTGTCGCCGAAAGGCGAATTTCGCAACGTTGGGGAGATTGCCGAACAGATTATCGGGCCGAACGGGCTGCGCCTACGGGACATTGCCAATGTCACTTATGAATCGGCCCGGCGCGACTACGCCCGCCACCTGGATCGAAAATACGCGATCGGTATCAGCGTGTTCAAGGAGAACGGAGCCAATCTGGTCGAGGTGGGCAACCGGGTGCTGGCGGAGGTCAACCGGATCGGCAACAGCCGGGAAATGCAGGGCATCAATTTATTCTTCCTGGAAAACCAGGCCGAGGGCGTAACCAGCTCGCTGCGCGAACTGTTGAAAGCCGGGCTGCTGGGTGCAGTGCTGTCGCTGTTTGTCCTGTACTTCTTCCTGCGCAATATGACCACGACGCTGATGGTGGCTCTTGCCGTGCCGGTTGCGATAACCATTACCCTCGGGGTGATGTACTTTATCGGTATTTCGCTGAATATCCTGTCGATGATGGGCCTGATGCTGGCCGTCGGCATGCTGGTCGACAATGCGGTGGTTGTCAGCGAGAGTATCTTTACCGAGCGCGAAAAAGCGCCGGGCAATACGGTGCCGGCCACACTGCGCGGCGTGCGCAGCGTGGCGCTGGCGGTTGCCGCCGGCACGCTGACCAGCGCCGCGGTATTTCTGCCGATCATTTTCGGGAAAAAAGACCAGATCGAGGTTTTTTTGACCCACGTTGCGGCCGCGATTGTGGTTTCGCTGACCGTCTCGCTGTTTATCGCCCAGACCATTATTCCGCTGATTTCGTCGCGTATTCAGCCACCGAACCGGGACAAGAAAAGCAAGCTGATCGAAGCCATTCGGCATCGCTACGCGCGCATGCTGAAATGGACGGTGCGCCGCCGCTGGCTTTCCGCATTGATGATCCTGGGCTTTCTGCTGTCGATAGCGGTACCGATGGTGGTCGTGGAAACCGATATGTTTCCGGAGAGCCAGACCCGCGAATTATTTTTGCGCTACAACCTGGATAGCCGGTATCCGCTGGAGCGCATTCGGCGCGAGGCGGTGGACCCGATCGAGGAGTATCTTTACAGCAATCAAGAAGCCTTCGAAATCCGGGCGGTCTACACCTACTATGACGAGCAAGGTACCGCCCAGTCTTCCATTTTGCTGACCGACGACAGCGAAGCAAAACAGTCCAGCACGGCGATCTCGCAGGCGATACTCGAAGGTATACCGAAGATCGCGATCGGTTCGCCGGCGTTCGAACGCCGGCGCTCGGGCAGTGACGGGGTCAGCCTGACGCTGACCGGACGTTCGAGTGAACAACTGGTTCGCACCGGCCAGGAGGTGGCCCGCGTGCTCAATACGCTGGAAGGTATCGACGGCGCGAAGACTTCTCAGCGTGCCGGCGACCAGGAAGTCCAGATTCGGGTCGATCGCGAGCGTGCGAATCAGTACGGCTTTTCCAGCCAGGAAGTGGCCGGCGTGGTGGCGGTCGCTATGCGCGGTGTCGATTTGCAGGAATTTAAAGGCGAAGAAGGCGAAGTACCGATTCGGCTGATATTTCAGGATGCGGACAAGGCCAGCAAGCGAAGCCTGGCCGATCTGAAGCTGCGCAATGCCAGCGGTCAGCAGATTCCACTGCTCGCAATGGTGGACCTGATCGAGGACCGCGGCCCGGTGACGATAGAGCGTATCAACCGCGAAACCGGTCTGCGGATCACCGCTAATCTGCACGATCTGACCATGGAGAAGGCGAGGGAGAAAATCCGCGAAACCATGGAGCTGATGAGTTTCCCGCCGGGCGTGTCGTGGAGCTTCGGCCAGGGCTTCAACGATGAAGAGGAGGCCATGCAGCAGATGATCTTCAATATTCTGCTGGCCATTGCGATCATTTACATCGTGCTGGCCGCGCAGTTCGAGTCGCTGCTGTACCCGGCATCCATGATTTGCTCGATTTTGTTCTCCATTGTCGGCGTGTACTGGTTCTTCCTGTTTACCGGCACGACATTTTCCATCATGTCGATGATCGGCATCCTGATCCTGATCGGGGTGGTGGTGAACAACGGCATTGTGCTGATCGACCATATCAATCATTTGCGAGCCGACGGCATGGCCCGGGACGACGCGGTGATTCAGGCCGGCCGGGATCGGCTGAGGCCGATTCTGATGACCGTCGGCACCACAGTCCTGGGGTTGCTGCCGTTATGCATCGGCACCACGCAGATCGGCGGTGACGGCCCGCCGTATTTCCCGATGGCCAGGGCGATTGTCGGCGGCCTGCTGTTTTCCACTGTGATCAGCCTGCTGTTCCTGCCCAGTATTTATATCTGGCTGGACGGGCTGAGCCAGTTCAGCAAACGCGCAGTGCGCTGGCTGTTCGGCAAACTCGGCGGCTTGCTATGGTGGCGCAAACGGGCTTCTGGTGCGAAAACCGTCTAGCGCGGCGGTTTGGACCGTGCTTCAGTGATTCTGGCGCTGGCTGGCCAGGCCGCCGGTCAGTGTCAGGCGCATCGCGTCTTCAAAACTCATATCCAGCGGGGTGACGTATTTGCGCGGCAGGTACAGCGTATAACCGCCGATCTGGTAGCTCATCGGCAGATAGACGGCGATGGTGTCCTCGGTTTCAATCGGTAACTGCAGTTCGGACAGGTCGTCCCGGGTAATAAAACCGATCAGACTGACCGGCTGGCCCGGAATATTCACCAGTGCGACCTTGCCGCGTTCGCTATGTTCGTCCTGGCTGAAATAGGCAAAAAAGTCCTTGAACGCCGAGTAGATCGAACTGATCAGCGGGATGCGGTTCAGCGCGTTCTCACCGAATTCGAACAGGCGCCGGAACAGCCAGGCATGGGATAGCAGTCCTATCAGGGTAATACTGGCCAGTGCCGCAATCAGGCCCATACCGGGAACGTAGCGGCCTTCGGGCAATAGGGCTTTCAAGATATCGCCGAGCCAGCGTTCGGCGCCTATGGCCATCCAGGTGACCAACGCAGCGGTCAGCAGCAACGGCAGAACCACCACCAGACCCTTCAGAAATAGTTTGCCCAAGGTATTCACAGCCCTTGACGAATCACGCCGATGCCGACGCCCTCGATATAAAAGCCGGGCCCGGCCGCATCGAACGCAATGGGTTCGTATGCCGGGTTTTCCGGCTGCAAAATCATTTGGTTCTTATCGACCACCAGGCGCTTCACAGTAACCTCATCGTCGATTCTGGCAACCACAACTGCTTTATGACGGACATCCTGCGTCTGGTGCACAACCAGCAGATCGCCGTCCAGTATGCCGGCGCCGCTCATGCTGTCGCCCCTGACCCGCAACAGATAGTCGGGGCGCTTTGGGAATAGTGCGGCATCCAGCGGATAGCGATGCTCGACGTTTTCCAGCGCCAGTATCGGCGTTCCTGCCGCGACCGACCCGATCAGCGGATACCGGCCGGGTTTGCCGTTACCGGGCTCCGCAGCCAGGCTGATGCCGCGCGACCGGCCCGCTTGAAGCCGGATTACGCCTTTCGCCGCGAGCGCGCGCAGATGGCTTTCCGCCGCATTCGGAGAGCGGAAGCCGAAATGGCCGGAAATCTCGTTGCGGGTTGGCGGATAACCCTGCCGCTCCGTGAAGCGGTTGATGAATTCCAGAATTTCCGCCTGACGCAGCGTCAGTTGGTGACGGACCATAGTGTATCTTTGGCTACCTTGTGACTGGAATTTTATACAGTAGCCGTGGTTCGCGCAAATCCGGCCGGGCGACCGCGCTACAACGCGTTCAGTGCGGTGCGCAAATCCTCCAGCAAATGCGGTTGTGAGCCATAGCGGCTTCTGAGGTAGAGGTCGCCGATTTTCTGCAGCGCGGCTGTGCGTTCCGGCAGTTGCAATACGGCCCGGCCGATCAGTTCGCCCGGCGTATCCTGCGGCCCGCTGCGCACGCCGAGCCTAGCCAGGCGCTTGCGGAAACGTCGGTATAACTTCAGTGCAACGTCCTGCTCGCGTTTGAGATTGAAACTGCGGATCAGCGGTCTGACCAGCGCACCGGTCACCAGGCCGAGCAACAACAGCAGCACGACCAGTATGGCCTGATCGGGAAACGGCAGCCCCAGTTTGCCGACCAGCAAGCCCTGTTTTTTCGCATCAAAGCTGATGATCCACTGATTCCACTGGTGCTGAATGACATCGATGGAGTTTCTGACCGAACGCACCCATGCGAAGTCGTACCAGGTCCGTTTGCCGCCCAGCGTATCGGCAATGTTCTGGCGAATGCGCTGGGGTGCGACCGCCGCGGTCGGATCCACCCGCTGCCAGCCGAGCCCGTCCAGCCAGACTTCGCTCCAGGCATGGGCATCGGATTGTTTGACCAGCAGGTAATTGGCGTTTCGATTGTAGAAACCGCCTTGATAACCGGTGACTACCCGGGCCGGTATGCCGGCCATGCGCATCAGCAGCGTGAAGGTCGATGCGTAGTGTTCGCAATAACCTTCGCGCGTTTCAAACAGAAATTCATCGACCCGGTTGCGCCCGAGCAGCGGCGGGGTCAGTGAATAGAAGAATTGCGACTCGTTGAAATGGCGCAGTACCGCGTTGATCAGTTCCTGGTCCACGGAGTATTGCTGACGCAGTTCCGCGATCCATGCCTGAGACCGAAGATTCAGGTGTTCGGGGTAGCCCAGCGCCAGGCTGCGGAAACTCGCTCTGATTTCGGGATCGGCAGTAAAGCGGGGTTCGGATACGACCTGATAGCTTTTTACGCTGACTACCGGCTCGTAGCTGAACAGCATATAGTCCGAACTGACGCCCGACCCGGGTGGCGTTGCAGTCGGGTAATCCAGTGCGAACAGCCAGCGCCGTTCATGTGGTTCAAGCTGTACGGTATAGCGATAGGAATCCGGCTGCGGGTCGGGTAGGCGGTCTGGCGCGCGGGTGCGATAACCGGGGTTGTTCGGCGACCAGTTGATGCCGTCGTAGCCCCACAGCACCGGCCCGCGCCAGTAGCGTTCGGCCGGTGGCGGCAGCGGGCCGTCAAAAGTCACTCGAAAGGCCGGACTGTCATCCAGAAACAGCGATTGAATAGAACCCGGCGACATCGTGTCGGACAGCCCGGTTTTACCGTCCAGCGCATCTTCCGGCATGCCCCAGAACGGGCTGCCCAGCCGGGGAAACAGGAAAAACAGCAAGGCGGCCAGCGGCAGTGCGATCACCAACATGCGGATGGCTGAGCGCACGGTGTCGGAAAGCGGTGGCGATTCGATCTCCGGTTCGGACAGGGAAGTCTGTTCGGCATCGTCCCTTTGCAGCCACTGCAGCGTCACCACTGCACCGATCACTACCGCCACAACGTAGAGCAGCATATAGATCTCTCGGAAAAAGA
This sequence comes from Lysobacterales bacterium, assembly GCA_028289465.1. Lineage (GTDB taxonomy): Bacteria > Pseudomonadota > Gammaproteobacteria > Xanthomonadales > SZUA-36 > JANQPM01. Next base: position 50,481 of record JANQPM010000023.1, on the reverse strand, counting down.
AGAACTGCGCTGCGGCCAGAAACAGGCACATGCTCACCAGCAGCCTGGCGTCCCGAATCCGGTAGGTCTCCATCAGCTTGGCCGACAACATCATGGTCAGCATCGCCGCGCCGGCCCGCCGCCCCCAGAACAGGCCGTAGCTGTACACCACCAGGGCCAGCATCAGAAACGCGAGAATGACCCGCAGCCACAGCGGCACCGGCCGCCAGCCATACCTCAATGCGGCGACGCGCCAGCCGATGATCGCCAGGGATACCGCCGTCAGCCAGGCCGGCATCAGGGTCCACTGGGGCATCGATGCCATCAGCAGCACGCCGATCGAGGCCAGGACATTCTTCTGCGACAAGTGCGGTTTCATGCGTCAAACAGCGCCAGTTGCTTCAGACACGCGGCGCGCTGACGCGGACCGAGGCCGGCAGTCCGTTCGGCTCCGGGCAGGCGCAGCGAGTAGGGCAGTTGGCTCTGTTCGGCCATCAGCACCCATGCGCAGAGGATGCTCAGGCGCTCCTCTGTGTCCCGGGCCGACAACGCGTGCCAGTCCAGATGGACCTGCTGCTCGCTGGGCTGGACCATCACCTTGGAATACAGTTGTCCGTGGCGTGCGCTGGCACGCCACGCAATGCGGTTCAGAGGATCGTTCTCGCGATACTCGCGCAGGCTGTGCAGCTGGTCGCCCTGGCCGGTGCGCTTCGGTGTTTTCTGGCCCGGCCCGGTCAGCGGCAGCGGGGGCGGATTCGAATGCGGCTTGGGATAGACAATACAGCGGGTATCCGGCTGCAGCCAGGACCAGGCCCGGTAGAAACCCAATGGGTAGCGGCTTTCCACCCGCGCCCGTGGCAGGCCCAGCAGGCCCCGGCGGACTGCGGGCACAAACAGCTGCAAGCTGCCGTGGCCCAGCGCGGCCAGATCGGCGCAGTCGTGAATTCGGTCCAGCGCGCTCTGTAGTTGATGGCGGTAGCGGCCGTCGCGGTCTTCCAGCCAGAGCCTGAATACCGCGGTCTGGCCGGCAAACACCGGGTCTGCGGTGACCGCTTGGATGTTCAGACCGGCCAGATTCCGGTGGGTCAGATTGGAGTTGAACATCGCGACCGAGGCCAGCGTAAAGGTCATAATCAGCGCCAGGTTGTTATTGTAGTTCAACGCCCCGACGCCCATGACCGCCAGCAGAATCCAGAAACCGAGGCCGAACGAAGTCGGCAGGATGAAGATACGCCGGTAGCTCAGGCTGAGCGGCGGCGTCAGCGGGCCGCGGCGGGCGAGAAACCGGTTCAGCCAGCGATTGCGGACTGCGATCAGCGGGCGCCACAGCGGCGCCGTTAGGCGGCCCAGAAACCGACTCAGCGAGAAATGGCGTGGTGATGAACGGTTCGGGGATGCGCCCGCGGGCGGTGCAAGGTCAGGGGTCGCTTGGCGCGCCATGGCTCAGGGAATTGCCACCTGGTCCAATAACTGACGTGCGATACCTTCGGCGTCTTCGGTGGCCGCGCTGCGCGGCTGCAGACGGTGCCGGGCCAGTGGGACGAACAGGCGCTTGATGTCCTCCGGAATGGCAAAATCGCGTCCGTCGATCATGGCCAGTGCCTTGGCCGCACGGACCAGGGCCAGCCCAGCCCTCGGTGACAGGCCAATTGCGCAATCGGGATGGTCGCGGCTGGCGTCCAGCAGCGCCTGGACGTAGGCGACCAGCGGTTCGCTGATGTGTACGCCACCGGCCTGCTGTTGCAGGTCGGCGATATCTGCCGGTGCCAGCACCGCCTGCAACTGGTCGAGCATGGTTTGCCGATCTTCCGATAACAGCAACTCGCGTTCCATTGCCGGGTCCGGGTAGCCGAGCTGCAAGCTGAGCAGAAACCGATCGAGCTGCGAATCGGGCAGCGGAAAGGTGCCTATGGTATCCAGCGGGTTCTGGGTTGCGATCACGAAAAAGGGTTTCGGCAGCGCGACCGTCTTGCCTTCGATAGTGACCTGGCTTTCCGCCATGGCTTCCAGCAGCGCGCTCTGGGTTTTCGGTGTCGCCCGGTTGACCTCGTCAGCCAGCACCAACTGGGAGAAGATCGGCCCGGGATGAAACTCAAAGCGTTCCTGGTCGCGCCGATACACCGAAACGCCGAGAATATCGGCCGGCAGCAGATCGCTGGTGAACTGAATCCGGTGGTAGTCCGCACCGATGGATTTGGCCAGCGCCTGCGCCAGTGTCGTCTTGCCGACACCCGGAATATCTTCGATCAGCAGGTGGCCTCGGGCCAGCAGACAGGCGAAGGCCAATTCAACCGCATCGGCCTTGCCGAGAACCACACGATTGACCAATGAGATCGCATCAGCCAGCCGCTGACGGTTTTCGGCATTGCTTGCCGCATTCGGAATAGACGACATGATCAGTCTTCCAGCAGCGCGTTGATCTTCGCGGCGCAGATAAAGTCGTTTTCCGACAGGCCGTCGATATCGTGAGTGGTATAGGTGACTTCGCAGAAGTTATAACCGGCACTGAAATCCGGATGATGGCCTTCGGTGTTCGCAATCCAGGCCATTGCATTGATAAACGACATCGTGCGGTAGAAACCTTTGAACTGGAAGCGGCGCTGGATGGACTTGCCGTCATCGCCGATGTGCCAGCCGCCGACCTGGGTCAGCAGGGTTTCCGCACGCTCGCGATTCATCGGGTCAACGCCGCCTTCACATGGCCGGCAACGCTTTTGTTTTAGATCACTCACACTGATACTCCGAAATTGATGGTCCATGGTTGTTGATGGCGGCAATCGCCGATGTACTTAGTGCCCGTTGTATTCAAATACCCGGGCAGTACCGCGTTCAGGCGGTCTTCTCCTTGGGCGGAAACATCGGTGCAAATTCGCCGAGAGTCCAGGCTTTGCGGATCAACGCGATCAAATCCATATGAGCCAGTTCATACAGATCGTTCATTCTCTCGATCACGTAGTACACCGTTTGATAAATATCGATGCGGTACGGCGTGCGCAATACATCGACCGGATCGAACGGACGGCGTTCCGGAATTTCGCTTTCCAGCGCATAGATGGTTTCCCCGGGCGAGGAATTGATACCGCCGCCGTAGGTTCTGAGGCCGGCGGGCGCATTGATCAGCCCGAACTCGACGGTAAACCAGTACAGCCGCGCCAGATAAACGCGCTCACGCTTATTCGCCTTCAATCCGGCGACGCCGTACGCGTGCGTGAAATCGGCGAAGGCCGGATGAGTCAGCATCGCGGTGTGGCCGAAAATTTCGTGGAAAATATCCGGTTCCTGCAGGTATTCCATTTCTTCGCGCGAGCGTATGAAGGAGGCGGCCGGAAAGCGTTTTTCGGACAACAACTGAAAAAAGCGGTCGAAATTGATCAATGCCGGTACCGGCTCCACCTGCCAGCCGGTATGTTCCATCAATACTGCCGATACCTCTTTGGGCTGGGGAATGCGGTCGATCGGCAGATCCAACAGCCGCAAGCCGTCGAGATACTGCTGACAGGCACGGCCTTGAATGATCTCCATCTGTCGGGTGATCAGTTCCTGCCAGATGGCATGCTCGTCGTCGCTATAGTGGATTGTCCCGTTCTCATCGGGGACCTTGGCGACGTATTTTGTGCCTTTGCCCATTCGGTTAACCTCCTTAACCGACGTATTATAGCATCGCGGCCATGCGGTTTGACTGCTCCGCACGGCCGGCGATACGGTGTTCCGGCTAATCGGACCGGCATAAGGGACCAATGGTTGCATCGAGAATCCGGGATGCGGTGCCGGGGTGACTTGCCGAGGAGACTTGTGGAAAGAATCTACTATCGTGCGACAGCCGGAGAAAGCGTGCCGGCAGGCCCGCTGAAGGCCGATATACATGCCGAAATCGCGATCATCGGCGCCGGTTTTGCCGGCCTGGCGACCGCACTCGGGCTGGTCGAACGCGGCCGGCACGACATCGCGATATTGGAAGCGCAGCAGGTCGGCCACGGTGCGTCGGGGCGTAACGGCGGATTCGTATTTGGCGGGTACTCGCTGGGCGAAACCCAGTTGGTTCGCCAGCAGGGCCCGGCACGGGCTCGCGAGATGTATCGTCTGACGCTGGATGCCGTGCAATTGATCAAGCACCGCTGCCGCCATTACCGCATTAATTGCGATCTGAATTCGGCCGGGATCGTGCTGGCGGACTGGTTTGGCGACCGGCGCCGCATGCGGCAAAAACAGGATTTCATGAATCGAGTGCTCGGCTGCCGCTGGGAGTGGCTGAATCAACCGGAGCTGCGCGGGCGAATCCGCAGCGCTCGTTATCACGGCGGCCTGCTGGAACCCGATGCGGCGCATTTTCATCCCCTGAAATATGCGCGGGGTATAGCCTCCCGGCTGGCTTCTTCCGGTGTGCGCTTGTTTCAAGACAGTCCGGCGCTGAACATCACCGGCCGCCAGGGCGCATTCAGAATTACGACACCGAACGGCAGCGTCAGTGCCGAGCAGGTGGTGATCGCCGGCGGCGGTTATCTGCACGGATTGGAAGCGAGAACCAGCCGCGCCATTCTGCCGATCGCGACCTATGTGATGGTCACCGAGCCGCTGGGTAGTCGCTTGACCGAGTTTCTGAATTGCGAGCATGCGGTATACGACACCCGGTTCGCTTTCGATTACTATCGGCCGCTGCCGGATACCCGTGTGCTCTGGGGCGGACGAATATCGGTGCGCGACCCGGGGCCGGCGGTGATCGAGAAGTGGCTGCGCCGGGATTTGGCGCGAGTATTTCCCGAGCTGGCCGGTGTTGCAGTCGATCATGTCTGGTCGGGCCTGATGGGTTATCCGCTGCACAAAATGCCGATCGTGCATCCGTTGCAGCCGGGGCTGTGGACCTGTATCGGTTTCGGTGGGCACGGGGTTGCGCCGACCACGGCCATCGGTGAACTGACGGCGGCCGCTATTGCGGACGGCGACCAGCGCTACCGGTGGTTTGACGATTACCGACTACCGCCGGCCTGGTCGGGCCTGGGCCGCGCCGGCGCCCAGATAAGCTACTGGGGTCTGCAGACGCTGGACTGGTTCAGAGACCGGCGCCGGTTTCAATGAAGTACTTCGCAGTCGCAGGCGGCCCGCCGGTACGGGTCCGTGAAGCACGGCGTCTTGCGCGTTGCGCAAACTGCCCACTGAGAATCCCAATGGCTGTAGGAACACCTTTAGGCGCGAATACCTGCCGCATGATGAAGGCTTCGGATAACGATAAACGCTGATCGCGCCTAAAGTCGCTCCTACACAGGGGCTTGCTGGCTGCGCCAGAAGGTTTCTTCGCTATCGCGAAACCGCAGTACAGGTGACTTGGTGCGGGTGACCTGGTGCGGGTGGCTCGGCCGGCGGTTTTGCTACCGGCTGCAAGCTATCCAAGATCATAGGGCCTCGAAGATACCGGCCGCGCCCATGCCGGTGCCGATACACATAGTAACCATGCCGTATTGTTGCTGTCGCCGCCGCAGGCCGTGAATCAGTTTGGCTGACAAGATCGCACCGGTCGCGCCAAGCGGGTGACCCAACGCAATCGCACCGCCCATCGGATTGACTTTATCCGCGTCCAGGTCGACGTCCTTGATCACCGCCAGCGACTGTGCGGCGAATGCTTCATTGAGTTCTATCCAGTCCAGCCGGTCAACGCCGATACCGCTGCGCTCCAGGGCTTTCGGAATCGCGGCGATCGGCCCGATACCCATGATTTCCGGTGCGACGCCGGCGACTGAAAAGCCTCGGAACGCAGCCAGCGGCTCGAGTTCGTAAGCCTTCAGTGCGCGTTCGCTGACCATGACCAGCGCGCCGGCACCATCGGACATCTGCGAACTGTTGCCGGCGGTGACCGACCCGCCGGCGCGGAACGCCGGACGCAGTCTGGCCAGCACTTCCAGCGAGGTATCGCGGCGCGGGCCGTCATCGTGTTCTACCAGCGTTTCGACCTGCCGCACGCTGCCGTCGGCAGCCGGTTGATGGCTGTAGACCGTGTACGGCGCGATTTCGGTGAATCCGCCGTTATCCATCGCCGCAATCGCGTTTTGGTGGCTGCGCAGCGCAAACTCATCCTGCGCTTCGCGGCTGACCTCCCAGCGTTCGGCCACTTTCTCGGCCGTGATGCCCATGCCGTAGGCGATTGCGATATTGTCATCCTGAAACACCGCCGGGTTCATGGCGACTTTGTGACCCATCATCGGCACCATGGACATGGTTTCGGTACCCGCGGCAATCATTACGTCCGCTTCGCCGAGTCGAATACGGTCGGCGGCCAACGCGACGGTCTGCAAGCCGGAGGAGCAGAAACGGTTCACGGTGACGCCGGGCACATTGTCCGGCAGACCGGCCAGCAGCACGCCGATGCGGGCGACGTTCATGCCTTGTTCCGCTTCCGGCATTGCGCAGCCGACGATCACGTCTTCGACTTTTTCCGCCGGCACGGACGGTACCTGATTCATGGCTTCGCGCAGCGCATGAGCCAGAAGGTCGTCGGGACGGGTGTTTCTGAAATTACCCTTAAATGCTTTTCCTACCGGTGTTCGGACGGCTGATACGATATAGGCTTCCGACATTTTTTTCTCCAAAAAATAGTAAGTTACTGCTAGTATTTAATGCTGGATATTTAATACTGATTATCAGTTTCGTAACGGCTTGCCGGTCTTCAGCATATGCGCGATGCGCTGCTGGGTTTTTTCCTGTACCGCCAGTGCCGCGAAATGCTCGCGCTCCAGGGCCAGGAACCAGTCTTCCGGCACCGGTGTACCGCGATCGATTTCGCCGCCGCAGATGACCGTTGCGATGCGCGAGCCGATCTCCATATCGTGTTCGGAAATAAAATGCCCCTCGGCCATATTGACCAGCAGCATCTTCAGCGTCGCGATGCCGACATCGCCACCGGCCGGCCAGCGACGGTTGCGCAGCGGTGGCCGGTAGCCGCTGGCGGACATCGCTTTTGCCTGCTCGATTGCGACGTGCAATACCTCGTGCGGGTGCATCACAATGGGGTCGGCCGCGGTCAGGAAACCGAATTGCCTGGCTTCCCGTGCACTGCCGGCAACCTTGCCCATCGCGACCGTCTGATAGTAGGTTTGCAGCAGCGCGAAACTGTCGCCGGCGGCGGTATTGTCCACCGAACGTATGGCCAGCTCCTTCAGGCCGCCGCCGCCCGGCAGCAGGCCGACACCGGCTTCGACCAGTCCGATATAGGATTCCATTGCCGCTACCGTGCGGGCGCAGTGCAGCAGAATTTCGCAACCGCCGCCCAGAGCCATGCCTCGCACGGCCGCGACTGTCGGGACCAGACTGTATTTCAGACGCTGCACGGCCTGCTGAAAACCGCCGATCATTTGCTCCAGCCCGGCCATATCGCCGGCCTGGACCAGCCCGGCTGCGGCTGCGAGGTCGGCACCGACGCAGAACGGCTCCCGGGTTTGCCAGATGACCAGCCCCGAGTATTCCGATTCGGCCAGATCAACCGCCTGTTGCAGGCCGTCGATAACGGCCTGGTTGATCGTGTGCATCTTGGTGTTGAAACTCGCGATCAATACCGCATCGTCCAGCGTCCAAAGCCGCAGGCCGTCCAGGTCTTTGACGGTGATACCGGCATCGCGGGCCTCTCCGAGCAGTCTTTCCGGCTGCAGTTGACGCCGGTATACGGCGAGATTCGAACGGCCGGTGTTTGTCGTGCCGGCCGCACTCCATGAGCCGTCTGCGCCATGCACGCCTTCCCGGCCATCGAATACCCAGTCCGGCAGCGGAGTGGCGGACATGCTTTTACCGGCAGCAATATCCTCGGCAATCCAGTCGGCGATTTGACGCCAGCCGGCGGCCTGCCAGATTTCAAACGGTCCCTGCTTCCAGCCATAACCCCAGCGGATGGCCTGGTCGACTTCCCGTGCGCTGTCGGCGATTTCGGCCAGATGCACGGCACAATAGTGGAACAGGTCGCGGAACAGCGCCCATAAAAACTGACCTTCGGGATGGTCGCTGGCTCTGAATGCGGCCAGTTTTTCGGCCGGGTCTTTCGTGCCCAGAGCTGCCTGAAGATCTTCAGGCAGCGTTGTATCCAGCGGGCGGTAGTCGCCGCTGGCGGTATCCAGCACTTCGATCAGTTTACCTTGCTTGCGGTACACGCCCAGACCGGCTTTCTGTCCCAGCGCGCCGTTTTCGATCAGTTGCTGCAACCAGTCCGGCACCGCGTAGTACCGATGCCAGGGATCGTCAGGCAGTTGGTCGGTCATCGTGCGAATAACATGGGCCATGGTATCCAGGCCGACCACGTCGGCGGTACGGTAGGTCGCGCTTTTCGGCCGCCCGATAGCCGGTCCGGTCAGTGCATCGACTGTGTCGAAACCGAGACCGAACGCGCCGGTGTGGTGCATTGTGGACAACATGGAAAATACGCCGACCCGGTTGCCGATAAAATTCGGTGTGTCCTTGGCCCGGACCACGCCTTTGCCGACGGCGGTGGTCAGAAAGCTTTCCAGTTGATCCATGACCGCGCCCGCGGTACCGTCATGCGGAATCAGTTCTACCAGATGCATATAGCGGGGCGGGTTGAAAAAATGCACGCCGCAAAACCGGTCGCGGAGCTGTTCGGGCAATACCGAAGCCAGCGCATTGATGCTCAGGCCGGAGGTGTTGGTTGCGAAAATCGTATGCGCCGCGATATGCGGTGCGACTTTCTCGTAAAGCGCCTGCTTCCAATCCATGCGTTCGGCAATGGCTTCGATAATCAGGTCGCACCCGGTAAGTTGCTCGAGGTGTTGATCGTAGTTGGCTGGAACGACGAGCCTGCCGATGTCCTTGCCGGCCAGCGGTGGTGGCTTTAGCTTGACCAGGTGCTTGATCGCCCGGTCAACCAGCTGATTCGGGTCTCCCTGGTCGGCCGGCAATTCAAATAACAGGGTTTCGATTCCGGCATTGACTAAATGGGCTGCAATCTGGGCGCCCATCACACCGGCGCCGAGAACCGCGGCGCGCCTCACATTCAACTGTTCTTCTGACATCAGAGTCTTGTCCTCACAAGGAAGGGCGCCTTCGGCGCCCGTTGATTAAATGGAAAGATTGTTCCGCATTGCCATCCGACCGGACGGCAGCGCGGTTAGCTGGCCTGCGCCGCCGCTGCGCTTTCGACCGGTTCGGCATAGCCGCTTTCAATTTTCGCCCGCGGAAATTCGTCCACACTGATCACCTTGGCTGACAACTGCTGGGCTCTGCGTACCAGCGATGCCTGTTCTTCGGTGATCACACCGGCGTCCACGCCACGCTGTACCAGGCTTTCGTAGTTGTCGATGCTGACCACTTCCTTCAGCGCATTCTTCAGCGCGCGCTCGGCCGGCGCGGCTTCCAGCACGGCGGCAAAAGCGGCATGTACCAGGCCGGCGGCATCCTCGCCGGGTGAGCGGTATACACCGGCTGTCAGCCGGTCGCGTGCGGCATTGTCGCTAAGCAGCAGCCGAGCCACATGCTTGCCGGTACTGTCACGCGGCTCGTTGTATGGCAGGCCGAACGGGAAGATCAGCCAGCTCACCAGACGCCCGACGATGGCGACCGGATAATTGCGCAGCACCGCAATCAGGCGGTTCTGAATAGTTAATAAACTATCGCGCAGCGCCCAGTGCACCAGCGGCAGGTCGGCAGCCGGCTGGCCATCGTCTTCGAAACGCTTTAATGCGGCCGACGCCATATACAGATGGCTCAATACATCCGCCAGCCGGCCGGACATTTTTTCCTTGAATTTGAACCGCCCGCCATAGGTCAGCAAAATCAGATCGGCAACGAAGGTAAACGCGGCGCTCATTCGGTTGATCTGCCGGTAGTACATCGCGGTAGGCCCGCCGACCGGCGAGCGCACCAGCTTGGCCCCGGTAATGCCCATCACAAAGGCTCGAACCAGGTTGCTGATAATAAAGCCGACATGGGCGAACAACGCTTTGTCAAAGGCCCGGCGGGAACCTTTGCCGGCTTCGCCGCCGGCCGCATTCATTTCTTTCAGCAGGTACGGGTGGCAGCGGATCGCGCCCTGGCCGAAGATAATCATGCTGCGGGTCAGGATGTTGGCACCCTCGACCGTGATCGAAATCGGAATGGTTTTATAGGCGGCTGCCAGGTAGTTGTTAGGTCCCTGAATAATGCCTTTACCGCCGTGCACGTCCATCGCGTCGTTAATGGCTTGGCGGTTACCTTCGGTCAGATGGTATTTCAGAATTGCCGACAGCACCGATGGTTTTTCGCCGAGCGCCAGCGCGACCAGCGTTAGCTGGCGGGCGGCATCCATGCGGTAGGTAATGCCGCCCATGCGTGCCAGCGGCTCCTCGATACCTTCGAAATAGCCGATCGGCATCTTAAACTGCTTGCGAATGCGCGCATAGGCGCCGGTGATCAGCGACGACATCTTGCCGCCGGCGGCTCCCAGTGCGGGCAGCGAAATGGCCCGTCCGGCAGCCAGGCTGTGCATCAGCATGCGCCAGCCCTGACCGACCCGTTTCTGGCCACCGATCACCCAGTCCATCGGAATGAAGACATCCGTGCCGCGCGTCGGGCCGTTCATAAAGACCGCACCGACCGGCATATGTCGGTTGCCGATTTCAACGCCGGGAGTATTGGTCGGAATCAGCGCACAGGTAATGCCCAGTTCCTTCTTGCTGCCGAGCAGGCCATCGGGGTCGAATGCACGGAACGCAAGGCCCAGCACCGTCGAGACCGGCGCCAGTGTGATATAGCGTTTATCCCAGGTCACACGCATGCCGAGCACTTCCTTGCCCTGGTACATGCCCTTGCAAACCACGCCACGGTCCGGCATCGAAGCCGCGTCCGAACCGGCAGAAGGAGAGGTCAGTGCAAAGCACGGTATCTCTTCCCCGCGAGCCAGCCGCGGGAGGTAGTGGTTGCGCTGCTCTTCGGTACCGTAGTGCAGCAACAGTTCGCCCGGACCGAGCGAGTTTGGAACCATCACCGTTACCGCCGCCGTCAGATTGCGGCTGGCCAGTTTCATGACCACCGCAGAATTACCCAGTGCCGAGAACTCCAGCCCGCCGTACTGCTGCGGAATAATCATGCTCAAAAAGCGCTTTTCCTTGATAAAACGCCAGACGTCCTCGGGCAGGTTCTTTGCTTCCCGAATGTCCCAATCGCTGAGCATTTCACACAGTTCTTCCACCGGCCCGTCCAGGAATTTCTGCTCTTCTTCGCTCAACCTCGGCTTCGGTGCGCTCAATAGCTTTTTCCACCGCGGCCGGCCGGAGAAAAGCTCGGCATCCCACCAGACGGTACCGGCTTCCAGCGCTTCCTGCTCGGTTTGCGATACGGTCGGCAGGACTTTGCGAAACCAGTTGTACAGCCGGTCGCTGATCAGCAGCCGGCGCAGCGGCGTTAGCAGGAAACCGAACAGGGTCAGCGTGGTAATGCCGCTCAGCATCTTGGCCCAGGTCGGCCAGTCTACATAGTGGCGTGTCGTGACGCCGGCCACGGTCAGGACAAAATAGGTCAGTACCCATGCCCACAGCGGTAATCTGAAGTACGCCAGGGTCATGGCGACAGCGATAATAATAAAGAGGGATAACAGGTCCATGTGCTACCTCGCTACAGCAGTTTGGATCGGGCCGCGTTGGCAAGCGGCCCCGGTTTCAGATTCGCCAGCGTTATGCATGCCGGCCGCGGCAAAGGCCACCAGGCGGTTGGCAATTGCCCGTGCATCCCACCCCAGGGACGCCGTCGTAGAGTGGCGATTGCCGAAATCAGCCATGATGTAAGTTAACGCACCGATCACGAAATCCAGGTGCCAGCGGAGTTCGTTTTGCCGCAGCCCGGGCAACGTCTTTTGGATGGCGAGCGCGAACTGCTTGATGACATGCCCGTAGTGCTGGGACAGGAAATCATGCAACTGGCTGTCGTTTTCCGCATAGGCGCGCGCCATGACTTTGACGAAGCGGCCGCCACCCTTGCGGGCATCCAGGCTCAGATCCAGAGCCGGGTAAACCAAGGCCTGCAGCAACGCCTCCAGTGTCGGCGTACGTTGGCTGGCCAGAATGGTTTCGAGACGGGACATGCGGTCCTCGTTCAGGCTGTCCAGCCGCTGCCGGAAAACCTCATAGATCAGATTCTGCTTATTGCCGAAATGGTAGTTGACTGCGGCCAGATTGGCCTTGGCCTCGGCGGTAATTTGCCGCAAAGAGGTGCTGGCGATGCCGTATTCGGCAAACAGTCGTTCGGCGGTCTCCAGAATGCGCTTTTTGGTGGAATTCACGATATCTGATCGGTGCTTGTCTGTATTTAACGACCGGGAAATTCAAACATTTGTTTCAATCATATGTTTGGATATTTTTCCGGTCAAGAACGGCCGGCGGCGGATTTGCGGGAAAGGCGCTAAATCATTACAATTCCAATAATTTATTTCGTTCTATCGCTGCGCTGCATATAAAAATTATTTTCTATTTATTTCATTTGTTTATGAGGAGTTATTAAGTGACCCTTGAGCGGACCCTTTCGATTATCAAACCCGATGCGGTGAAAAAAAATGTTATCGGCGAAATCTATGCCCGTTTCGAACAGGCGGGGCTTAGCGTGATTGCCGCAAAAATGAAGCATCTCAGCGAAAAGGAAGCCGAGGGGTTCTACGCGGTTCACCGTGAGCGCCCGTTTTTTGGCGACCTGGTCAGTTTTATGACTTCCGGTCCGGTGATGATCCAGGTGCTGGAAGGCGATAACGCGATTGCTTTGAATCGCGAACTGATGGGCGCAACCAATCCGCAAGAGGCCGCTCCGGGAACCATTCGGGCGGATTTCGCACAGAGTATCGATGCGAATGCGGTGCACGGCTCGGACGGGCCGGACACCGCCAAAACGGAAATCGCTTATTTCTTCAGCGATTGCGCGCTCTGTCCGCGATAGACCGGATAGCCACTGGTAAGCGATAACATGTCCGCGTCCCAAAGCAAAATCAATCTGCTGGATCTCGATCACCGGGGATTGCGGGAATTCTTCGCGTCGATCGGCGAGAAACCGTTTCGCGCCGAGCAGGTTCTGAAGTGGATCTACCATCATGGCGTGACCGAGTTCGCTGCGATGACCAACCTCAGTCAGGCGCTTCGCGCCCGGTTGCCGGAAATCGCATGCGTCGAACTGCCACGCGTGCTGCGCGAGCAGCGTTCGGCGGACGGCACGGTGAAATGGTTATTCGGCCTGCCGGGCGGCAATGCGATAGAAACGGTTTTTATTCCGGAACCGAACCGTGGAACCTTGTGTGTTTCTTCCCAGGTCGGCTGCGCATTGAATTGTACTTTCTGTTCTACCGCGACCCAGGGATTTAACCGCAATCTCGGTTGCGGGGAAATTATCGGCCAGGTCTGGTTGGCAGCGCAGCGGCTGGGCCACCAGCGCAACGGCCGGCGCCTGATCACCAATGTGGTGATGATGGGTATGGGCGAACCAATGTTAAATTTCGACGCGGTGGTGGGCGCGATGTCGTTAATGCGCGACGATTTGGGGTTCGGTCTGGCCAGCAAGCGGGTCACCCTCAGTACGGCAGGTTTTGTGCCCGGCATCGACCGTCTGCGCGAAACCCTGGATGTCGCGCTGGCCGTATCGCTGCATGCGCCGGTCGATGCGATTCGAGATCAATTGGTGCCGCTGAACCGGAAGTATCCGATCGCGGAACTGCTGGCCGCGTGCAGGCGCTATGTCGCCGGCCGCCGCAAGCGGCAGGTAACGTTTGAATACACATTGATTGACGGTGTCAACGACCAGCCGGAACACGCCAGGAAGCTGGTTAAATTGCTGCGTACGGTACCCAGCAAGCTGAACCTGATTCCATTCAACCCTTTTCCGGGCACCGAATACCGCTGTTCGCCACCGGAGCGTATTGACGCATTCCAGCGCATTGCGATGCAGGGTGGGCTGGTCGCGACGGTCCGCAGGACCCGGGGCGAAGATATTGATGCAGCCTGCGGACAACTGGTCGGCAAGGTAATGGACCGTACCCGGCGTCAGCAGCGGCATTTGCAAAAACTTGCTATCGAACCGGCGGAGGCGTTGCGCTGATGAGCAAGATCAGCCATTGCCTGTTATTGGCCGGCGCATTGGCGCTCGGCGGCTGTGCCGCCGGCGGGGGGGCTAATAGCAGCAATAAGCAAACTGCTGAAGCGGCTAGAATCCATACCGAGCTTGGGACAGCTTACCTGCGCGAGCGGGAATATGAGGCGGCGCTGGAGAAACTGAACAAGGCGCTGAGTTACGACGCGGATTATGCCCCGGCCCATACCGTCCTGGGTGTCTTATATGAACGCCTCGGGCAGAGCGATAAAGCCGGTCGCCACTATCGGCGTGCAGCACAAGCCGACCCGGACGACGGCGGCGCACAGAACAATTATGGTTCCTATCTGTGTCGCAGCGGACAGCACGGTCAGGCTTATACCTATTTTGAAAAGGCGGTTGACAATCCGTTTTATCGCACACCGGAAGTGGCCTTGAGCAACGCCGGGCACTGTGCGCTCGCACAAAACGAAACCGACCGCGCGGAGCAATATTTGCGTCGTGCGCTGGAATACAGCGCGGGGTTTAGAGATGCGCTGTATCCGATGGCGCAAATTCAGTTTGATCGGGGGCAATATCTGAGTGCCCGAGCATTCCTTCAACGTTACGAATCGGTCGGGCAACCGTCCCCGGAAGCGTTGTTGCTGGGCTACCGGATCGAAGACCAGTTGGGGGACAGGGGTTCGGCCGAACGGTATCAAGGGGAACTATTGAAACGTTATCCAGAATCACCACAGGCGCAAGAACTAAAGGACTAGGAATAACTAATGAACGAGCAAGCTGATTTGATCCCTATGAAGCTGGGTGAAAAACTGCGTGCGGCACGATTGGCCAGGGGTTTGCAAAAGGACTTTATCGCTGACACGCTGAAAATTGGCATCCATACGCTGGAAAGCATGGAAAGTGACAACTGGGAGGCGCTGGCTCCGGTCTACCGCAACGCGTTTGCGAGTAAGTACGCTGCGTACCTGGAATTGGATGCAGGCGATGTTGCCGGTGCGCTGAATGCGCTGCCGGAGCCGGATCAGGAATTGCGCGCAATATTCAAGGAGCGCCCTCGGCAGGCGCTGATGGAACGGAATCTGCGCATCGCATCCTATCTTGCGGTAACGGTGTTCATTGTGACTCCGATTATCTGGATTTTTACGCAGCAGGTGGTGAACTGGTCGCAGGGCAGGGCGACCGTCGCGCAGCCGATGGGGCTGTCCCAATCGACCGATCGGCAGCCGGAGCGCTCGAACAGCCACGTGCAGGCCAATGTCGCTCCGCTCGGAATGCTGAGATCGGCGGAAACCGCGCCTGGCGCGAAGGCAGGCGATGGCCGGTCGGAGCCGGGAGCGCCGGGCATGGATTCGGGCAGTGCGGCAGACGGCAGTCAGCTTCGCCTGGTGCTCAATGCCGATAGCTGGGTGCATATCACCGATGGTGAAGGGCGCCGGCTGGAATACGACCTGCTGCGTGGCGGAAGCAGTAAACACTACCGCGGTCGCGCGCCTTTTAATATATTGATCGGCCGGGCTTCGGCGGTGGAACTGTATTTGGATAGCAAGCGCGTTGACCTGGCGCCGTATCTGACCGGCAATGTCGCCAATTTGGAGCTGCATGACGACGCGGCAGATCGCGGCTGACTGAGACAGGATAAATCGAGGTTACCGCCGCGCTTGCCGCCGGCGGTAATTTTTTGCAACAACGGATTTCGGGAATGAGCGAACGCATTCAATCGGTCAAGGGCATGCATGATCTGCTGCCGGCGGATGTTGCCTACTGGCAGCGCCTGGAGCGATGCGCTGCCGATATCCTGGGCCGCTACGGCTACCGGGAAATGCGTATTCCGGTGGTGGAAAAGACTGCGTTGTTCAAACGTGCGATCGGCGAGACGACCGATGTGGTGGAAAAGGAAATGTATACCTTTGAAGACCGCAACGGCGACTACCTGAGCCTGCGGCCTGAGGGCACTGCCGGTGTGGTTCGCGCGGTGTTGCAGCATGGCCTGTTATATGGGCCGCCGCTGCGTCTGTGGTACATCGGGCCGATGTTCCGGCGCGAACGGCCGCAGCGGGGCAGACTGCGCCAGTTTCACCAGATTGGCGCCGAGGTTTTCGGTCTGCCCGGACCCGATATCGAAGCCGAATTGCTGGCTCTGTGCGCGCGGCTGTGGAGCGAACTGGGGCTGAGCGGCATTCGGCTTGAGCTGAATTCGCTCGGACTGGCCGAGGAGCGCGGCAAGTACCGCGAAGCGCTGGTTGACTACCTGCGCGAGCACCTGGATTCACTGGATGCCGACAGTCGGGCCCGGCTGCATAAAAATCCGCTCAGGGTACTGGACAGCAAGCATGAAGGCACTCAGGAGATTGTCGCGCAGGCACCGCGCTTAAGCGATTATCTGGGCCAGGAGTCGCGTCGGCATTTCGATGCATTGTGTGGCTATCTGGAAGCCCTGGGCATTGAATACAGGGTCAATCCCCACCTGGTTCGCGGCCTGGACTACTATTCGCAAACGGTTTTTGAATGGATTACCGACCGGCTCGGTGCGCAGGGCACGGTCTGTGCGGGCGGCCGTTATGACGGCCTGATTCCGATTCAGGGCGGCAAACCATGGCCGGGCGTCGGTTTCGCGATGGGCCTGGAGCGCCTGGTGGAACTGATGAAATCCGCCGGTGGTCAATTAGAAGACGCTCCGGCGATCTATCTGGTTCTGGTCGGCGACGGTACCCGCCAGGCCGGTTTACAATTAGCAGAATTGCTGCGCGAACGATGCCCGCAACTCGGCGTTTTGATGAACGCCTGTGGCGGCAGCTTTAAGGCACAATTCAAGCGGGCCGATCGCAGCGGCGCGAGTCTGGCCCTGGTTCTCGGTAAGGCCGAACTGGCCGAAGGCCGGCTCGGGGTTAAGTTTTTGCGCGAGGATCGGGACCAGGAAAATATACCTATCGACGCTGCCGCCCAGTGGCTAGGCCGGTGGTTGGCAGCGCAGCAACAACGATGACAAGGCTTTGAGAAGGCCATATGGAGCAGGCGCCCGCAGCGGGACCCTGGAACAGGAATTATGATTGAGATTTATGACGATCACGAACAAGGTCAGCGCGTTCAGGCCTGGCTGAAGGAAAACGGCAGTGCCATATTTATGGGTATCGGTCTGGCGGTGGCCGGGTATTTCGGCTTTAAATATTGGCAGAATTACCAGGACAGCCGAAAGGTAAACGCCGCAGCCGAGTATTACGCGCTGAGTCAGGCGCTGATAGCCGAGAACCTGGACCTGGCGGTTGACAGCTACGAAACGCTGAAAGCGGAGAATCAGAGTTCACCTTATGCTGCGCTGGCAGCCTTGCAGATTGCGAAAGCGCGGTTGGAAAGCAAGCAGCTCGATCTGGCGGTTGCCGATTACCGCTATGCGCTCGACCATGCGCAGCCTGATGCGCTTCGACTGGTTGCCAGAGAACGTCTGGCACGTGTACTGGTCGATCAGCAAAAGTACGAAGAAGCGCTGGCGGTGCTGGACGAAGCGGCCGATATCAATGGCTTCGAGGCCCGCTATGCGGAAACCCGCGGTGATATTCTGCTGCAGCAAGGCAAGGCGGCAGAAGCGAGGGCTGCCTATCAAACGGCACTGGACAGTCTCGAAGACGGTGTCGGCAATCGCAATTTATTGCAAATGAAGATTGACAGCCTGGTGGTTGCCGACTTGGACGGCAATACGGATTCCGAGTCGTGAACAGGGTCGTGAGCGGGACAGCAGCCCGGATTGTGAAGCGCTTGCCAGTGCTCATCATGAGCGTATTCCTGCTATCCGCCTGTGGCTGGTTCGGTGGTAAGAAAGAACAGGTGGAGGTACCGGCCGAGTTGGTGGACTTTCAGCAGGTCCTGGACGTCAAGCGCATCTGGCGGATCAATATCGGCAAGGGTAACAGCAATCAGGGAATCAGCCTGGCTCCCGCCTTTGACAGCGGCCGCGTGTTCGCGGCGGATTATCGCGGCAATATTTTGGCGGTGGATGCTGAAACCGGCAAACAGCAATGGCGCGCGAAAACCAAGCTGCCGATTTCCGCCGGCCCGTCAGCGGCCGAAGGTCTGGTGCTGGTCGGAACTCTGGAAGGCACGGTGCACGCACTGGATGGCACAAGCGGTGCCCAGCGCTGGCAGGCCCGGGTCTCTTCTGAAGTGCTTTCGACACCGGTGCTGCACGACAACGTCGTCATTGTCCGCTGCATAGACGGCCGGGTTTTCGGGCTGGACCGCAACAGCGGAGACCGCCTGTGGATTTTTGACCAGGCGGTGCCGCGTCTGACACTGCGGGGGAATTCGACCCCGCTGGCCCGGGCCGGTATCGTGTATATCGGCTATGACGGCGGCCAGGTTGTCGCGTTGCGTGCCGAAGACGGTAGTGAAATCTGGAACGAACCGCTGGTCGCCCCGCAGGGTCGCAGCGAGCTGGAACGCCTGGTCGATTTTGACGGCCGTATGGCGCTGGTCGCTTCCGACCTCTATGTGGCCAATTACAAGAGTACTCTGCTGGCTGTTGCAGCCAACAACGGCAACCGCCTGTGGTTCAAAGATGTCGGGTCGGCAACCGGAGTGGTGGTCGATCGACTGCGTCTTGCGCTCAGCGACAACGACGGCAGTTTGTGGCTGCTGGACCGGCGCAGCGGTGCGACCCTTTGGAAGCAGGATATGCTCGAGTTCCGAGGCCTGACCCGGCCGGCGATTTACGGAAACTACGTGGTCGTCGGCGACATGGAAGGTTACCTGCACTGGTTCGATATCGAAACCGGCAACCTGGTCGCGCGCAGCAAGACCGATAAAGACGGATTGGCTTCCGCGCCGCTGTCCGTTGGTACGACCTTGTACGTATTGGCGAACAACGGCGACCTGGTGGCATACCGCGCCGGTGCCGCGATATGATAGCGGCACATCCATAGCCAGCGGGCCCTAAGAGTTTATCAGGGCGCCGAAAAAATTCCTGTACGGCACCCTTGCGATATGAGCCAGAGTCGACTCCCCATTCTCAGTATCGTCGGCCGTCCGAATGTGGGTAAGTCCACGTTGTTCAACGCGCTGACTCGAACGCGTGACGCCCTGGTCGCAGACCTGCCTGGCGTGACGCGGGATCGCCAGTACGGTTACGGCCGGATCGGACCGGTCCCGTATATGCTGATCGATACCGGCGGCCTGGTCGACGATGCGGCCGGTGTGGATTACCTGACCGCTCAACAAGTGCATATCGCGATCGATGAGAGCGATCTGGTGATCTTCGTCGTAGACGGCAGGGATGGTCTGACTGCCGCCGACGAAGATATTTTGTCCATGCTTCGGCGCTACAACCGTCCGCTGGTGCTTGCGATCAACAAGTCCGACGGGCTCGATCCGCAGGTACTGGCAGCAGAATTCGCCCCGCTTTCCGTCGCATTTTCGATGCCGGTTTCATCCGCCCACCGCCGCGGTTTGCCGGAGTTGATTAATCGGGCATTCGATGTGCTGCCCGAATTCGAACCGGCGGCCGAGGCCGAATCCGATGACCGGCTTCGGCTGGCCGTTATCGGCCGGCCCAACGTCGGCAAGTCGACCCTGGTCAATCGTCTTTTGGGGCAGGAGCGGGTGCTGGCCTGCGATATGCCGGGCACGACGCGGGATACGATCAGCGTCGCACTGCAGCGCGACGGAAAGGACTACCTGCTATTGGATACCGCTGGCGTGCGCAAACGTGCCCGAGTCACCCAGGCAGTGGAGAAGTTCAGTGTTATAAAAGCACTGCAGGCTATTGAAAAATCACATGTTGTTGTGCTGTTAATAGATGCGGTCGAAGGGTTGACCGACCAGGATATTACCTTGCTCGGTCATGTGCTCAACCGTGGCCGTGCGCTGGTGCTGGGCGTGAACAAATGGGACAATCTGGCGACTGACCAGCGTCATGCGGTCAAGCGGGAACTGGACCGGCGGCTGGATTTCGTGCCTTTCGCCAGACGTATTACTGTATCGGCGCTGCATGGCAGCGGGCTCGGCGAATTGATGGCGGCGGTGGATCAGGCCTACGCGGCGGCCACCACCGAGCTGCCATCGGCCGAATTGACGCGGGTACTGGAAACCGCCTATCAGAACCACCAGCCGGCGATGAAGCAGGGGCGTACCGCGAAGCTGCGTTATGCGCATATGGGCGGCAGACTGCCGCCGCGTATTGTGATTCACGGCAGCCGCACCGCGACCATCGGCAAACCCTATATACGTTATTTGATGAACCAGTTTCGCAATGCGTTCTCACTGCGTGGAACGCCGATCGTACTAGAGTTCCGCGACGGGACTAACCCGTATGCCGGGCGCAAAAATAAACTGACACAGCGCCAGTTGGCCAAGCGAAAACGTTTGAAGCAGTTTACCAACCGCAGACGCTGATCGAAGATGACTGTTTCTGACTCGCAACAAGCCAAGCCGGACCGCGCGGTCGATAAAAACCGAAACGCGGCCCGGGACACGACCCAAGATACAACCCGGGATACAACCCGAGACATGACCTTGAACGTCGAGGTCGCAGCGGCGGCCGGTAAAGTGGCCAAAGGCATTCCATTAATCGATATCCGCAGTCCGCACGAATGGCTTGGCGGTGTGGCCAGTGGCGCGGTGAAACTGAGCCAGGATGAGCTGCCTGCGGCACTCGGCCGATATGCCGCAGACACCGAATTACTGCTGATCTGCCAAACTGGGCAGCGCTCGCAGCGTGCCGCGGCCGCGCTGCGCAAGTCCGGGTATCGAAACGTATGCAACGTCGCCGGCGGCCTCGATGCATGGCGCAAGGCCGATCTGCCGCTCGACAGAGATCCACGGCTCAGCGACCGGCAGTACGAGCGTTATGCACGCCACCTGGTGATGCCGGAAGTCGGCGTCGACGGCCAGGCACGGTTGATGAATGCCAGCGTATTGCTGGTTGGCGCCGGCGGTCTGGGATCGCCGGCAGCGCTGTATCTGGCGGCTGCCGGTGTCGGTCGGCTGGGTCTGATCGACGACGATATCGTGGAACGGTCCAATCTGCAGCGCCAGATACTGCATGACGAGGCGCAGTTGAATGCTGCTAAGGTCGAATCGGGCCGTACCCGTTTGCAAAACCTGAACCCGGACATCGCCGTGACCGGATATGCCAGCCGGCTGACAGCCGACAATATCGACCAGTATCTGCCGGACTACGATGTGGTGCTGGATGGTTCGGACAATCTGGCCACACGCTACCTGGTCAACGATGCCTGCCTGAAGCACCGCAAGCCGATGGTCTACGGCGCGGTATACCGATTCCAGGGCCAGGTCTCCGTATTCTGGCCGGGCCGCCCGTCCGGCCGCGGGCCGTGCTATCGCTGTCTGTTCCCGGAACCACCGCCACCGGAAGCGGCACCGTCCTGCGCCGCGGCCGGCGTGCTGGGGGTATTGCCGGGAGTGATCGGCAGCCTGCAGGCGACCGAGGTGTTGAAATTAGTGCTGGACATCGGCGAACCGCTGGTCGGCCGGCTGCTGGCGTTCGACGCGCTGACCGGCAATTTTAAAACTATCCGCCTTCGCCCGGATCCGGATTGCTATTGCCATACTGACGCCGTGCAGCAGGCCTATTCGGAATATTCAGCGCATTGCGGCGACCGGCATCGCTGAATGCCGCACCGGGCTACCGAATCATCGGGCTATAGAACCCAGCTTTGTAAGTGACGTTCGATATTGTGCGTGATGACTGGATCATCCGGTTCTACGCCGGACGGCCAGCCGTCGATGAGTTGGCCTTGACGATCGAACAGGTATTTATGGAAGTTCCAGCGCGGCATCGCGTCCGGCCCGTGTTCCTCGAGAATCTTGCGATATAGCGGGTGGGCACCGCCGCCAATTACCGAGTATTTGTGGGTCATTGGAAAAGTCACGTTGTAATTCGATTCGCAGAAATGCGCAATGACTTCTTCGTCCCCGGGCTCCTGTTCGCCGAAATCATTGCACGGGATGCCGATGAGTATCAGGCCGCTCTGCCGGTAGTCTTCCCAGATACGCTGTAACTTGGCGTACTGCGGTGTGTAGCCGCAATGGGAAGCGGTATTGACGATGAGCAGCGGCTGCCCTTGATAATTACGCAGCGGCAAACTGGTGCCGCTGATGGAAAGAAAATTGAATTCAAATACGTTCATGCCTTAGTCCCTGATCCACTGAAAGCGCTGGATCGCTAGCGCCTAATCATAGGCCAGTATGACTTTTTATGCATCCGCTGGTGGCTGGCCGGGTTCTCAGTCGGGGTTCTATCGCTGCGATTAACCGGTAGAATGGCGCGGTTCGAATTGGAATGCACGCGGAAAATAACGGTAGGTGAAATGACGGCAAAGATTCTGGATGGCAAGCTGGTCAGTGGAAAACTGATCGAACGGGTACGCCGAGCCACCGACGCCCAGTTCGAACGCGGTGCGCGGCGCCCGTGTCTGGCAGTCGTGCTGGTCGGCGACGATCCGGCATCGGCCGTCTATGTTCGCAACAAGCGGCGCGCCTGCGAGCGGGCCGGCATCGAATCGCGTGACTACGATCTGCCGCATGACACCGACGATAAAGCGCTGCTGATGCTGATCGACCGCCTGAACACGGACGACAGCGTAGACGGCATCCTGGTCCAGCTGCCGCTGCCGGCGCATATCGAGGAAAGCGCGGTGACCAACCATATCTCGCAACGCAAGGATGTGGATGGCTTTCATGCGGCAAACGTCGGTAGCCTGGCGCTGCGCCAGCCCGGTTTGCGGCCTTGCACGCCGCGTGGGGTGATGAGCTTGCTGCGCTATTACGGTATCGATGCCAAAGGCATGCATGTGGTGGTGGTCGGCGCGTCCAATATTGTCGGCCGGCCGATGTCGCTGGAACTGCTGCTGGAAGGCTCGACGGTGACCATCGCCCATCGCTTTACCCGCGGTCTGGAGGACCATGTGCGGCGTGCGGAACTGCTGGTGGTTGCGGTCGGCAAACCCGGCATCGTGCAGTCCGACTGGATTCGCGAAGCGGCAATTGTGGTCGATATCGGCATCAATAGAATGAGTGACGGCCGCCTGCGCGGCGATGTTGATTTTGCGTCTGCCTGCGAGCGGGCGGAATGGATTACGCCGGTACCTGGCGGGGTAGGGCCGATGACGGTTGCAACGCTGATGCGCAATACCGCTGAGGCCGCCGGTGTATTTGTCGATTTCCCCTAAACCGACCCTTGAATCAATCCCTAAATCAATCTATTGGAGGGCGACCTGTTTCGGGTTACTCCGTTGAGGGCAGGCTGCTCTTGAGCTGGTCGCGGTATGTGTCGAATTCCGCTTGTGCCTCGGCATCGACTACCGGGTACTGGGGGTTCAGCCCCCGCAGGCCGGCCAGCACCGTTTCAGCCACGATCAGCCGCATACTGCGCTTGTTGTCGGCCGGAATCAGATACCACGGTGCATAAGGGCGCGAGGTTTCGTTGACCATGGAGACGAACGCATCCGCATAGGCATCGCGGTAATGCGATTCAACCACGTCCCTGGAGTTGAATTTCCATTGCTTATGCGGCTCGTCAATACGCGATAGAAAGCGCCGGTACTGCTCTTCCAGGGATACATTCAGCCAGAATTTAAGTACCAGGGTTCCGCTGTCCGCGAGGTGTTTCTCATGCGCGCGAATGGCTGCATAGCGGGCAGCCCATAGCGCGTCCGGGTCGGGAACGCCGCCAGGGTATTGCGCGTTCAAAAATTCCGGGTGTACTTTGACCGTGAGTACTTCCTCGTAGTAGCTGCGGTTGAAGATTCCGATCAGGCCGCGGGCCGGCAGGCAGAGGCTGGTGCGCCACAGGAAATCATGGCGCAGCTCCATCTCGGTCGGTGCCTTGAAGGCCGAGACCTGTACGCCGGCCGGGTCCAGGCCGGAAAATACCGAGCGTATGGTACTGTCCTTGCCGGCGGCATCCAGGGCCTGGAAAATCAGCAATACCGAATGGCTGCGGCCGGCGTACAGCGCACGCTGCAACGCATCCATTTCTTCCTGCAGCCGACGCAGGCGCTTTTTGTAGTCGTCGCTGGGATAATCTGTCGATGAGCGTACATCGTCGGCGGCAAAGGATGCATCGAACGGAATCCGAAATGGTGAATCCGGCACCGGAAGCCGCGGCAGTTCGGTCGCCGGCATCTCAGGGCCGCTCCATAATCGCAGCCACACCCATGCCGCCGGCAGTGCACACGGATATCAAACCGCGGCCGGAACCGGACTGCTGCAATATCTGGCCCAGCGTCGCGATGATTCTGGCGCCGGTTGCTGCAAACGGATGCCCGACCGCCAGGCTGGATCCCTTGATATTCAGCTTGTCGCGGTCAATCGCGCCCAGCGGTGCATTCAATCCCAGCCGGTCCTGACAATAGTCTTCCGACTCCCAGGCTTTCAGCGTGCACAATACTTGAGCGGCGAACGCTTCATGAATTTCATAGAAGTCGAAGTCCTGCAGACCAAGCCCCTCGCGTTGCAGCATTTCAGCGACGGCGACGGTCGGCGCCATCAGCAGACCCTCGTCGTTCATGTAATCCACCGATGCAGTGCGCGATGCGGTCAGATAGGCCTGAACTTCCAGTCCGTGCGCCTGCGCCCAGTCCTCTGACGCGAGCAGCACAGCAGCCGCACCGTCGGTCAGCGGGGTCGAGTTGCCGGCCGTCAGGGTCGCGCTCTCATCTTTGCTGAACGCCGTTCTGAGCTCGGACAGCTTCTGCATATTGGTATCCGGCCGCAGGTTGTTGTCGCGTAGTACGCCGGCAAACGGTGACAGCAGCGGGTCGAAGAAGCCGGATTCGTACGCGGCCGCTGCCTTGTGGTGGCTTTCCATCGCCAATTGATCCTGGTCTTCCCGACCGATATGCCATTCCCGAGCCATGCGTTCGCAGTGCTGGCCCATCGACAGCCCGGTCCGGGGTTCTGCAGCGCCTGGCGTTACCGGCTTGAGTTCGGCCGGGCTGAAACCCTTGAATGCCGCGAGGCGTTGTTTCAGCGATCGCGCGCGGCTGAGTTGTACCAGCCGCTGGGAAAATTTTCTGCCGTAAACGATCGGCACATCGGTCGCGGTATCGGTGCCGGCCGCAATCGCGCAGTCGATCTCACCGGTTGCAATTTTGGCGGCGGACATCATCGCCGCCTGCAGGCTGGTGCCGCAGGCCTGCTGCAGCGTGATGCCGGAAGTCAGCGGCGAAAGTGTTGTGCTTTGCAGCGCTTCTCTGGCCAGGTTCCAGTCTTTGGAGTGCGTGGTAACCGCGCCGGCCACAACTTCGTCCAATTGTCTGCCATCCAGCGAAAACCGTTCTATCACGCCCTGAATCGCTGCACTGAGCATGTCAAGGTTGCTGTGACCGATGTAGAAGCTGTTGGAACGGCAAAAAGGAATACGGCTTCCGCCGATGATTGCGACTTTGCGCACGGTTTTGTTCATACCCTTATTCCTCCTCGCCCAAACCGCTGACTTCGGTGCCGGCAGTTTGCCCGGCATGCTGTTTCAGGTAATGCAGCGGCCCACCTCGAAACGGTGCAAAGCCGGTGCCGAAGATCATCCCGGCGTCCACGATGTCTTCGTCTTCAACGATGCCGTCTGCGAGGCAGGCCTCGCATTCGGCCAGATAAGGCTGCAATAACTGCCGCGCCAGCGTTTCCAGCCCGACGCCCTCGGCCTTGCTGTCATCCTTGGCCGGCTTGCCTTTTTCCCATGAATAAAAACCCTGCCCGGATTTCTTTCCGAGCTTGCCGGCGTCCACATAGGTTTTCAGGAAGGCTTTTTGAGCCTCGCTTTCCGGCCCCTTGCCCAGCGTATCTATCACGCTGAGGCCGACGTCCAGTCCGACCGTATCGGCCAGCTCCACCGGACCCATCGGCATGCCGAAATCGACCGCGGCCTTGTCCAGCGCCTCTTTGGCAATACCTTCTTTATGCAGCGACAGCGCTTTGCCCATATACGGACCCAGCACCCGGTTGACCAGAAAGCCCGGGCTGGATTTTACCTGCAACGGGAACCGGTTGATCTGATTGCAGAAAGTGGACGCTGTGGCCACCCACTGCGAGTCAGTGTCCTGTGCATACACGACTTCCACCAGCGGCATCTTGGCCACCGGATTGAAAAAGTGCAGGCCGATCAGCCGCTTTGGATTACTTAGTACGGACGATAATTCGTCCAGCGGAATGGCCGAAGTATTGGTCGCCAGTATCGCGTGCGGCTGCAACTGCGGCTCAATCCGTTCAAATAACTGTCGCTTGGCGTCGCGATTCTCGAAAATGGCTTCGATCACGACGTCCGCCCGGGCGACGCCGCGTCCTTCCACATCGGGTATCAGCCGCGCCATTGCCGCACCGACCCTGGCCGGTTTTTTCAGCTTGCGCTTGAACAGTTTCTTGGCCCGCTCCAGCGCCGGCTCGATATACTTCAGCTCGCGATCCTCCAGCGTGACTTCAAGGCCGCTCAGCACACACCAGGCGGCGATATCGCCGCCCATCACGCCGGCGCCGATCACATGGGCGCGGCGGGCTTTGAAACCGGTCTGCTTGCCATCGCCCTTCAGACGTTCCATCAAATGGAACACGCGGCGCAGATTGGTCGATGTTTCGCCGGTGATCAGCCGGCCGACGCGGATCGCTTCCTGCGCCATCATGGCCTTCGGGTCGTGGCCGTGTTTTTCCCATGCGTCGATCAGTTCAAACGGCGCCGGATAATGCTTCGGGTTGGCTTTCTTCGCGGTTTCCTTGCGCATGATGTTGGCCAGAATCTTGCGTCCGGCAGAAGTGTTGCTCAGGCGGCCTGCCAGACTGGGCTTGCGCGCCTTTTTGCCTTTTAATACCGCGTTGCGAGCAGCCCAGCGCAACGAGCCGTGAGGACCCACCAGCCGATCGACCAGGCCAAGGCCTTTGGCGGCCGCCGGACGCAGCATGCGACCGGTCAGCATGATCTCCATTGCTTTTTGGCCACCCATACGCTGTACGCTGCGGGCCGAACCGCCAAAGCCCGGATAAATGCCGAGCCTGACTTCGGGAAAGCCGAGCCGGGTCTTATCGTCGTTTCTTGCGATGATGGTGTCGAATGCCAGCGACAGCTCCAGGCCGCCGCCGAGGCAATAGCCTTCGACGATCACCGCGGTTGGGCAGCGTAAAGCCTCGATACGGTTCAGCAGTGCATGAATTTCGCGAATACGCCCGGCGGCTTCATCCGGATCGCTGACCGACTCGAATTCGCGCACGTCGGCGCCGACAATAAACGACCCGGGTTTACCGGATTGCAATACCAGGCCACGGGGCAGGTCAGATTCTATTCGGCTGACAATCTGCTCCAGTTCGGTGAGTACTTGCGATGACAGCGAGTTGGTTTTCTCATCTGCCCGGTCCAGCGTGAGCCACAGGATATTGTCCAGATCGTAAGCCAGTCGCCAGTGTTGATAATCAGCGGTTTCTGTCATTGAAACTGTCCTTCGCAGTATTTACGGAGTCTCGCGCCCGCTCTGGTGCCGCTCGCGTTGCTCGCCCACCCAGCCGGGAGAGCAAGCCAAGGGAAGTATGGCGGTTTGCGCAACGCGCAAGAAGCCATGCTTCACGGCGCCCGCTCCGGCGGGTCGCCTGCGGCTCCAAAGACCGGGGCTTATCGTTCCCCAATTCGCCAGCGTATGGAGCGGGTTCGGCATTATAGACCGGTGAGGCCGCGATGCCCATTGCTGCCCGCAGTGATCGGGTCAGGGCAGTCTGAGTCCGGCACGCCGTAACAGTTCACAGGTCGCGACCAGCGGCAGTCCGATCAGCGCGGTCGGGTCGTCGCTCCGTACGCGTTCAAACAAACTGATGCCAAGGCCTTCGATTTTGAATCCGCCGGCACAGTCGATGGCCGGTTCGCGGTCGATATAGCGTTGTACTTCGGCGTCGCCCAGTTCGCGGAAGACGACCTGTGTCGGTACACAGGCCCGGTCCTCGAATCCGGTTTCCCGGCAAACAACGGCGACGGCGGTATAAAAAGTGATCTGACGGCCGGACAGGTGCAGCAGTTGCTGCCGGTTGGCCTCGGTAGAGCCGGGTTTGCCCATGATCCGGTCATCCAGGCTCAGACTCTGATCGGAACCGACAACGATGCTGTGGGGGTATTGACGGGCGATGTGACGGGCCTTTTCAAGAGCCAGGCGGTGTGTCAGCGCTTCGGGCGTTTCGTTCGGTTCCGGCGTTTCGTCGATGTCCGCCGCCAGGCATTGATAGTCAGCCAGAACCCGCGACAGCAGCGCGCGCCGATAGGGTGACGCGGAAGCTAAAATAACGGTCGATTCGATTTGCATGAATGTCGTGTAAGAGCTTGTATGTGCGTGGAAAAAACCGGTATAATTGACCGGTTATGTCGCGTGAATTTCCAGATTGGCTGGATCCTTGGAAAGCGGCCCAGGGCAGGCGTCAGTTTGCCGGGACTCTGGCATTAAAGCAACTGTCCCGCCTGCACGCCCTGTTGCACAGCACCGATGGCATGGCAGCGTTTTCGGTACGTTTTTTTTCGGATCGGGAAAACCGGCCCTGGATCGATATCGAAGTCAACGCTGAGTTGACGCTGTTATGTCAGCGTAGCCTGCAGCCTTATGCAGAGTCAGTCCGCCGGCGCAGCCGCCTGGCCGTTATCGAACAGGCTGCCGAGCAGGCGCTGTTGTCGGAGGATGCCGAGCCGGTGCTGGTAGACAAGGGTCGCCTGGCCATCCGGGATTTGGTGGAAGACGAATTGCTGCTGGGGTTGCCGCTGGTGCCGAAAAACCCCGAAATCGCGGTGATCGAGCCGGAACCGCACGCGCTGCAAGACACCGGGGAAGACGATAGGAAAGATGACGGGCAGAACCCGTTCGCCGCACTGGCGGCGCTGAAATCGTCTTCCCGGCAAACGAATTAAGGAGTTTGAAAACATGGCTGTTCAACAAAACCGAAAAACACCGTCGCGCCGGGGTATGCGGCGCTCGCACGATGCGTTGAAGGCACCGACCCTGTCGGTTGAGCCGGCAACCGGCGAAACCCATCGCCGGCACCACGTATCGGCCGAAGGCTACTACCGCGGCAAGAAAGTCATCGATACCCCGGTACCGGAGTTCGAGGAGGACTAAACCTCACTCGTCGGGTCACGTTCATCGGGTCTCACTCGCTGGGTTCCACCGTTGGCAAGTTATCGAATATTTTGCACACTCCGCCGGCCTTGGTCGGCGGAGTGTCATTTCAGGCATAGGCGGTAACGAGGGTGCCTGATCCTATTCGTTTGGCAGTGGATGTCGCCGGTGGCGATTACGGCGCGGCTGTGTCCGTACCGGCCGCGATTGACGCATTGGATCAGGATGCGCTGCTGAGCGTCAGCTTGTTCGGCGACGAATCCGCCATTCGGCCGTATTTGGCCGGCCTTCCCGCGGTCAGCCGGGACCGGATTACACTAACCCATACCGCAATTGCCGTTCCGATGGATCAAAGACCGGCCAGGGCGCTGCGCCACGGCAGAGGCAGCAGCTTATGGCTGGCGTTGGAAGCGGTCGCGAACGGCGATGCCGATGCCTGTGTCAGTGCCGGCAACACCGGTGCGCTTATGGTTCTGGCACGCCGGCTGATCGGCACGCTGAACGGTATTGACCGGCCGGCGCTGATGTCCTGGCTGCCGAGCGAAACCGGACATACCTACCTGCTGGACCTCGGTGCCAATATCGGCGTCAGAGCGGAACACCTGGTGCAGTTTGCGGTCATGGGTACGGTATTCGCCGCACAAGTGGACGGTATCGACCGGCCGGCGGTCGGTCTGGTCAACGTCGGGCGCGAAGATTCAAAAGGGGACAATATTCTGCAGTCGGCAGCCCGGGTGCTGTCGGAATCCCCGCTGAACTACATCGGTTTCGTCGAAGGCAACGATATTTACCAGGGCGGGGTCAACGTAGTTGTCTGCGACGGAATGATCGGCAATATCGTGCTGAAATCCAGCGAAGGCCTGGCCCGCATGCTGTTCAGTGCACTGAATACTCATCTGCAACGGGGCTGGCGCGCGCGATTGACCGGCTGGGTCGGTGCTTCGGTATTGCGGCGCTGGGTAGCGCAATTCGATCCGGGTGCGCATAATGGGGCCGCGCTACTGGGGTTGCGCGGGGTTGTGGTCAAGAGTCATGGGGGTGCTGACCGGGCGGCGACAACAAATGCGTTGTCCAGGGCAGCGCTGGAGGCGCGCCGAAACGTCCCGGAGAACATTGAGACACTGGTGAAAACCATCACCGAAAAGGTTGAAACATGACATACGCCAGAATAACCGGTACCGGCAGCAGCCTGCCGGATCAGACGCTGACCAACGCCGACTTGGAACGCATGGTGGATACCAGCGACGAGTGGATTCAGACGCGAACCGGAATCCGCGAGCGGCGTGTTGCGCCAAAGGACGTGACCACCTGCGATCTGGCCGAGCAGGCCGCTCAGCGGGCACTGGATGCGGCCGGGGTCCGGCCCGAAGATATTGACCTGCTGGTGGTCGGTACGACCACACCGGACATTGTGTTCCCAAGCACTGCCTGTCTGCTGCAAAGCCGGCTCGGTATCGGCGGTTGTGGCGCGTTCGACGTCAACGCCGCCTGCTCCGGGTTTATTTATGCACTGTCGGTTGCGGACCAGTATGTGCGCGGCGGCAATTCGAAGAAAGCGCTGGTGGTCGGTGCCGAAACCCTGACCCGTATGGTGGACTGGAACGACCGCTCGACCTGTGTGTTATTTGGCGACGGCGCGGGCGCAGTGGTACTCGAACCTTCCGAAGAGCCCGGTATTTTATCCACGCATATTCATGCCGATGGGAATTATCAGGATTTGCTGAACACCGAGGTCGGCGTGTCGCGCGGATTTACCGCCGAGGAGAACGGCGGCGTGCGCGTGCAAATGAAGGGCAACGAAGTGTTCAAGATGGCGGTGCGGACGCTGGGCCGTATCGTCGATGAAACCCTGGAAGCCAACAATATGCAGAAGTCCGACCTGGACTGGCTGATTCCGCACCAGGCGAATTTGCGCATTATCAGCGCGACCGCAAAGAAACTTGAGATGTCGATGGATCATGTGGTGGTGACCGTGGACCGGCATGGCAACACGTCGGCCGCATCGGTTCCGCTGGCGCTGGACGAGGGCATTCGTTCAGGCCGCATCAAGCGGGGCGAGAACCTGCTGCTGGAAGCCTTCGGCGGCGGTTTCACCTGGGGTTCGGCCCTGATTCGTTATTAGCTCGGTTCGCTACTGGATTGCCGTTGCACGTATTCACAGGGACAGCTTGTAAATGACAACAGCCATGTTATTTCCCGGTCAGGGATCGCAGGCCATCGGCATGATGGCATCGCTCGGCGAGCGCTACGAGTCGGTGCCGGCAACCTTTGCCGATGCATCCGCGGTGCTCGGTTATGATCTTTGGAACCTGTGCCAGCAGGGCCCGGAAGACCGCCTGAATCAGACCGAAGTCACTCAGCCGGCGATGCTCGCGGCAGGCATCGCAACCTGGCGGCTCTGGATTGAACAGGGCGGCGCCCGCCCGACGCTGATGGCCGGCCACAGCCTCGGCGAGTACGCCGCACTGGTTGCCGCCGATGCGATGGCCTTTGCCGATGCGGTGGGTCTGGTCGCATTGCGCGGCCGCCTGATGCAGCAGGCGGTGCCGGCCGGCAGCGGTGCGATGGCAGCCATTCTGGGCCTGGACGACGAACAGGTTGTCACTGCCTGTATCGACGCGGCCGAGGGCGAGGTAGTTTCCGCCGCAAATTTCAACGCGCCGGGCCAAGTGGTTATCGCCGGCCAGCGCGATGCGGTACAGCGGGCGATCGAAGCCGCCCAGAGCGCCGGCGCGCGGCGCGCGATAATGCTTCCGGTCAGCGTGCCATCGCATTGTGCGCTGATGATCGGCGCTGCCGAGGGTTTGCGAGAAGCCTTGACCGGTATCACGGTCAATGCACCGTCCTGCGAGGTGCTGCAAAACTACGACGTCGCCGCCCATGACACGCCGGATGCGATACGCAACGCGCTGGTCGCGCAGCTGTATTCGCCGGTGCGCTGGACGGAAACCGTACAACGGATGGCCGGGCAGGGCGTTGAGCAATTCGCCGAGTGCGGTCCGGGTAAGGTTCTGGCCGGCCTGAATCGGCGCATTGACCGGTCCAGGACATGTATGGCCATTACCGACCCGGCCGGCCTCGACAGTGCACTGGAAGCATGGAGTTAACTTATGAGTCAGGGGTCAGGAATGAATTTAGGCGGCAAAGTAGCGCTGGTTACCGGAGCCAGTCGCGGCATCGGTGCTGCAATCGCAGACACTATCGGTGCCTGTGGTGCGACCGTAATCGGAACCGCAACCAGTGAAGCCGGCGCCGAACGAATCGGCGAGCGGTTTCAGACACAGGGCATAACCGGCCGGGGTGCGGCGCTGGATGTCAATCAGCAGGAGCAGATAGATGCGCTCGTCAGCCTGGTGAACGAGGAGTTCGGCGCACCGCAGATTCTGGTCAATAACGCCGGCATCACCTGCGATCAAGTGTTGCTGCGTATGAAAGAAACCGACTGGTCCGACGTCATCGATACCAATCTGCGTTCGGTTTTCCGGTTGTCGAAAGCCTGTCTGCGCGGCATGATGAAGGCGCGTTACGGGCGCATCGTGAATATTTCGTCGGTGATCGCCGCCACAGGGAACGCGGGCCAGGCCAACTACGCTGCCGCCAAAGCCGGGATGGAAGGCTTCAGCAAGTCGATGGCACGGGAAATCGGTTCAAGGGGAATTACCGTCAATGTGGTTGCACCGGGTTTCATCGAAACCGATATGACCGACGCGTTGTCGGACACTCAGCGCGAGACGTTGCTGAACGACGTGCCGCTGAGTCGTCTGGGCAATGTGAACGATATTGCCGGTGCGGTCGCCTTTCTGGTTTCCGATCAGGCGTCCTATATCACCGGACATACTCTGCATGTCAACGGCGGCATGTTTATGTAGCTTATTTGAAAAACAATGTAATAATTTGATATATATAACTATTCCACTGTACTTTAAGTAACACAGCCGTACTGCGGCGGATGGTTGCGTACTGGAACAGCACGCGCAGTTAACCTACAATTGCAGGTTTCTGCCCAATAAGGTTTGAGTGAGGAACTAAGAACCATGAGCAATATTGAAGAACGCGTTAAAAAGATCGTTGTCGAGCAACTGGGTGTCAGCGACGATGAAGTCACCCCTAGTGCTTCGTTTGTAGACGATCTCGGCGCGGACTCCCTGGATACCGTTGAGTTGGTGATGGCCCTAGAAGAGGAATTCGAATGTGAGATTCCGGACGAGGAAGCGGAAAAGATCACCAGCGTTCAGCAGGCTATTGACTACGTCAAAGCCAATACCTGATTATTTTTTCTGTGACGATTTCCACGGCGGTCGGCCCTATCGGTCGGCCGCCGTTTAGTTGTACGGCCGAAATCGTCCGGCCGTTTCATTTGAAGAGGGCAAGTTAGTGTCAAAACGCCGAGTAGTAGTGACCGGAATGGGCATCGTCTCTCCGGTGGGCAACGATGTTCCCGGTGCGTGGCAGGCCGTTTGCGAAGGCCGCAGCGGCATTGGCGAGCTGACCGAATTCGATGCCAGCGCTTTTGGAACCCGGATCGCCGGTCAGATCAGGGATTTTGAGGTTGGCGGCTACCTGCCGGCCAAGATTTCGCGCAAGACTGATCGTTTTATTCACTATGGCATGGCCGCCGGTATCGACGCGATTCAGGACGCCGGGCTGGAACAGGACGATACACTGAACCCGGACCGCGTCGGGCTCGCGATCGGCGCCGGTATCGGTGGCATTGCGACGATTGAAAAGACCACGGAAATCTATTTAAACAGCGGGCCGCGCCGGATTTCGCCATTTTTTATTCCGGGCACCATCGTCAATATGATTGCCGGTAATTTGTCGATTCAGTACGGCTATAAAGGCCCGAATATCGGCATCGTCACCGCCTGTACCACAGCGACCCATAATATCGGTGAGGCCGGGCGGATGATTCGGTACGGCGACGCGGATGTGATGATCGCCGGCGGTGCGGAGTACGCGACGACACCCACCGCGGTTGCCGGATTCAATTCGGCCCGTGCGCTGTCGACGCGTAACGACGAACCGGAAGCAGCCAGCCGGCCCTGGGATCAGGGACGTGACGGTTTCGTGTTGTCCAACGGCGCCGGTATTCTGGTCCTCGAGGAACTGGAGCATGCGCGCCGCCGCGGTGCGAATATTTACGCCGAACTCACCGGTTTTGGAATGAGCGGAGATGCCCATCATATGACGGCACCGCCGGAATCCGGGGAAGGCGCGGCGCGCTGTATGGCTGCGGCGCTGGCCGATGCCGGTCTGAACCCGGATCAGGTGCAATATATCAATGCGCACGGGACTTCCACGCCGCTCGGCGACCGGGCCGAATCCGATGCAGTCAAAAGCACCTTCGGTGCACACGCCAGCGCACTGGCGGTCAGCTCGACCAAGTCGATGACCGGCCATTTGCTCGGTGCCGCCGGCGGTGTCGAGGCGATTTTCAGCTTGCTGGCGATACGCGACAATATCGCGCCACCGACCATCAATCTGAACGACATCGACCCGGCTTGCGATCTGGACTACGTTCCGAATCAGGCACGGGAAATGCCGATTGACGTTGCGATGAGCAACTCGTTCGGCTTTGGAGGCACCAACGGCACTCTGATCTTCAGCCGCATATAGCGTTGACGGGTTTTCAGCACTATACCCTGACCGGGCAACCCGATCTCCTGGCGCTGCACCGCGCTGCGCCGGAGCGCTACCCCCATCTGCTGGCCAGCACCGCTTCCGGCGGGCCGCTGGCGCATTTCAGCCTGCTGTTTTTCGCGCTGCCGCAGCGGCTGGTGCTGCACGCCGACGGCGTAGTTGCCGGGCCACATGCCGACACCGGTTTTTTAGCCAGCCTGTCGCGCTGGTACCAGCATGAATGCGACCCGTTGCAACGGCCTCATGCGTTGTGGCCGTTCATCGGCGGGTGGTTTGTTTATCTGGGTTACGAACTGGCCGGCGAAATCGAACCGGGTCTGGATTTGCCAGCGTTCGAGCCGGCCTTTCCGACTGCGTTCGCCCAGCGCTGTCCGGCAGCGATCATCGTCAATCATGTCACCGGCCAGTCTTTTGTGATTGCCGAAACGGCAGCGCAACTGGAGACGATCCTGGCCGATCTGGCGCGGCTGGAGCCGACACCGGTGATGCTGGCGGACGCCGCAGCGCGGCTTTGCCAGCTTCAATTGACCGCTGACGATCCGGCACATTTTGTGGACGGTATCGGCAAAACCAAGGAATACATCCTGGCCGGCGACGTTTTTCAGGTCAATTTGTCGCGTGCCTGGCACGGCCGGGCCGAGTGCGAACTGGACGCAGCGACGATATATCAGCGTCTCGGCCGGAATAACGCCGCTCCGTTTGCCGGCATCTGCCGCTACGCCGATGCCGCGGTGATCAGTTCTTCGCCCGAACGCCTGGTAGAGACCCGAGGCCGCGCGGTACAGACACGACCGATTGCCGGCACCCGGCCACGCAGCCGGCAGCAGGCACAGGACCGCGCGCTTTCCCGGGAACTGATCGGGCATCCGAAGGAGCGCGCCGAGCATATTATGTTGATCGACCTGGAACGAAATGACCTCGGCCGGGTCTGCGAGCCGGGCAGTGTGGAGGTCAACGAACTGATGGTGGTGGAAAGCTATGCCCACGTGCATCACATCGTCTCCAATGTCCGCGGCCGTCTCAGAGCGGCAGCCAATCCCGTCGATGTGATTGCAGCCTTGTTTCCAGGTGGTACCATCACCGGCTGTCCCAAAGTACGCTGTATGGAGATCATTGCGGAACTGGAAAAGGTCGGACGTGGCTTCTACACCGGTTCCATGGGCTATCTGAGCCGCGACGGCACAATGGATTTGAATATATTAATTCGCAGCATGTATGTGCAGGGTCGGTCGCTGCACTTCCGCACCGGCGCCGGCATCGTTGCCGATTCAATCGCCGAGCGTGAGGTCGGGGAGACCGAAGCCAAGGCCAGAGGCCTGCTGTTGGCGCTCGGAGCCGAACATGTATGACTGTCTGATCAACGGCGAGATCGGCCAATCCGTCAACGTGCTGGATCGCGGTCTGCAATATGGCCACGGCGTGTTCGAAACGATGGCGATCGACCAGGGCAGACCGTTGTTTTGGGACTTTCACTGGCGGCGACTGCTGCGGGGCTGCGAAACGCTGCAAATACCGGAGCCGGCCGAATCGGTGCTGCTGCGGGAACTGCAAACGGTTGCCGCCGGGCACGCCAGCGCCGTCGGCAAGGTCACGCTGACCGCAGGTGCCAGCGGCCCCGGCTATATTGATAGCAATCCGCTGGCCAGCAATCGAATCGTCGCGGCCTATCCGTGGCCGGAGTCGGTCGCGGCCGCACGCCGCAGCGGTATTCGAATGCGCTACTGTCAAACCCGCCTGAGCCATAACCGTGTGCTGTCACGTATCAAGCATCTGAACCGGCTGGAGCAGGTGCTGGCGGTTGCCGAGTGGCGTGACCAGGCATACCGCGAAGGTTTGGTCTGCGATCAGGAAGGCTATGTGATTTCCGCCACCAGCGCGAACCTGGTTATCGTGCTGGAAGGCCGGCTGATGACCCCGCGGCTGGATCGCTGCGGTATCCGCGGCACCTTGCGCGATGCGATTCGAGCCGGTTTCAGTACGCATATGGAAAAACGCCGGATCACCCGCGAAATGGTGGCCGAAGCCGATGAAGTCTTTGTCTGCAACAGTGTTCGAGGCGTCTGGCCGGTAGTCGCCATTGAAGACCGGCAATACCCGATCGGAAACCTGACTCGGGAAATACAGGACTGGCTGGCCGAGATCAGTCCGCTGCTGGACCGCAGCCCATGAAACGTTTTCTGCTGGCATTGGTTATCGCGCTGATTCTGGGCGGGGCACTGGGCAGCTACTGGGTTTACCGGCAGTACCAGGCGTTTTTGCAACAACCGCTGGCTACATCGACAACCGGGGCTGCGGTGATCAACATCAATCCCGGAACCAGCTACGGCGGTATGGTCAGGCTGTTGCAGCAGCAAGGCCATACCGGACGAATCTGGCCCTGGCGCCTGCTGCACCGTTTGGAGCCGGCGGTCATTCAGGCCGGCGAATATCGCCTGCAGCCGGGCACTCAGCCCCGCCAATGGCTGCGGCAATTATCCAGCGGCGATGTCGTGCAGTACACCCTGACCATTGTCGAGGGCTGGACCTTTCGGCAACTGCTCGCCGCATTGGAGGACGTGCCGTATCTACAGCAGGATTTGCGTGGAAAGACCGCGGCGCAGGTGATGACCGAACTGGGTTATGCCGGCCAGCACCCGGAAGGCAGATTTCTGCCGGAAACTTATGCCTATGTGAAAGGCGACTCGGATATCGACGTGCTGCGCAGGGCCTATGCCGCGCTGGAAGAAACCCTGGCCGCAGTATGGGCGGGGCGGGACTCCGATCTGCCGTTGGACACGCCTTATCAACTTCTGACCCTGGCTTCCATCGTGGAAAAGGAAACCGGGGTCGCCGCGGAACGGCCGATGATTGCCGGAGTATTTGTTCGCCGCCTGAACAAAGGCATGCTGCTGCAGACCGACCCAACGATTATTTACGGCCTCGGGGAGGCTTTCGACGGCAACCTGCGGCGCCGCGATCTAGTTACCGACGGCCCCTACAATACCTATACGCGGCCGGGTCTGACGCCGACGCCGATTGCACTGCCGGGCAAGGATGCGCTGCTGGCTGTGGCCCATCCAGCCGACGGTCAGGCGCTGTATTTCGTGGCCAAGGGGGATGGCACCCACTACTTCTCGGCCACGCTGACGGAACACAACCGCGCCGTGAACCGCTATCAGCGGGGCCGGCCGTGAGCGGACGCTTTATTACCATTGAAGGCGGGGAAGGTGCGGGCAAGAGCACCATCATGAGAACGGTTGAAAAGTGGCTGGTGCAGCAGGGCCGGCGAGTCGTCACCACTCGTGAACCCGGCGGCACGCCGCTGGCCGAAATGATGCGGGAACTGCTGCTGGATGCCGCCAACCGCGGCCTGACCGAGCAGGCGGAATTATTGTTGATGTTTGCGGCCCGGTCCCAGCATCTGGACGAAAAAATCCGCCCGGCGCTGTCTCGCGGCGACGATGTGCTGTGCGATCGTTTCACCGACGCGACCTACGCCTATCAGGCCGGTGGCCGGCAACTGGGCGAAGATATGGTTGCGCGTCTGGAGGCCCTGGTGCACCCGGACCTGCAGCCCGATCTGACCTTGCTGCTGGATTTACCGGTCGCACAGGGGTTGCAGCGAGCGTCGCAGCGCAGCGCGCCCGACCGCTTCGAACGGGAGGCGATTGCGTTTTTTGAGCGTGTCAGAGCCACCTATCTACAGCGTGCGAAAGCCTACCCGGAACGTTTCGTTGTGATTGATGCGCGCTGTTCCTTATCGAAAGTCAGGCGTCAGGTTTACCAGGCGCTGGAGGCGCGGCTGCTCTGATGTTGCTACCCTGGCACGAATCGGCGGCAACGCAACTGGCACAACTGATCGGCCGGGAAAAACTGCCGCATGCGCTGCTGATCACCGGCCCGGCATACAGCGGCCTGCGCCGGTTGGGCCACTGGCTGCAGCGCAGCCTGCTGTGTCTGGAGCCTCAGCAGGGCAGAGCCTGCATGGAATGCCGGTCCTGCCACCTGTTGAGCGCAGGCAGCCATCCCGATGCCTATGCGCTGCACCCGGAAGAAGACAGTACCGTGATCAAGGTCGATGCCGTGCGCCGGCTGATCCACGACTTCATGCTGACCACCACGATCAGCCGCTATAAGGCGGCGCTGATTGCGCCGGCCGAGCAGATGAACGTGAACGCGGCCAATGCACTGCTGAAGACCCTGGAGGAACCGCTCGGGCAGGCAGTGTTGATTCTGACCAGTGCCAATCCGGGCCGGCTGCTGCCGACCATACGCAGCCGCTGCCAGGTGGTGAGGGTGGAGCCGGCGCAACGCAATGTCACTCTGCAGTGGCTGGCGACCCGATATTCGGAACACACAGAAGCCCAGCACCTGTCGGCCTGGCAGGGGGCGGGCGGTCAGCCGATGCTGGCCGGGCGTTATCTGGCCGAGGACTTGCTGGCGGTCAGGCAGCAGGTGGGCGAGGATCTGCTGGCGCTGAGCCGGGATAAGCTCGCGCCGGCCGATGTGGCAGGCCGCTGGCTGGATTTTCCGCTGGAAGATATCTGGTTGTGGCTGGGCCAATGGCTGATGGCCGGTGTTCAGGCGCAGTTGACCGGCCAGATGCCGGATGCCGGTCCTGAGGCGGTTGGCGAAATACTCCACGCTGTGGAGGCCGCGGACGCCGAGGCGTTGTTGGGTCTGCAACGGCATGCGATGCATAACCGGCGCTTTCTGGACAGTCCGCTGCGACAAGACTTACTTATCACCGATTGGCTGCTAAAATGGCGCCAGGTGATTAATACGGCATCGGTCTGACCGGCCGCTGCCATTTGTGGGAGCAACATATGGCGCAACAAGGCATCCTTTCCGTTTCTATTCAAGACAAGAGCGCGCTGTTCAGCGCGTATATGCCGTTTATCGAAGGCGGAGGGTTGTTTGTACCCAGCACCAAGCGTTTTCGTCTGGGCGACGAAGTATTCCTGCTGCTGACGCTGATGGATCTGGAAGAGCGCCTGCCGATCCCGGGCAAAGTGGTCTGGATTACGCCTCAGGGCTCGCAAGGCCAGCGCAAAGCCGGCATCGGTGTACAGTTCGGCGACACACCCGACGGCGGCCATGCACGCACCGTGATCGAGTCGCATCTGGCCGGTATGCTGAATAGCGACAAAAGCACGCATACGATGTAAGTTGGCTCACTGGGGATTCGGCTTATTCGACAATTCGGCCCAGCGCCGCAAGTACCCGTTCCATTTCCTGTTCGGTATTGTAGAAATGCGGTGACAACCGAACCTTGTCGTCGCGCACGGCAACTTGAATGTGTTGTTTGGCGAGACGCTGCTGAATCGTATCGGCGGCCATGCTGTCGTGGCGGAAAGCCAGGACGGAAGAGCGGCGTTTCGGTCGTAGAGCCGAAACCAGTTCGATGCCGGGCAGCGCGGCCAGACCTTCAGCCAGTATTTCGCAATGGTTTAATACTTGGCGTTCGATATGCACGATATCGTGATCGAACAATAGCTGTAGGGCTGCGTTCAGGCCGGCCAGCCCAAGGTTGTTTGGGCTGCCGCCTTCGAAACGCCGTGCGGTATCCGGCGGCTGCCAGTCGCCCCGTCCGAATGAGTAGGGCTCCTCGAACATCCACCAGCCGTATTCCTGCAGCGCGATCTGCGGGCGCAGCGCCGGACGCAGATAGAGCAGGCCGATGCCTTCCGGCGAGAGCAGCCATTTATGACTGCCGCAGGCCAGGCAATCTATATGCGCCTGCTGCACATCGGTGGCCAACGCGCCGAGCTGCTGGATCGCATCGACGCAGAAAATGATTCCGCGCTTGCGGCAGGCGGTACCGAGGACCGGCAAGTCCATGCGAAAGCCATCGTTGGCATGTACCGCACTGGTGGTCAGCACGCGGGTACGCGAATCGGTTTCAGCGACCAGTGCTGCTTCCGCCGAATCGGCCGAACGGATATCGACCTCGCGAATGTCAACCCCGCGCTCGGCCAGTGCCAGCCACGGCAACCGGTTGGATGGAAATTCGCCGGCCGGCAGCACGACATTGTCGCCAGGCGCCCAGTCCAGGCCCAGTGCAACCAGCGACAATGCCTCGGACGTATTCTTGCAGAATGCGATATCGCCGGCGTCGCCGGCATTGATCAGACGTGCCGCCAGCGTTCGCGTGTGTTCGATGCGTTCCATCCAGCGGTGGTAGATGGCTGCACCGCCCTCGGCCGACTCCTGCACGGCTTCGGCGATGGCCCGAACCACCGGCCGAGGCAGCGGCGATATTGCCGCATGGTTCAGGTAGATGCTGTGGGCTT
The DNA here is from genome assembly GCA_028289465.1 of Lysobacterales bacterium. GTDB lineage: Bacteria > Pseudomonadota > Gammaproteobacteria > Xanthomonadales > SZUA-36 > JANQPM01. The sequence continues at coordinate 9,482 of JANQPM010000023.1, read as the reverse complement.
GAATCGGAAAATGCATGGATGGATCGGTTTGCGGCTTGGGTGTAAGGTTGGATTTCTGGGTTGAACTTCCGGGTTAAACGACTGAATTAATTTGTGGGCTTGATTTACCGGTTGAGTCGGCAGCTTGGGCGTATAATGGCATCATTGCAGTGAGGATTTTAACTTAGGTTGAATTCGAATAGCGATCTGACAGCTCGGGCCATCATCCATGTCGACATGGATGCGTTCTACGCGTCGGTGGAGCAACGCGACCGGCCGGAGTTGACCGGCAAGCCCGTGATCGTCGGCGGCCTCGGTCGGCGAGGGGTGGTGTCCGCAGCCAGCTATGAGGCCAGACGATTCGGCGTTCACTCGGCGATGCCGATGATCAAGGCACGCCAGCTTTGCCCGCAAGGTGAATACCTCAGACCACGGATGGCGCATTACCGCGCCGTGTCGCGCGCCGTATTCGGTATTTTCCGGGAAATCACGCCGGCGGTTCAGGGTTTGTCGCTGGACGAGGCCTTTCTGGATGTGACTGCCAACCAGCGCCTGCTCGGCGATCTGGAAACCATCGGCCGGCTGGTCAAGACGCGGATCAAACAGCGTTTGCGGTTGGTTGCATCGGTGGGCATGGCCAGCAACAAGTTTCTGGCCAAACTGGCTTCGGATTTCGACAAGCCGGACGGCTTCTATCATGTACGCGATGCCGATATTCACCGCTTTCTGGACCCGATGCCGGTGGGGAGGCTGTGGGGTATCGGGCCGAAGACGGTACCGCGTTTGAATCGCCTGGGTATTTATACCGTCGGGCAGTTGCGTCAGCGTACTGACCAGGAACTGGTAGCGGTGCTCGGCAATCGCACAGCGCACTTCATGCGTCTGGCCAGAGGCGAAGACGAACGGCCGGTGGAGTCCCACCAGGAAGACAAGTCCATCAGCCACGAAGTCACCTTTGAAATCGACCTGACACGGGAAAAGCTGCTACTGGCCCGCCTGCAGCAACTCAGCGAACAAGTCGGGGTCCGCTTGCGCGAACACAGGCTCAGCGGTCGCACGGTTCAGGTCAAGATACGCGACCGGCATTTCAGAACCTACACCCGCAGTCGAACGCTGCGGGCGGCAACCCAGTCCAGCAGTGAAATCTACGCGATGGCACGGGCACTGTTCAGCAAGTGGCAGACGCAGTATCCTGCGATGCCGGTGCGCTTATTAGGTGTGGGTATGCACGGTCTGGAAGACATCAAGCAAGACAAGGACAGCGTCGACGTTCAGGAACCGCCGCTGGACAAGGCATTGGACGAAATTAACCAGCGCTACGGACAAGCGCTGATCGGCCGCGGGCTGGCGCGCCTCTATCGGGAGGATAAATGAGCGCTGCGGAGGCCCGCTGTGCAGCGTTTGCACCGGCCTCGGTGGGCAATGTGGCCGTTGGCTTCGATTTGCTCGGCCATGCGCTTGCCGGGCCGGGCGATATTGTGACTGCCGAGCGCATCGAAAACCCGGAAGTGCGTATCGAATCCATTGACACTGAACACAGCCGGCTTCCGCTATCGGTGCCTTCGAACACGGCGTCGCGGGCGGCAGCGGCTCTGTTGGAAGCCTCGGGCTGGCCGTTTGGCGTTATGCTGGCCATTCAAAAGGGCATTCCGCTGTCTTCCGGCATGGGTGGATCGGCCGCATCCGCGGTCGCGGCGGTTGTCGCGGTAAATCAGTTGCTGCAAAAACCGCTGCCGACGGAATCGCTGCTGCCGTTTGCAGTCGAGGGAGAGGTCGCTGCCAGCGGCAGCGCTCATTACGACAATGTCGCACCGAGTCTGCTCGGCGGGCTGGTATTAACCGTCAAAGGCCAGCCGGTGCGCCTGCCGGTGCCGGACGGCATACATTGCGCACTGGTCCATCCGGATTTGCGGGTGAATACCCGCGATGCGCGTTCCTTGCTGGAGCCTTTGTATGAATTGCAGGCGGCCGTCGAGCAGAACGCCGCACTGGCCGGCTTTATCAGCGCTTGTTATAAACGCGATTCAAAGTTGCTGGGCCACTGCATGCAGGACTACCTGGCCGAACCACGGCGCTCCCACCTGGTGCCGGGTTTTCATGACATCAAGCGTGCGGCGCTCAGCCACGGCGCGCTGGGTTGCAGCCTGTCCGGTTCCGGGCCCAGCCTGTTTGCCTGGTGTGAAGATGCAGCCACTGCGTTGCGCTGCGGGCAGGCGATGGTCGAGGGCTTTGCCAGTCAAGGAATTTCGGCGCAGGCCTATGACTCTCCGGTGCAGGTGCCGGGTGCCCGGGTTGTCGACGGTTCGACGCCGTAGCGGTTACGCGCTTTCCTGTTCGCGCAGTTCCCGCCGCAGAATTTTGCCGACGTTGGTTTTTGGCAACTCGGTGTGGAAGGCAACGATCTTCGGCCGTTTGTAGCCGGTCAGATGTTCCTTGCAGAAGGTTTTCAGTTCCTGCTCGGTTAGTGAATCGTCTTTTTTCACAACGCAGATCTTGACCACTTCGCCGGAATGGGGGTCCGGTACACCGATCGCGGCCACTTCCAGTACCTTCGGATGCATCGCGACCACGTCCTCGATTTCGTTCGGGTAGACGTTGAAGCCGGATACCAGAATCATGTCCTTCTTGCGGTCGACGATCTTGAAATAGCCGTCATCGGTCATGATCGCGACGTCACCGGTGCGCAGCCAGTCGCCTTCTGCCATGACTTTCGCCGTCTCCTCCGGCCGCTGCCAGTAGCCCTTCATCACCTGCGGACCGCGTACGCAGAGTTCGCCGGGCTCGCCCGGTGGCAACCGATTGCCGTCGGCATCCATGATGCAGCATTCGGTTGACGATATCGGCAGGCCGATGCAGCCGTTGTACTCTTTCATGTCCATCGGGTTGATGCACGCGGCGGGTGAGGTCTCGGTCAGCCCGTAAGCCTCGACCAGGGTCACACCGGTGACTTTCTTCCAGTGTTCGGCAACCGATCGCTGGACCGCCATGCCACCGCCGAGAGTCATGCGGAAGTGGGAGAAATCCAGATCGGCGAAGCCCGGCGTGTTGAGCAACGCGTTGAACAGCGTATTGACCCCGGTCAGGCAGGAGAACGGATGGCTGGAGAGTTCTTTGACGAAACCGGGCATATCGCGCGGATTGGTAATCAGTATGTTTTTGCCGCCGAGCTTGAAGAACACCAGACAATTCGCCGTCAGCGCAAAGATATGGTAGAGCGGCAGCGCGGTAACGATGATTTCGTCGCCGATACGCAGGTTGGCCATCCACGCGGAGGACTGCTGCGCATTGGCCACCATATTGCCATGGGTCAGCATCGCGCCCTTGGCGACCCCGGTGGTTCCGCCGGTATATTGCAGAAAAGCCAGATCGTCCTGCGTGACCGCGTGCCGGGTCAACTCCTGGCCGGCGCCCTTTTTTAGTGCGTCTGTGAAGCGGACGGCATTTGGCAGCCGCCACGCCGGCACCATTTTCTTGACCTTGCGGATCGCGAAGTTGGTAATCGCCGCTTTTGGAAAGCCCAGCATATCGCCGACCCCGGTCACGATCGGATACTCCAACGGTACGTCGTCGATCACTTCCTGCAGTACACTGGCGAAATTCTCGATGACCACGATTGCCCTGGCACCGGAATCAGTGAGTTGGTGATGCAATTCGCGCGGTGTATACAGCGGGTTGGTATTCACGACGACCAGCCCGGCCCGCAGGATGCCCATCACCGCAATCGGGTACTGCAATACATTCGGCATCATCACCGCAACGCGGTCGCCCCTCTCCAGTCCGATGCTTTGCAGGTAGGCCGCGAAATTGCGACTCAGGCGGTCGATGTCGCTATAACTCAGCGCTTTGCCCATGTTGACGAAAGCCGCACGGTTGCCGTATTTGCTGCAACTTTGTTCGATAATATCGACCACGGACGAGAATTCGTTCATGTCGATTTCCGCCGGCACGCCTGCAGGATAACTGGCCAACCAGGGCTTGTTTGCTGTGTCCATTCCGGTTTTCCTTCTTTGTATCACGACATGGCGAGCGGATGCGTCTAGTCCCGTACGGCGTGATCAAAACGTCTTCACCGCCCGATTCCCGCTCGAATGATTAGACCATAGCGAAATTGCGCAGGGTCCGCCAGTTTTACCGTGCTTTTGCCGAACCAGGTATTTGAAACCCCACCACGGCCCAATTATCATCAGCCAAAGGCTGCCTGCAATACGGGTCCGCGGGTCGGTCCGCATAAGGAATAACGATGGGTGAACAAAACGTCAGACAACATGAAGACGAGGCCACACGGCAAGCATTCATGAAATCCCTGCTCACGGAAGTGAGCGCACTGGAAGAGATGATCGACCGGGGCATGATCGAATCGGGCATTCGTCGCATTGGTGCGGAACAGGAAATGTTCCTGGTTAATCAGGCACAAAAACCGGCCGCCCGGGCGCTGGATATTCTGGAACTGATTGACGATCCGCGCTTCACCCATGAACTGGGCCTGTTCAATATGGAAGCGAACCTGTCGCCGTACGAGCTTGGCGGCGACTGCCTGCGGCGCATAGAACAAGAAGCCGAGGACATCTACCGCCTGTCCAGAGAGGCTGCGCGGAAAACCAATTCCGATATCGCACTGGTCGGTATTCTGCCGACCCTGACCTTGTCCAATCTGGGCCTGGACTCGATGGTCCCGACACCGCGCTACTATGCGCTGAATGATGCTGTCATCAAGCTCAGAGGCAAGGATTTCCAGTTTACGATCAACGGTATCGACCAGCTTAACGTCAAGCACGACAATTTAATGCTGGAAGCCTGCAATACCAGTTTCCAGGTACATTTCCAGGTCTCCGCCGAAGAGTTCGCACGCCTGTATAACATCGCGCAGACAGTGACCGGGCCTTTGCTTGCGGCCGCGGTGAATTCGCCGATCCTGCTCGGCAAGCGGCTATGGCATGAAACCCGTATTGCCGTGTTCGAGCATTCGGTGGATGCCCGGTCGGAAGCGCACCAGGCGCGCGGCCTGAAACCGCGGGTGCATTTTGGCGATCACTGGGTCGATAACTCGGTCGTGGAAATTTTCAAAGAGGACATCGCACGCTTTCGCGTGATTTTAACGACCGAAACCGAGGAAGATCCGCTGGCCATGGTGCGCGAGGGCATAGCGCCGAAGCTGAATGCGCTGCGGCTGCACAACGGTACGGTTTACCGGTGGAATCGCGCCTGCTATGGCGTGGCCGATAATGTCGCGCACCTGAGAATCGAAAACCGCGTCATTCCATCCGGCCCGACGGTGCGCGACGAGCTGGCCAACTCGGCTTTCTTCATCGGCCTGATGTCGGGCATGGCGCATCGCTATGAAGATATCCGCGAGCACATCAACTTCGCCGAGGTCAAAGCCAATTTCCTGGCGGCAGCAAGGGACGGACTTAAGGCACAACAAGTGTGGTTCTCCGGCGATCAGATACCGGCGCAGGACTTGATTGTAAAAGAACTGCTGCCGCTCGCGGCCGATGGTTTGCAGCGGGCCGGCGTCAGTGCCGAGGATATCGAATGTTATCTCGGTGTACTTGAGCAGCGCATTGAGAAAAAACGCACCGGCGCTCGCTGGGCATTGGAATCTTTGAATAATATGGAAAGCCAGGGAACCCTGGATGAACGCCTCAGAAGCCTGACCTCCTCGATGCTGGAGCAACAGCAGACCGGGAAACCAATTCACGAATGGGAGCTGGCCGAGTTCTGTCAGTTTCAGGATTGGCGGGACAGCTACCGCACCGTCAGCCAGTTTATGGCGACCGATCTGTTTACCGTCAGGCCGGACGATATTGTTGATTTCGCCGCCAGCCTGATGGACTGGCGGCACATCCGTCATGTACCGGTAGAAGACGACCAGGGGCACCTGGTCGGACTGGTTTCGCACCGCGCGTTGCTGCGTCTGGTGGCCAAAGGCCTGGACGGTCGCGAAGGCAAGGTTACGGTATCGGAAATCATGGAGCCGAATCCGCTGACCATCGCGCCCGATACCACAACCGTTGAGGCAATTCGGCTGATGCGACGGCACCAGGTGGCCTGCCTGCCGGTGGTTAGCGATGACAAACTGGTCGGGCTGATCACCGAGCATGACCTGATCGTGGTCTCCTCACGCCTGCTTGAAGAGCAGCTGGAGCAGGGTTGAAGCCCGGTATTCGCGGCACCGGCCTGAGAATAAGAACGACATTTCTCGTTTTGCCGCTGCTGCTCGCCGCGTGCGCCGAGCCACCGGATGAAAAGGATTTGGTAATCGCCACGATTCGCAATATAGAAGCGGCTGCCGAGGATGCCAATCATCGCGAATTCCTGCAACACGTCGACCCGGAGTTTGCCGGCGCGCAGGGGTTCGACCGCCGTGCTCTCAAGGCGATATTGCTGCGCCAGCTCAACCGGTATCAGCGTATTCGCGCGCAGCTCGGCCCGATCCGCGTCACCGTGCACGATTCGCAACAGCCGCTGAGAGCCAGCGCCGAATTCGAAGCCTTGCTCCTCGGCGGCCAGGGGTGGTTGCCGGAAAGCGGCGAATTGTATCGCTTTAGTACCGGCTGGCGGAAAGACGGCCGTGAATGGCGGCTGTTAAGCGCAAACTGGTCGCCGGTAGTCGATTAGCCGCTATTCGCCACCCGCGCAGTTCTCATCTTTTGAGAATGGCTGCGCTACAATTAAAGTCCGTTTAGCCCAGGACATCAATTTGCCCTTGAGCGGTTTCCATCCGGCGGTGACAACCTGGTTTCAGTCGCGCTTCGATGCGCCGACGCCGGTGCAGGCCGATGCCTGGAGGGCGGTTGCCGAGGGTCGCAATACGCTGATTGCAGCGCCGACCGGCAGCGGCAAAACCCTTGCGGCCTTTCTGTCCGCGATCAATGACCTGGTGCTTAAGTCGCAGCAACAACCCCTAACCCATCAGACCCGTATTCTTTACGTGTCACCGCTGAAGGCGCTGTCCAACGACATCGAGCGCAATCTTCGGGAACCGCTGAACGGCATTGAAGGCCTGCTGGACGATGGGCAGGGGCAGCCGGCCGGGATTCGGGCCATGGTCCGCACCGGCGACACCACGCCCGGGGAACGCGAAGCGATGCGTCGCCAGCCACCGCATATTCTGGTCACCACGCCGGAATCGCTGTATCTGCTGTTGACAGCCCAGTCCGGTCGGCAAATGCTGTCTACCGTCACTACCGTTATCGTGGACGAGATTCATGCGCTGGCCGGTAACAAGCGCGGTGCGCATCTGAGCCTTTCGCTGGCACGCCTGGATGCACTGACCCAGGCTCCGGCAACGCGCATCGGTTTGTCGGCCACGCAGAAACCCATCGATCTGGTGACCCGGTTCCTGGTCGGGTCGGAGCGGCTCTGCACCGTGATCGACAGCGGGCATAAACGGGATTGGGATATTCAGCTTGAAGTTCCGTCATCGCCGCTCTCCGCGGTAATGGCCAATGAAGTATGGACAGAGACTTACGACCGGCTCGGCGCGCTGATCGAAGCCCATGGCACGACGCTGATTTTTGTAAACACCCGGCGGCTGGCCGAACGGGCTGCGCGGCATCTGGCCGAGCGCATTGGCGAAGACCAGGTAACCGCGCATCACGGCAGCCTCGCGCGCAAGCACCGGCAGCAGGCCGAAGCGCGGCTGAAGGCCGGCAAACTGAAGGCGCTGGTTGCGACCGCATCGCTTGAACTGGGTATCGACATCGGCCATGTCGATCTGGTTTGCCAGCTTGGCTCGCCGCGTTCCATTGCCGCATTCCTGCAACGTGTCGGGCGCGCCGGCCACGGTGTCGGCGAAGTATCCAAGGGCCGCCTGTTTCCGCTGAGCCGCGATGAATTGGTAGAGTGCTGTGCGCTGCTCGATGCGGTGCAGCGGGGTGAACTGGACCGATTGCACATACCGGCGCAGCCGCTGGATGTGCTGGCCCAGCAGATCGTGGCCGAAGTCAGCGCCCGGCAGTGGTCGGTGGCTGAGCTGTTCCAGCGGCTGACTCAGGCCTGGCCCTACCGGAATCTGTCGCGCGGGCAATTCGACCAGGTGGTGGAGATGCTGGCCCAGGGATACAGCACCCGCCGCGGTCGTCGTGCGGCATTGCTTTACCACGACGGCATCAACGGCTATCTGCGGGGTCGGCCCAACGCGCGTTTAACCGCGCTGATGAATGGCGGTGCGATTCCCGATCAGTTCGACTATGAAGTGATTATGCAGCCGCAGGGGCACCGTATCGGTACCCTGAACGAAGACTTTGCGTTTGAGAGCCTGCCCGGCGATATTTTCCAACTGGGCAATGCCAGCTACCAGATACTCAAAGTGGAGCAGGGGCGGGTCTTCGTGCGCGATGCCGAGGGCATGCCGCCGACCATTCCGTTTTGGTTAGGGGTAGCGCCGGGGCGCAGCGATGAATTGTCCGCCGCCGTATCGCGGATGCGGGAAACCGTTGACCGGGCGCTGGACGACCAGGATGCCGACACCGTAGCCCGAATGATCGCCGAACGCATTCCGGCAACCCGAAAGGCCAGCGATCAACTGGTCGCTTATCTGAATGCGGCCAAGCAGGCGCTTGGCGTTATTCCGAACCAGCGCCAGTTGGTAATGGAGCGTTTTTTCGACGAGGCCGGCGATATGCATCTGGTTTTGCATTCGCCGTTCGGTTCGCGTCTGAACCGGGCCTGGGGCCTGGCGCTGCGCAAGCGCTTCTGCCGCAAGTTCAATTTCGAACTGCAGGCCGCGGCGCTGGAAGATACGCTGATTCTATCGCTGGGCGAGACTCACAGTTTCCCACTGGAAGAAGTCGTCAATTATCTGCATCCGGACAGCGTGCAGCAGGTACTGATTCAGGCGCTGCTGGATGCGCCGATGTTTGAAGCCCGCTGGCGCTGGAACGCAACCATTGCGCTGGCCGTTCCCAGAATGCGCAACGGCAAGCGGGTCGCGCCGCAGATTCAGCGCAGCGCTGCGGAAGATTTGATTGCAGTGGTTTTCCCGGATCAACTGGCCTGTCTGGAAAATATTCGCGGCGCGCGCGAGGTTCCGGATCATCCGCTGGTTGGGCAAACGGTATCGGACTGCCTGCACCGCACCATGGACATCGCCGGGCTGGAGCGTGTGTTGAGCGAAGTTCGCGACGGCCGGATCGCTGTCAATGCACTGGATTTGAACGGGCCTTCGCCGCTGTCGCAGGAAGTCATCACGGCCAAACCCTATGCCTTTTTGGACGACGCACCGGCCGAAGAGCGCCGAACTGCTGCAATTACAATCAGCGGCGATGCGCTGTCCGACGCGGCGCAATTGGCGCAGGTAGAAACCTCGGCCGTGGACAGCGTTCGCCAGGAAGCCTGGATACAGCCTCGCGATCACGACGAACTGCACGATGCGCTGCTGCAACTGGGGTTTCTGACCCAGCAGGAGGCTTTGAGCCGCACCGCATCGACCGGCGCGGCGGCGGGCAGCGGGGATTGGTCACGCTTGTTCCGGCAGCTCTGCGAAGACGGTCGTGCCGCGT
>JANQPM010000001.1 GCA_028289465.1 Lysobacterales bacterium | reverse complement strand
CAACCGCACGCCCTACGGCCTCCCAGCCCGGCTTCTTTCCTTCGGAAAACCGCCGGACTGTCCGGCCTGGGCTACTTCATCAGTTTATTGGACTCCCTCCTCTGATTCGCTTCGCGAACCAACCGGCTTGAATCGATGGTGTCTTTTGCCCGCTTCATTCACAGCGTAGGCGGAGCCAGATGGCGGTTTCGCTGGGGCGAAGAAGCCTTTTGGCATAACCGTTAAGCGCGCGTAGGTGAAGTCAAATGAGATGGCGATTTCGCGATAGCGGAGAAGTCTTCTGACGGAACCGTTAAACGCGTGACGGGTGAAAGTCGCAACCAAACGCCCCGCCAGCTTCCCAGCCCGGCTTCTTTCCTTCGGAAAACCGCCAGACTGTCCAGCCTGAGCTTACTTCACTAGTTTATTGATTCCCGCTGTAGGAGTGCCTTTAGGCGCGATGGTCGTCATGAAACAATCTGGCCCGCCGTGCTGCGGGCCAGGTGGTTTGTCAGCGTGCAGCGAACGAGTTCAGGCGGATCGGCGGTAATCGTTGTCAACCTGGTTCGCCCGTTCAAGCGCGTTTTGTACCCGGTCGGCGTAGTCGGCATCGGCTTTGGCAAACTGTGCCAGCATGCGCTGCCGGACGCTGGCCTCGGCCTGGCTCAGGCCGCCGGCGATGTTATTGATCAGCTGGTTTTTCTGATCTTCCGACATCAGACGGTACAGGTCGCCTGCCTGGCTGAAGTTATCGTCGGCGCTGCTGTCATAAGCCTTGATCCAGGCGTCCTCCAGAATCGGCATCGGCGGTTCCGCAACGCTGCTGTCGGGTACCGGCGCGCCGGCCGACTGTCGGTCGTTGGGATAGAAGTTCACGGCGCTGCCCTGGTTGTCGCTGTGGCTGAAAGGGCACGCAGTACCGGCCATCGCACCGTCGCGCTGGTAATGGTTGACCGGGCAGCGCGGTGCGTTGACGGGCAGTTGATGGTGGTTGGCGCCGACCCGGTAGCGGTGTGCATCGGGGTATGCGAACAGGCGCGCCTGCAGCACTTTGTCCGGCGATGCGCCGATGCCCGGAACCAGATTGCTCGGGCTGAACGCGGCCTGCTCGGTTTCTGCGAAGTAGTTTTCCACATTGCGGTTCAGTGTCAGCTGGCCGATTTCGATCAGCGGGAAATCGCTGTGCGGCCAGATCTTGGTCAGATCGAACGGATTAACTGAATAGGATTCGGCTTCTTCTTCGGTCATGATCTGAACATTGGCCGTCCAACTCGGAAACTCGCCCCGGTCGATCGCATCCACCAGGTCCTGCTGGGCGCCGAACGGCGGCAACCCGGCCGCGTCGGCGTCGGTCAAGGTCTTGATGCCCTGATTGGTCTTGAAATGCCACTTGACCCAGAAGCGCTGCCCGGCTGCGTTCCAGAAACTCAGCGTATGCGAACTATAGCCGTTCATATGCCGATGGGAATACGGAATGCCGCGGTCGGACATCAAGATGGTCATCTGGTGCAGCGACTGCGGATGGTTGGCCCAGAACTCGTACATCGCAGCCGGGTCGGGCAGGTTGGTCTGCGGATTTTTTTTCTGCGAGTGCACGAAGTCCGGAAATTTGATCGGATCGCGGATAAAGAATACCGGTGTGTTGTTGCCGACCATGTCCCAGTTGCCCTGTTGGGTGTAGAACTTGACGGCAAAGCCGCGCGGATCGCGTGCATAGTCACTGGAGTCCTGTCCGCCGCCGACGGTGGAGAAGCGCAGGAAGACTTCGGTGGTCTTACCGGCACCCCGCAGAAAGTCGGCGATGGTGTAGTCGGAAAGGTCTCTCGAGAGCTCAAATACGCCGTAAGCGCCGCTGCCGCGCGCATGCACGACGCGTTCCGGAATCCGTTCGCGATTGAAATGCGCCAGCTTCTCCATCATGCGGAAATTATCGAAGGTCAGTGAACCGCGCTCGCCCGCGCTGATGCTGTTACTGTCATCGGCGACCGGCGCGCCGTTTACCGTGGTCAGTACCTGGTCAGTCATGGTCATAGCCTCTGTGTGAATACGGCTATTGTCCGGAACTGATAGATATTTGTAAAATTGATTGATTTTATTCTATTGATAGAATAAATCTATTAAAGAGTCTGGCTGTCGTCAGTTTTCGCGCTGCCCGCCTTGGAAATCTTGTGTTTGCTACCGATCTAACTAATTTGTATGGTGATCGAAAACCCCCATCGCTGTTTGACATGCGATGGGTGAGCTTTTTTGAGAATGCGATCTACGCCACTAATACATAGACGAATACAAACAATCCCAGCCAGACCACGTCCACAAAGTGCCAGTACCAGGCTACCGCTTCGAAGCCGAAATGATTCTCCGGCTTGAAGTGCCCGCGCAGTACCCGGAACCAGATCACTACCAGCATGATGGAACCGATGGTCACATGCAGTCCGTGGAATCCGGTCAGCATAAAGAAAGTACTGCCGTAAACGCCGGTGCTAAGTTTCAGGTTCAGGTGCTGATAGGCTTCCATGTATTCGGCGGCCTGCAGATACAGAAAGAAAAAGCCAAGCAGGAAAGTCGCGGCCAGCCAGATGATCAACGGCGTGCGCTGAGCTTTCTTCAGCGCATGATGGGCCAGGGTGATGGTCAGGCCGGAGGTCAGCAGAATCAGCGTATTCCATAACGGCACATCGAATGCCGGAACGGTTTGGAACTTGCCGCCGATTTCGGCCGGGCCGTTGGTCGGCCAGACCGCCTCGAAGCCGTTCCACAAGTATTCGTTGGTGGATGCGCCCATGCCTTCGCCGCCCAGCCACGGCACGGCAAGCGTGCGAGCATAGAACAGCGCGCCGAAGAAAGCCGCAAAGAACATCACCTCGGAGAAGATGAACCAGAGCATGCCCATACGGAACGAGGTGTCGACCTGGTCGTTGTAAACGCCGCTTTCGGATTCCCGGATCACCTGGCCGAACCAGCCGAACAGCATCAGGATGATGATCGCGGTACCGATAAACATGATATTGCGGCCGATGTCGGCGTCATTCAGCCAAATGGCTGCACCGAACAGTGCTATGAACATGCCGATAGAACCCAGAATCGGCCACTTGGTGCCGTGTGGGACGTAGTAGCTTCCTTGTGTATGTGCCATGGTGGTTCTCAAGCCTTATGGTGTCAGTGTCAGTCCCGCGTCACTGCTATCGCGGAAAAAAGTATAAGAGAGCGTGATATCGGTGATATTTGCCGGCAGGTCGGTTTTGACGAAGAAATAGACCGGCATCTCCCTGGCTTCGCCCTGTTGCAGCAACTGCTCGGTGAAGCAGAAGCATTCCGTTTTGACGAAATACAGGCTGGCCTCCGGCGGAGTGACGTTATAAATCGCATGGCCGGCGATGGCTTCATTACTAGTGTTCAGCGCCAGATACTTGGCGTTGCTGAGTTCGCCCAGCCTGACCGTCATCTGCCGTTCCGCCGGTTTGAAATCCCACGGCAGGGCGGAATTGACGGTGGCATCGAAAGTGATCCTGACCTCGCGGTCAGAGGTGCCGGTAACCAGGCTGGAGGCCTGGGCCACTTGTACGCCGCGGCCACCGAAGCCGGTGATATCACAGAATACGTTATACAGCGGCCACATCGCGAAGCCAAAGCCGAACATGCCGACAGAAACCAGGACCAGAAGCCGGATTAACTTCCGGTTTTTCTGCTGTTGCTGGTTTAAGCTGCTCATCGTACCGTCGTGCCGATCAGGGCCGGAACAGGCCTTCGACGATGAAAAATCCGACGTAGAACGCCAGAGCCAGCCCGACCAGCCACCAGGCGGTGCGTACGGCCCGTTTGCGTCGGTGATCCTGTTCCATCGTTCGGCTCATCTGCCTCAGTGTGCCAGATCGTCCGGGTGCGCAACCATGGAGTCGTCAATGGCCGGCGGCGTTTCGAACGTGTGATACGGTGCCGGTGACGGTACCGTCCATTCCAGGCCGCGTGCGCCTTCCCAGACCCGAGCTGACGCCTTCTTGCCGCCGCGCACGCATTGCCAGATAACCGCTACCATCAGCAACTGGCTGATACCGAAACCGAATGCGCCGATCGAGGAAATCATGTTGAATTCGGCGAATTGCACGGAGTAGTCGGGAATCCGTCGCGGCATACCCGCGAGGCCCAGGTAGTGCTGCGGGAAAAACAAGATATTGACGAAAATAGTGCTCAGCCAGAAATGCCATTTGCCGAGTTTTTCGTTATACATGTAGCCGGTCCATTTCGGTATCCAGTAGTACATTCCGGCAATCAGCGCGAAGACCGCGCCGGTGACCAGCACATAATGGAAATGGGCGACCACGAAATAGGTGTCATGGTATTGGAAATCGACCGGCACGATGGCCAGCATCAGGCCGGAAAAACCGCCGATGGTAAACAACACCACAAAGGAAATGGCCCACAGCATCGGCGTTTCAAATGTCATCGCGCCTTTCCACATGGTCGTGACCCAGTTGAATACCTTCACTCCGGTCGGCACCGCGATCATCATGGTTGCTAGCATGAAGTAGATTTCCGCGCCCAGCGGCATGCCGACGGTAAACATATGGTGCGCCCAGACGATGAAAGACAGGAACGCAATGGATGCGGTCGCATAGACCATCGAGGTATAGCCGAACAGCGGCTTGCGGGCAAAGGTCGGAATGATCTCCGAAATGATGCCGAAAGCAGGCAGGATCATGATATAGACCTCGGGATGGCCGAAGAACCAGAAAATATGCTGGAACATCACCGGGTCGCCGCCGCCGGCCGCGCTGAAGAACGTGGTGCCGAAGAATCGGTCGGTCAGCAGCATGGTAACCGCACCGGCCAGTACCGGCATCACCGCGATCAGCAGAAACGCGGTAATCAGCCAGGTCCAGACGAACAGCGGCATGCGCAGCAGGGTCATATCCGGTGCCCGCATGTTCAGAATGGTTGCGATGATATTGATCGCACCCATGATGGAGGAAATTCCCAGCATGTGAACGGCGAAGATAGTGAACGCAAACGCGTCGCCGGTCTGCAGCGATAACGGCGGATAAAGCGTCCAGCCGGACGCCGGGCCGCCGCCGCCGATACCGAAAATGCCAAGCACCAGCGGCAGCAGCAGCATGGTGAATGCAAACGGTATGATCCAGAACGACCAGTTGTTCATTCTGGGCAGCGCCATATCGGGCGCACCGACCATCATTGGCACCATCCAGTTGGCGAAACCGACAAAGGCCGGCATGACCGCGCCGAAGATCATCACCAGCGCATGCATGGTGGTCATCTGGTTGAAGAAGTCCGGTTCAACCAGTTGCAGGCCCGGCATGAACAGTTCCGCCCGAATCACCAGCGCCATCAGGCCGCCGACAAAGAACATGAGCAGCGCGAATACCAGGTACAAAGTACCGATATCCTTGTGGTTGGTGGTGGTAATCCAGCGCATGATGCCGCTGGCGGGCCCGTGATCGTGGTCGTCGTGCATGTGCGCGGTGGTTTCGCTCATGACCTTAATCCTTTGCTTTCGAGTTCTGTTCCAGTTTCTGTGACTTTCGTTTCTGTGGCTTTGGGCATCAGCCGTTCTTGATTTTGGCGATGGTGCTCGGCTGTACCAGGTCGCCAGTGTCATTGCCCCATGCATTACGCGTATAAGTTAATGCCGCAGCGATATCCTGTTCGTTCAGCAGCTTGCCCCAGCCTTGCATCGCAGTACCGTCTCGGCCGTTCAGCACGATGTCGATATGCTGCCGCAGCGGTCCGGTGGCAATACCTGAACCGGCCAAGGCCGGAAACGCCGGCGCCAGGCCCTTGCCATCCGGTTGATGGCAGGTGGCGCATTGCGCGTTATAGACGTCTTCGCCTTTGGTCATCAGTTCCGCCTTGCTCCAGATACGCTGTACTTGCTCGGCTTCCTGGGCCATGCGCTGTTGCTGCCCGGCCACCCAGGCATCGTATTCGGCCTTGGGTTTGGCGATCAGCACGATTGGCATGAACCCGTGATCTTTGCCGCACAGCTCGGCACACTGGCCGCGATAGGTGCCGGGCTCATCGATAATGGTCCAGGCTTCGTTGATGAAGCCGGGAATCGCATCCCGTTTCCAGCCCAGGACCGGTACCCACCAGGCATGAATCACGTCGTCGGCGGTAATCAAAAAGCGAATCTTGGTGCCGGTCGGCACGACGACGGGGTTGTCCACGTTCAGCAGGTAATCGGGCACGGATGCCGGATCGATGCCGGACTTGAGCTGCCGGGCTTCATTGCTGGCAGCATCCAGCGTGGAAATAAATTCGATCCCGGAATCCAGATATTCGTATTTCCATTTCCACTGATAGCCGGTGATCTTGATGGTCATGTCGGCGCCGCCGGTGGTCTCCATCGTAATCAGGGTCTTGGTCGCCGGGTAGGCCATCACGACCAGGATCGCGATCGGTATGATGGTCCACAGAATCTCGGCCTTGGTGCTGTGGCTGAACTGGGCCGCTTCGTGTCCGCGGGATTTCCGGTGCAGGAAAATGGCGGTGAACATTGCGGTGAATACCAGCACGCCGATCACGATGCAAATCCAGAGAATAATCATATGAAGGTCGTACACGTCGCGACTGAACTGCGTGACTCCTTGCGTCATATTGACAGGCGCAAGCGCGCGCGGCGCTACCAGAATGCCCCAGGTTACCGCGATAACGGCCGCGACAACGGCAATCGCGACGATGACAGTATTTTCCTTTCTCATGGGTTTTTACGGCCTTTCTTTAATCTTCACTATTCTGACCAAACGGTGCGGTGGCTTAAAGCCTGCCGCAGGTGCCCAGCCAGGTCGATTCGTTCCTTTCGATTCAGAAACCGTCCCAGCTCCACCCGCTGCCCGGCTGAATGCAGCATCAGGCGAGGCGGATACCAGTCTATCGAGTCGCGCCGCAGTTCCACCCTGGCCCAGCCGGTTTGCAGCTTGCAGGTGAATGTGTCGACAGCGGTTCGACGAGTAACCGAAATTACCTGGTCGTCCACTTCGATTAAGTCCTGAGCCCAGGTCTCGCGCCATGCGCGAAACAGCGCCAGGGACACCAGAACCGACTGTAACAGGGCAATCGGCAATATCGGCCAATAGCCCTGCAGGGCCAAAAACGCAGCCAGCGCCACGGTCCCAAGACTCAGGGCCAGTATCACTTTCAGCAAGTGCGACAGCGATAGCGAAAAATTGGCCCGGGCCAGGATTCTACAGCGATTATCGGCGGGGGTTTCGTGGCTGACTTCAATCATCGATTTCAACCCGTCGGCCCGATCGACCGATTCCGCCGATTCTCCTTAGCATGGTATCAGCCACACATTTTACGGCACCGTCCAATCAGGGGGCAAGGAAAGTCCGCTATTTATTTATCGCCTCCGCGCGGCCAGTCGCGGGGCGCATGGGTGAGGCGGCCATCTGCGGAGTTGCTGGCCGACGCATCGTCCACGTACACTTCGTTTTTGCCTGGCGGCAGGCGTTCAGGCCAATTCGATACGGTCTGCCGATACGGGTTTCAAACACAATGCCGATCCTTAGATTGACCCGGCCGAGGAGAGATCGTGTGTCCAATTCGTTAGCCTATGTGGCGAAATCGGTTCCTGGTGGAAGCCAGCACCGGGAGCGTATCAATGCGCTGTATCATGCCGATGAGAGCGCCCATGTAAAGACCCTGCTGGAACAGGCCCGGCTGAGCCGGTCTGAAACCCGCTCAGTGCACGATCAGGCGGTCGAGCTGGTGCGCAGGGTGCGTGCCCGCAAACAAGACGTCGGCGCGATGGAAGCCTTCATGCAGGAATACGATTTGTCTTCCGAAGAAGGTGTGGTGCTGATGTGCCTTGCCGAAGCGTTGCTGCGGGTGCCGGATGCCGATACCGCCGAGAAGTTGATTGCCGACAAGCTCTCCGACGCAGATTGGGAATCGCACCTGGGTAAAAGTCAGTCCTTGTTCGTCAACGCATCGACCTGGGGGCTGATGCTGACCGGCAAACTGGTCAATATCGGCAGCAGCACACAGAAAGATTTCAGGACCGTGCTCGGCAGGTTGGCGAACAAGAGCGGGGAGCCGGTGGTCCGCCTGGCGATACGGCGCGCGATGCGCATTATGGGCCATCAGTATGTGATGGGCCGTACGATTGTGGAAGCACTGGAGCGGTCGGCTAAAAAAACCAATCGCGCGTACCGGTATTCGTTCGATATGCTTGGCGAAGCGGCACTGACCGCGGTCGATGCCGAGCGCTATCTGGAGGCCTACCGCCGGGCCATCAAAGCCATCGGCAAGCACCATGACGGTGACGATATTTATTCGGCACCGAGTATTTCGGTCAAGCTGTCGGCGTTGCACCCGCGCTACGAATACACGCAGCGCGAGCGTGTGATGCGGGAGCTGCCGCCGCGTTTGCTGGAACTGGCCCGGATGGCCCGGGAACGGCATATCGCATTGACCGTGGACGCCGAGGAGGCGGACCGGCTGCTGCTTTCTCTGGATGTGTTCGCGACCGTGTTTCGCGACGATTCGCTGGCCCGGTGGTCCGGCCTGGGGCTGGCGCTGCAGGCCTATCAAAAGCGCGCGGTCGCCGTCGTCGACTGGCTCAGCGAACTGGCGCGCGAAAAAGGCCGCCGGATACCAATCCGGCTGGTCAAGGGCGCATACTGGGATACCGAGGTGAAGCACAGCCAGGTGGAAGGCTTCGGCGGCTACCCGGTATTCACCCGCAAGTCCAGCACCGATATCAGCTATATCGCCTGCGCCAAGAAGCTGCTGGCCGACCGGCAGGCTTTCTACCCGCAGTTTGCTACCCACAATGCGCATACTATCTGCGTGATCGCCACGCTGGCCGGGGATCGGCTGGATTATGAATTCCAGCGCCTGCACGGCATGGGCGAAGATCTGTATTTCGAGGTGATGCAAAACCCGGCGTTTCATCATGCGTGCCGGGTATACGCACCGGTCGGCAGCCACGAGGATCTGCTGCCTTATCTGGTCCGGCGGCTATTGGAAAACGGTGCCAATACGTCTTTTGTCAACCGTATCGTGGACGAAAATCTGCCGGTGGAGAAAGTCGCCGAAGATCCGATTGCCAATGTCGAAGCCTACGACCCGATTCCGCATCCGCAGATTGCGTTGCCGCGGGATATTTATCGCCACGGCGGCGTCGGTGAACGGGTCAATTCGGCCGGCTTCAATCTGGCCAATGAACTGGAGCTGGCCCGGCTGGCCGATGCGGTTTCCGGTGCAGCGCGATTGGACTGGACGGCCGAACCGCTGCTGGCCGGCGAGCGCAAAGCGTCCCGGAAACCGGCCGCTGCCGAAGAAAGGCAACCGGTCTATGATCCGTCCGACTATCGTCGAGTGGTCGGCCATGTCATCAATGCCTCGTCCGACCAGGTCGACCAGGCCGTCGCGGCCGCGCACGCCTATGCGGACACCTGGGAGCGCACGCCGGTCGAGAAGCGTGCGAAGGCGCTGGACCGGGCCGCCGATTTGCTGGAACAGAACAGTGCCGAACTGATGGCCATATGCGCCCGCGAAGCCGGCAAGACCGTACTGGACAGCATTGCAGAAGTACGCGAGGCGGTGGATTTCTGCCGCTACTATGCCGAGCAGGCCAGGCACCTGTTCGGTCAACCGGTTCAGCTGCCCGGCCCGACCGGGGAATCCAATCAATTGAGCCTGCACGGCAGAGGCGTGTTTGCCTGTATCAGTCCGTGGAACTTTCCGCTCGCGATCTATCTCGGCCAGGTCACCGCGGCGCTGGCGGCGGGCAATACCGTGGTGGCCAAACCGGCCGAGCAGACGCCGATTATCGCACACCGGGCGGCCGAACTGCTGTACCAGGCCGGTATTCCGCGCCGGGCGTTTCAACTGCTGCCGGGCGACGGTACCACGGTCGGCGCCCACCTGACCGGCGACCCACGCATTGCCGGGGTCGCATTTACCGGCTCCACCGAGACCGCGCGGCTGATTGCGCGCAGCCTGGCAGCACGGGACGCGCCGCTGGCCACCTTGATTGCAGAGACCGGCGGCCAGAATGCGATGCTGGTTGACTCCTCGGCGCTGCCCGAGCAGGTAGTCACCGATGTCATCGGTTCGGCTTTCCTCAGTGCAGGCCAGCGCTGCTCGGCATTGCGTGTGCTGTTCTTGCAGCGCGACATTGCCGACCGGGTTGTTAAAATGCTGGCCGGGGCCATGCAGGAACTCATCGTCGGCGATCCGGCACTGCTGCAGACCGATATCGGCCCGGTCATCGACCAGGAAGCGCTGCAGGTTCTGGAAAAGCACGCGCTGCACATGGACCGCAAGGCACGCCTGATCGCGAAAGCCCCGCTGGATGCCGGCTTGTCCGGCGGCCATTTTTTTGCGCCGCGGGCCTATGAGATTCGATCCATCGACCAGTTGCAGCGCGAAGTCTTCGGTCCGGTACTGCACGTGGTGCGGTACCGCTCACAGGACATCGACAAGGTAATCGATGCGGTCAACGCGACCGGTTATGGCCTGACTATGGGCGTGCACAGCCGTATCGACCGTGTGCAGCGCTATGTCACAAGCCGTATCAAGGCCGGCAATGCGTATGTGAACCGTACCATGACCGGTGCGGTGGTCGGCGTTCAGCCGTTCGGCGGCGAAGGGCTTTCCGGAACCGGGCCGAAGGCCGGCGGTCCACATTACTTGCTAGGTTTTGCGACTGAGCGCACACTGACGGTGAATACGGCGGCGGTCGGCGGCAACGCCAGTTTGCTGGCGCTGAACGAATAGATGGTGTCAAAGGGCGAATGAAAAGGTAATTCGGTGGAGCGGGTTTATCTCAGCTATTTTGATCTGCATAAGGCGCCTTTCGCGATTACGCCTGATCCGTCCTTCGTTTATTTAAGTCCGCGCCACCAGGATGCGCTGGCGCATCTGCTGTACGGGGTCGGCCAAGGCGGTGGCGGCGGCTTTGTGCAGCTTACCGGCGAAGTCGGCACCGGCAAGACGACGCTGTGCCGCTGCCTGCTGGAGCAGACGCCGGACAATACCCGGGTGGCACTGATCCTAAACCCGATGTTGTCGGCCACCGAGCTGGTCGCGGCCATCTGCGACGAATTGCAGATCGACACCGATGGCAGCGACAGCCTGAAGCAGCTGGTGGATCGTCTGAACCGTTATCTGCTGGATGCGCATGCCCGTGGTGAGCGCGTGGTGGTCGTGATCGACGAGGCCCAGAATCTGAGCCGTGACGCGTTAGAACAGGTTCGTCTTCTGACCAACCTGGAAACACATACCGACAAATTATTGCAGATCGTACTGCTGGGTCAGCCGGAGCTGCGCGACTTGCTGGCACAGGGTAATCTGCGTCAGCTCACTCAGCGGATTACCGCACGCTACCACCTGCAGCCGCTGAACGAAACCGAGACCGCGGCCTATGTCAGACACCGTATCGCGGTCGCCGGCGGCAAACGTAATCCGTTCAATAGCGATGCCCTGCGTGCGCTGTTCCGGCATTCCGGCGGCGTGCCGCGCCTGATCAACATCATCGCCGATCGGGCACTGCTTGCGGCCTATGCGAAAGACCAGCCTGAAATCGGCATGGCGATGGTCGCGGCGGCGGCCCGGGAAGTCCACGGCGAGAACGATCCGGCATATGGCAGCGCAATATCGTGGCCTGCGGTTGCCGCGGTAGCGGCCATCGTATTGCTGGCCGGCGCGGCGGTGATCAATCAGCGTGAAGCTCGGGATAGTGTTGAAGCGGCGGTGATGGCGGCGACACCGGATAGCCCGTCTGCGGCTGCCGCCGACTTCGAACTGCATGACAGTTCGGCCGCCGAGCCGGCTGCCGAATTGGCTGACGCAGCGGCACCTCTTCGGTTAGACGATTTCGCAGAAGGTGCGTGGCCGGCCATGGCCCGCCTGTGGCAGGCACCGGGGCAGGAATATACGATGCAGGCCAGTTGCGCCGGCGATCAAAACCGGGACTTTGCATGCTTGCATTTGCAGGGCAACTGGCAGCGAATCCGCGCACTCGGATTACCGGTAATGCTGTCACTGCCCGGTCAGCCCGAGACCTATCTAACGCTTGGCGGGTTGTCCGAAGACAGCGCGCTGGTGATGAACGGAGCCCGGCAGGAGGCAGTTGCTTTACGCCTACTGGATAACCAGTGGTTCGGTGATTTTCTGGTGCTGTGGCCGCAGGCTGCAGACTGGCCCAGACAACTCAGCGAATCGGACCATGGGCCGGCCGTCGCTATTGTCAAACGGCTGGCCGCCCAGTCTCAACCGGCTTTTGACGGTATAGTGAATGAACAGTACGACCGCGTATTCAGCGATTGGGTCAGAGGTTTTCAGCGGCAGCATGGTTTAACCGAGGATGGCATCGTCGGTCCGGCGACACTGCTATACCTGGTCGCGCCGACCATTAATACACCCCGGCTGCTGTTCGAGTGGTCGGCAGGGTTGGCGGGAGGCTGATATGTCTTTCATTCTGGATGCGCTACGAAAATCGGAGGCACAGCGCCGGCTGGGCCAGACGCCGACCCTTGAGCAGCCGCCGGCGGGGGACGATAGCCATCCGGTCGCCCGCAGCGGCAGTCGCTGGCTGGCGGTCTTATCGGTGCTGGCATTGCTGGGCGCGTTGCTATGGGTCAATGTGGACCGCTGGTCCCCCCGTGAGGCCGGATCGCTCACGGCGGTCTCGGATTCGCTGCCGGCCGATTCGAAGTCAAATACCAAAGAAGCACATACCAAAGAAACCCGTGCGGACCCGCCACAGGCCGCATCGCTGGCGGCAGAGCGCATGCCGCCCACAGAGACGATAGCTCGGCAGCCGGCGGCGCGGCAGCCGACGCCGCTGGAAAACTACCAGGCGCCGTCCGTCAGTTTACCTTCCGGGGTCAGCCGGCCTTCAACGCCAAACAGCGATGCCGAGCCGGCCGCGGCATCGCCGGCGGCGAGCGGCAGCGGTCAGCCCGCTGCAGTTGCCGACGAACCCGCCGCAGCCGCGGAACAGCCACCGGCGGCAGTCGGCACCCAGCCGTTGCGCTGGTACGAACTGCCGAATGGCGTTCGCGATCGCCTGGGCCGGCTGCGGGTCTCGATGCGGGTTTATAACCCGGATTCGGCGCTGCGTTTTGCGATTGTCAACGGCAAGCGAATGCTTGAGGGCGATACGCTGGCCTCCGGCGCAGTACTCGCCGAGATCGGCCGCGAACGGGTGGTATTTGAGTTCGATAACTACCGATTTTTTATCGACTGATGCCCGGTTACCCGATTCGCGGCGGCATTGTCGAGAACTGGTCCCGCGCCGGTCCGCTGACACCCTGGGTTACGCTGTTTACAATGGGGGCCTGTGCGCTGCTGACGCTGGCCTATTGGCTGATCGCAGACCCGCAGCGCTACGCATTGCTGTTTCACCTCGGGTTTGTTCCGGCCACGATTAACGAACTGCTGTCGTTGCCGTGGACTCAGTGGCTGTCGACCGCAATAGTGTCGGTATTCACGGCAATGTTCATGCATGTCAGCTGGGTGCATTTGCTCGGTAATATGGCTTTTCTGCTGGTTTTCGGCGTGCCGGTCGAACGCCGTATCGGTCACTTGATGTTTATTTTGGTACTGGTGGTCGGCGGCGGCGTAACAAATGCGGTCGTTGCCTTGCGATTGCCGGAACTGGCCACACCTATAATAGGCGCCAGCGGCGGCGTATCGGTGATTATCGGCACCTATCTGGGTTTATTCCCATCGGGCCGTATCGGCCTGTATTTGCCGCTAGGGGTTTACCTGCAATTTGCCCGGCTGCCGGCGCTGCTGGTGATAGGCTCGTGGTTTACCCTGCAGCTGGCGTATACGGTTTTCGGCAACAGCGATACCCAGGTCGCCTGGTGGACGCATATCGCGGGTTTCGGCATCGGTCTGACGACGGCATTGCTGATCCGCGCGGTAAAACGGATTCGGTACCATTGATTATGGCAAAAAACCGCCTTTACAAAGTTGTATTTCTGAACCACGGTAAGGTGTATGAGCTCTACGCCCGCGGTGTCTCCAGCAGCGGTCTGTGGGGCTTTCTGGAAGTGTCAGAGCTGGTTTTCGAGGACGGCGACAGCCTGGTTGTGGACCCGACCGAAGAGAAACTGCGCCAGGAGTTCGATGGCGTCAGCGTACTGCATCTGCCGGTCCAGAGTGTGTTGCGCGTCGAAGAAGTCGAGAAACGCGGACAGGCGGTGATTCGCGACCGCGAGTCCGGCGAAAAGGTAACGCCGTTTCCGGTAACCGCATCGAAGCGGAAAAAAACCTGAAGCCACCGTATTCAAGCCGGCCCGAAAGCGGCTGACGAACCTCGAAGCGCAGATTCTCGCTCAGCGCTGCAGTCCGGTTTCCACCTGTCGGCGCATTTCCGTGCCGGACAGTATTTCGATCAGCGCCAGCGCAAAATCCATCGCAGTGCCGGGGCCGCGCGAGGTCACCACTTTCCGGTCTTCGGTCACCGCTTCTCCGGTGATGGCCGGGTGCTGTTCGGCCTCCAAAATGCCGGGGTATGCGGTCGCCTGCCGATTCTCCAGCAGCCCGGCCCTGGCCAGCACCTTCGGCGCTGCGCAGATCGCCCCGACGAAACGCCCGGATTCATTCATTTGCCGCAGCAGGTCGGTAATTCTGCGGTCGGCCGCCAGATGGTCCGCACCCGGCAGGCCGCCGGGCAGTACGACCAGATCGTATGGTGATTGCAGGGCCTGGTCCAGATCCGTATCTGGCAGCAGATTCACGCCACGGCTGGCTTTGACCGGACCGGGCTTCAATCCTGCCACGACTACCTCGATGCCGGCGCGGCGCAGCAGGTCGATGACGGTCACCGCCTCGAGTTCCTCGCAGCCTTCGGCCAGCGGCACCAGCACCCGTTTATTCAACGGTGTCCGCCTCGGCCTTCATATTGCGCGACAGAATGCTGATACCCTTCAACAGGTTCAGCGCGTAGTACAGCGGATAATCGTTACTCGCGCTGATACCGGGATTGCCGGACTTTCCGCCACCGTCATTCGGGTTTTCCAGATGCCCCTCCAGATCGACTTCGCGTTTGCGGCTGTCGCTGCGGCTGATCACTTCCACCTGGTCCAGCTCGAAGTCGGGCACGATGCCTTCGACCTGGATGGAGCGGCCGGACGGCGTAAAGTAGCGCGACGTGGTCATCTTCAATGCGCTGCCGTTGCGTAACGGCAATACCGATTGCACCGATCCTTTGCCGAAAGTCCGCTCGCCGACCACTAGTGCGCGGTCGTGGTCTTGTAGGGCTCCGGCAACGATCTCGGATGCAGAAGCGCTTCCGCTGTCCACCAGAATGACCACCGGCGCGCCGTCCAGCAGGTCGCCGCCGGTGGCGGAAAAGCGCAGGGATGCGTTATCGGCCCGGCCTTCGGTATAGGCGATCAATCCTTGTTCCAGAAATACGTCGGCGACGCTGACTGCCGAGTTCAGCACGCCGCCCGGGTTGTTGCGCAGATCCAGTACCAGGCCATTGATGCCGCCGCTGTCGCGGTGCAGGTTCGCAATGGCCTGTTTCAGCGACTGATCGGTGTTGTTCTGAAATTTGCTGATGCGCACATAGCCGTAGTCGTCTTCCAGCAGTTCGCTGCGCACCGAGGAAATGCGGATATTGTCGCGCTTGACTTCAAATTCCAGCGGAATGGAAATAGCTTCGCGACTTACGGTCAGCTTGACTGTCGTGCCGATTTTGCCCCGCAGCGCCCGCGAAGCACGGATCAGATTGCGGCCGCGTAACTGCCGGTCGTCGATTTTCAGAATAACGTCGCCGGCTTTGATGCCGGCCGCTTCGGCCGGCGAGCCTTCCATCGGCGCGATGATGATTAATTTGCCGTCGCGTGCCTGAACTTCGACGCCGATGCCGCCGTATTGGCCGCGGGCGGAATTGTCCAACCGGCGGTATTCGTCGGCAGTCAGGAATACAGTATGCGGGTCCAGTTCCGACAGCATGCCGCGGATCGCGGCTTCGAACAGCGTCTTGTCGTCAATCTCCCGAACATAATTGTCACGTACCTGGCTGAACGCGTCGATGAAGGTGCGCATATCCTCCAGAGCAAGCTGGGCGCCCTGCGGGGCTTCCGGCGAGGTCTGATCCGCACCGGCGGCGCCAAACGCGAACGCGGCGACCAGCAGGAGAATCGATCTGATTGATTTCATAGCACTATTCTCTGTATTAGCGGCCTATCCAGCCGCCGGGATTAATCGCTTTGCCGTCCTTGCGCAGTTCGAAATACAAACCGGCGCTGCCCAGGGTACTGTTGATACCGCTGAGGCTGATGGTCTCGCCGGGCTGTACCCAGTCGCCGACCGCCTTGAGCAAGCTGTCGTTGTGGCCGTAAAGACTCATGAAACCGTCGCCGTGGTCGATGATCATCAATAGTCCATAGCCGCGCAGCCAGTCCGCAAAGGCCACCCGGCCGTACGCGATCGAACGCACCTCGGTACCGGCGGCCACCGCAAACTGCCACCCCTGCCAGCGTAAACCACCGCCTCGTATATCGCCAAAGCCGAACTGCCTGCGGCCGTTCACCGGTGCGGGCAAGTGGCCTTTCTGTTCGCTGATGGCAATATCGGTGCCCAGTGCGTCAGGAATATCCGCCAGCGCTCTGGACAAGCGTTGCAGCAATTGTTCCAGGTCGGCCTGATTGCGCCGTAATTCAGCCAGCCGGTCTTCGCCGGCACCGATTCGACGGTTCAGTTCAGTGACCAATTCGCGCTGGCGGCCGCGCCGGTCATCCAGTGCCTGCAGTTCCCGCTGCTGTTGGCTCTGGGTCTGCCGCAGGCGGCTGCGCTCGATCAGGATGGCCTGCTGATTTGCCTCCAGTTCATCCATTTGACCGCGAATCCGGTTAATCTGTTGCACCCGCGCCTGATTAAAATACTGATAATACGCCAGCATACGGCTCATGCCGGACATGTTGTCCTGATTCAGCAGCATTTTCAGTTGTGATGCGCTTCCGAGGCGATGAGCTGCACGAATCTGCTCGGCAAGCTGATCTTTGCGCCGGCCCATCGCAGCCAGCAGCCGCGCTTGTTCGGCCTCCAGTTCGCCAAGCGTTTGGTTGTGGCCGTCGAGCTGCCGCGCCAGTTCGCGCAACCGCAGACTGATCTCTTGGACAGCCAGGTCGATACGGCGCACCGCTTGCTGTTCTTTGCGGTAGTTGTCGCGCGCACCGGCCAGTTGTTCGACCAGTCTGCCGATTTCCTTTTCCAGCGACTGCAGCTGTGCTTCTACCGCTTCACGTTCCTGCTCCTGCTCCGCATACAGCAGCCCGCCGCAGGCCAGACACAGGACCAGTGCGGTGATGCGGGGCAGGGCT
The DNA here is from genome assembly GCA_028289465.1 of Lysobacterales bacterium. GTDB lineage: Bacteria > Pseudomonadota > Gammaproteobacteria > Xanthomonadales > SZUA-36 > JANQPM01. The sequence continues at coordinate 35,127 of JANQPM010000001.1, read as the reverse complement.
GGCACGGAATCAAGCGGCTGAGCGGGTGCCCTGGGATAGGGTCAGAAGACAGCGGCCGGTCATCGCTTCGGGTTGCTGCAGGCCCATCAGGTGAAGCATGGTCGGCGCGATATCGCGCAGGCTGCCGCCTTGTTCGAGGCGGGATTCCCGGCCCCAATGAACCAGCGGCACCGGGTTAACTGTATGCGCGGTATGCCGCTGCCCGGTTTCCGGATCCTGCATTTGCTCGACATTGCCATGGTCCGAGGTCACCAGCAATTCGCCGCCAACTGCTTCCAGCGCATTGCGGGTCCGGCCGAGAACCCGGTCAACCGCTTCGACCGCCTTGATGGCCGCCGACAGCTGGCCGCTGTGGCCGACCATGTCTGGATTGGCCACATTGCAGATAATCACGTCATAGCGCTCCAATGCTATGGCTTCGGCCAGCGCATCGGCCAGTTCCGGCGCGCTCATTTCCGGTTGCAGGTCATAGGTCGCGACTTTGGGAGAAGGAATCAGTATTCGGTCTTCGCCCGGGAATTCCTGTTCCCGGCCGCCATTCAGAAAAAAGGTCACATGCGCGTATTTTTCGGTTTCAGCAATCCGCAACTGGCGCAAGTTCGCGTCCGCGATGACCTGGCCGAAAATATCGCTCAAGGTCTGCGGCGGGAATGCCACCCTGGCCGGCAGATCTTTCGAGTACTCTGCCATGCAGACATAGTGGGACAGCGTCGGCAGATCGCCGCGTTCGAAACTATCAAAACCGGGTTCGACAAAGGCACGGCTGATTTGACGGGCGCGGTCGGCGCGAAAATTGACAAAAATAATACTGTCGCCGGGTTTTACGCCCGTGTAATCGCCAATCACCCGCGGCGAGACAAATTCATCCGTTTCGCCTTCCTTGTACGCGGATTTCAAGGCCTGTGTTGCAGACGGTGCGGCGTGCGGCGCATCGGCGGAGTTGATCGCCTGATAGGCTTGTTCGACGCGGTCCCACCGTTTGTCACGGTCCATTGCAAAATAACGCCCGCAAATGACGCCGACAGCAGCGTTGGGTATGGTATCGAGTAGCTGCTCGAGCTTTTCTATAGAAGGCCCTGCGCTTTGCGGCGGCGTGTCCCGGCCGTCCAGGAACGCATGTACCCGGATTGCGGATGCACCGCGCTGCCGGGCCAGTGCGACGGTCGCGAACAGGTGCTCTTCATGGCTGTGAACCCCGCCGGGTGATAGCAGACCCATGATGTGTACTGTCGCGCCGTTGCTGCGTGCTGCATCAATGGCCTCGCAGAGTACCGGATTATGCTGGAACTCACCGGTCTCGATGGCTTTCGTGATGCGGGTGAAGTCCTGATAGACGATGCGGCCGGCGCCGATGTTCATATGCCCCACTTCCGAGTTACCCATCTGTCCGGCCGGCAGCCCGACCGACTCGCCTGAAGTATCGATCAGGGTATGCGAACCCTCGGCCCACAGACGGTCCCAGTTCGGCGTGTCGGCAGCGGCAATAGCGTTATGATCGGTTTCTTCCCGATAACCCCAGCCATCCAGGATCATCAGTACCAGCGGGCGCGGTCGACTCACAGAAATCTCCATCAGTATTGAGCGAGACAATAGCCGCCAATTATAAAGGAATCCTGAAGCGGTCTGTACGAATCATTTTTATATCGCCGAAGAAAATACTCAGGACTCCCGAATCCGGAATCTAAAAGCCGGAGCTACGTTTTCAAGCGTAAAACCGATCGACGAAAAGCCAGAATGACAGGTGTTTGCCTGCCGCGCCTGGACGCGTTCCTGCGAGTTGGCTAGACCGGCAGAGATGCCCGTGGCTGTGGCCGGGCCTTGCACGGGCCGCCTTATTCTGGATAATGCCCGCAGCTTTCAATGAGTGGGTCCGATGGACAGAATCATAGAATTTGCAGGCAACCACCCGCTGCTGGCCGGTGGTCTTGTGGTCGTGGTGGGCTTAATCGTTTTTGCGGAAATTTCCCGCCGTCTGCAGGGCTTCAGGGAGATCACCGGGCCGCAAGCAGTGCAGTTGATGAACCGCGATGACGCGGCGGTGCTGGACGTGTCCAGTCTGGCGGATTTCAACAAAAGGCATATGATCAATGCCAGACATATCGCGGTGTCGCAATTGGAAAATTCCAATCCGGAAATTGAAAAAATCAAAACGCAACCCATTTTGGTGGTATGCAAAAACGGCCAGGCCTCGCTGGCGGCCGCCGCCAAGCTACGCAAGCTGGGCTGTGAAAATGTGTCGGTGCTGAAAGGGGGAATGGCGCAGTGGGTTGCCGACAATTACCCGGTCAGCCGCGGTTGACAACCGATACCGGCGATGGGCGGCGATAGCCGGTGGCCTGGTGAATCCCTGATGTGGATCATGACATGGCCACTGCGATAGTGAGATAATTAATCGTTTACCGCCGCACTGCGGCATAGCAGAGATAAGAGAGAAACATCATGGCTGATGAAAACAACCCGGAAGGCGTAAATCCGGCTGAACAGAATCCGGACATCGAAGTGAGTAATGACGAGGCTGCCGCGCACGCTGGACAGGGGCCGCAATTTGTCGTTCAAAAACTCTACGTAAAAGACGTTTCCTTCGAAGTGCCGAACGCACCGGAGATTTTCCAGGAAGGCGGCAACGCGGAAGTCAAGTTAAACCTGGCCCAACGCGTTGAAAACATTGGTGAGAACCTGCACGAAGTGGTCTTGACCGTCACGGTGACCGCAACGATGGAAGAGAAAACCGCGTATCTCGCGGAAGTCGCCCAGGCCGGTATTTTCACCATTTCCGGATTCAACGAACAAGCGCATCACGCCGCACTGAATACATTGTGCCCGAATACGCTGTTCCCGTATGCACGCCAGGAAGTGAGCAACCTGGTCACCAACGGCGGTTTCCCCCCGATGCTGTTGCAGCCGATCAACTGGGATGCGCTTTACGCCCAGCGCTTGCAGGAAGCTCAGGCGCAGGCGGGAGACCAAGTGGCCGAAGGCCAGGCATAAGCGTTATATGGGGCAGGCGCCCTTTACCATCGCTGTACTTGGCGCCGGTTCCTGGGGTACCGCGCTGGCTATGCAACTGGCGCGCGCCGGGAACCGGGTTATCCTTTGGGGCCGCGACCCCGGCCATGTTGCAGCGATGTCCGAGGCACGTGCGAACCAACGCTATCTGCCCGGCATCCCGTTTCCGGAAAATATCACCATCGACGGCGATCTGCGCCACGCGGTCGCATCGGCCGAACATGTACTGATCGCAACCCCGAGCCATGCGTTTTCTGAAACCCTGGTTACGGCCAAAGCCACTTTGGCCGACGGTGCCGGGGTCGTCTGGGCGAGCAAGGGCTTCGAGCCGGGCAGTGGCCGGTTTTTGCATGAGGTGGCGCAGTCGCAACTCGGCGATGAGCGCTTTATTGCTGTCGCCACCGGGCCCTCGTTTGCCCGTGAAGTCGCGATGGACCTGCCGACTGCGATTACTGTTGCGTCCAACGACTCCGATTTCGGCACCTGCGTTGCCAGGGCGTTGCACTGGGGACATTTTCGGGCTTATACCAGCGACGATATCGTCGGCGCCGAGCTGGGTGGCGCAGTAAAAAATGTGCTGGCGGTGGCCACCGGAATCTGCGATGGCATGCAGTTGGGCGATAACGCACGCGCAGCCCTGGTTACCCGCGGTCTCGCGGAGATGATGCGCCTGGGCCGAACGCTGGGTGCGCAGCCCGCGACGCTGATGGGCCTGGCCGGGATGGGCGATCTGGTGCTGACCTGCACCGGCGACCAATCCCGAAACCGACGACTGGGCCTGGCGCTGGGCGGTGGCAAGAGCATTCAACAGGCGCTGGACGACATCGGTCAGGTGGTGGAAGGCGTCGGCACGGCCGAGGAAGTCATGCGCCTGGCCGCGCGTCACCAGGTGGAAATGCCGATCTCCGAACAAGTGCATGGCATTTTGCATAGAAACTGGGACCCGAAAATCGGCGTGCGCCGCCTGCTGGGGCGCGAACAGAAACACGAACAAGCTTAGGCAAAGGCCGCTGGACCAGGTGCGCCTTTCATATCAGCGCAACGGCAGAAAATTCAACTGCCGCCAGGCCTCGTAAAGACCGACGGCCACCGTATTGGATAAGTTAAGGCTGCGGCTGTTCGGCTTCATCGGAAGGCGCAGCAGGTTCTCGCCACCCAGCTCCGTGCGAATCGGTTCAGGCAGGCCGCGCGTTTCCGGCCCGAACAGCAAGCCGTCATTCGGTGTAAAACGAAAATCGCTGTGGTGGATAGCCGCCTTGGTTGAAAAGCCGACGATGCGCATGCCGGTCTGGCGGCGTTTAAAATCCTGCCAGTCCGAATAGCGGCAGACGGCCGCGTATTCGTGGTAGTCCAGGCCGGCCCGCTGCAGCCTCCGGTCATCCAGCTCAAAACCCAGCGGTTCGATCAAATGCAATTGTGCGCCGGTGTTCGCGCAGAGCCGAATAATATTGCCGGTATTCGGCGGTATTTCGGGCTGATACAAAATGATATGCAGCATGGCGTGCATTGTACCGTGACCGCATCCATTTCCGGATTGCCGCGGTGTGAATGAGCGTGATATGAAAAACGGGCCCCGAAGGGCCCGCGGTCAATGTGATCAGGCGTGCAGGGGAATCGCCTGATCGTCGCGCCGCACGATGGTGCGGCGCAAAATCAACCCACTAGATTTCTTCTCCGTTGCTGTACGCGTGCTTGCGGATGACGATGATATTGCGGTCCTCATGCAGGTCCAGGCCGTGTGCGTCCAGGTCATCGAGGTCTATTTCGCTGCCGTCGAGTTCGATCACCTCGCCGTCCACGCTCTCGATGATTTTGATCCCATGCTGGCATTGATCGTCGTCGCAGCTTTCATGTTCGATCACCTTATGCGCAATCACGCGCACGTCGCCATCCGAGTGCAAGTATTGATCGATGTCTATCGCGCCGAACTCGTCATCCATCCAGACCTGAACATCGCAATCCGATTCCGCTTCCTCGTCGTCCAGCAGCTCGGCCGAGCAGCCGATCTGTTTACGGAACGTATGCAGTCCGGAGAAACCGGCGTCAAAATTGAAATTGAACATGTCGAACTTTTCACCGTCCACTGCGAATTCGAAGCCGTCCTCGGTCCGCGTGATTTCCAGTTCCTTGCCACTGTCGGTGGTGATGATTTCAGAATCGCCGACTTCCAGATGGCTGAAATCGGTTTCTTCGAGCACGAACTCGTCGGTGCTAAGGCCGATTTTGATGGTCTGTTCCGCCATTGCCGGCCCAAACAGGCCTAGCCCGAGAACGCCGGCAAATGCCGTCGCCGCAAAGGTGGTTTTTCGTATCATCGATGGCTCTCCTTCAAATTCATAGTGCCCAAGGGTTTTAAAGATTGTTTCGGTTTGTCGAAATCGGTCGTTGTTATTAGGACGCAGCGGCGGGAAAAACCGTCACAAACGCGGTTTTTTTGGCTTAAAAACAGGCGTTTACCAAATCGTGGGACCGTTTTTTATGGTCAATTTTTGACAATTGACAGCCCTGGTTCTCAGGAGTATCTTTGTACCCCCTGGCACAAGATGTTGTGCTTGGTTGCCATCCGGAGCACAATAACTTGTGCTATAATAAATATAAAGAACTCAAATAATTAGCAGGGTGAGTTAATGAGTAGTGTGCGGGTTGAAGCCGTAGACATTGAAAACAATGAGATTCCATTCCAGGAAGCTTCTCTGGATATATGGGATAAAAAGTACCGTCTGAAAGCCAAAAGCGGCGAAATTCTCGACCAGATTATCGACGACACCTACCAGCGCGTGGCACGAGCGCTGGCCGATGTGGAGGATAGCGAAGAGAAGCGCGAACACTGGTATCAGGAATTTGTCTGGGCACTGCGGCGCGGCGCGATTCCGGCTGGCCGGATTACCTCCAATGCCGGTGCGATGGCGCACAAGCCGGCTACCTCGACCATCAACTGCACCGTATCGGGAACCGTCGAGGATTCCATGTCCGGTATTCTGGACAAGGTCCAGGAAGCGGGACTGACCTTGAAGGCCGGCTGCGGCATCGGCTATGAATTTTCCACGCTGAGGCCCAAAGGCGCGTATGTTTCCGGCGCCGGTGCATATACTTCCGGCCCGCTGTCGTTCATGGACATCTACGACAAGATGTGTTTTACCGTCTCTTCCGCCGGCGGTCGGCGCGGCGCACAGATGGCGACCTTTGAAGTCGGCCACCCGGATGCGGTCGAATTTATTCGTGCCAAGCGTGAAGATGGCCGCCTGCGTCAATTTAATTGCTCGCTACTAATAACAAATGAATTTATGCAGGCCGTCGAAAATAACGAAGACTGGCCACTGGTGTTTCCGATAAGCGAGCCGGAAGCCAGTGAGCTGGCGCTGGACGACCCCGGGCAGGTGTTGTGGCGCGACTGGCCGACCAGCAATGGCTATGTCACCAACGAGGAAGGCCTGGTCGCCTGCAGGATTTACAAAACGGTGCCGGCCCGCCGTATGTGGGACATGATTATGTCCTCGACCTACGATTTCGCCGAGCCGGGGTTCATTCTGATCGACAAGATCAACGAAATGAACAACAACTGGTTCTGTGAAAACATTCGTGCGACCAACCCTTGTGGCGAGCAGCCGCTGCCGCCTTACGGCGCCTGTCTTCTGGGTTCGGTCAATCTGACCCGCTTTGTGGAGAACCCGTTTACCGAAGAAGCCAGCTTTAACTGGGAGGAGTACACCAAGACGGTCAAGATATTCACCCGCATGCTGGATAACGTGGTCGCGATCAACGGTCTGCCGCTGGAGCGCCAGCGCCAGGAAATCGAATACAAGCGCCGCCACGGCATGGGTTTTCTGGGCCTGGGTTCGACCCTGACCATGCTGCGCATGACCTACGGCTCGGCGGATTCGCTGGAATTTACTGAAAAGGTCGCACGCGAAATGGCGCTGGCCGGCTGGGAAGAGGCTCTGGAGCTTTCTCGCGAGAAGGGTCCGGCGCCGATTATGGATGATGAATTCGAAGTCACTGCCGGAATGTTGCGCCAGCGGCCGGAAATGAAGGCCGACGGTTACCGGGTGGGCGACAAGGTTACGGGCAAGGTGCTGCTGGCGAAGTATTCCCGCTATATGCAGCAGGTGGCCGAATATCGGCCGGAGTTGGTGAGCGCGCTCGCTGAAGAAGGGGCGCGTTTCACTCACCATACCTCGATCGCACCGACCGGGACGATTTCCCTGTCGCTGGCTAACAATGCGTCCAACGGAATCGAGCCCAGCTTCGCCCATCACTATTCTCGCAATGTGATTCGGGAAGGCAAAAAGACCAAGGAGAAAGTGGAAGTCTACAGCTATGAACTGCTGGCCTACCGGTCCCTGGTCAATGCGGATGCGATGCCGTATTCCGATGATCCGGTCGAACAGTTGCCGGACTATTTCGTAACGGCAGAGACCATTACCCCGAAAGAACATGTGGATATTCAGGCCGCGGCCCAGAAGTGGATCGATTCGTCCATTTCCAAGACCGCCAATGTGCCGACCGAATATCCGTATGAAGATTTCAAGGATATTTACACCTATGCCTACCATCAGGGCCTGAAAGGCTGCACGACCTTCCGCTTCAACCCGGAAGCGTTCCAGGGGGTGTTGGTGAAAGAGGATGATTTGGCCAATACCACCTACAAGTTTGTTCTGGAGAACGGCGAAGAGGTGGAAGTGAAAGGCAACGAAGAGATCGAGTACGACGGTGAAACGCATACCGCGGCCAATCTGTTCGATGCGCTGAAGGAAGGCTATTACGGAAAATTTTAACCGTGAAACTCCGGTTTCATGGCGCAGACTTGGGAGCAGGTGAACCCTGCTTACGACCGGAATAGGTCAGGGAAGAGTGCTCCCTTGGCGACAATGGAAGTCGCCGTCTTATTGACGGTGACGCTGAAGGCTCAGACAACGGCGTTCGGCGTCCGAAGGGCGAAGAAAGCGGGAACTTCCTGCATTGAATTGGCGCTACGCAGGTCTCGGGAAGCTGCAGGCGCAGAAAGGTAGAAGTATGGCGATCAAGATCGACGGCAAAATTATCGGCTACGAAGTGGCCAAAGACGAAGAGAAAGCGGCCAAAGCGGAGAAACCGAAGGCCGAGATCATCCGCATGACCGAAGAGGTCAAGCGGCCGGAAGGCATGGAGTCGCTGGAAGGTTCGACCTATAAAATCAAAACGCCGCTGGACGATCACGCGATGTATGTCACGATCAACGACATCGTGCTGAATGCCGGTACCGACCACGAACAGCGCCGCCCGTTCGAGATCTTTATCAATTCCAAGAACATGGATCATTTCCAGTGGATCGTGGCCCTGACCCGCCTGATGTCCGCGGTGTTCCGCAAAGGCGGCGACGTCACGTTTCTGGCCGAAGAGCTGCAGGCGGTATTCGATCCGAAGGGCGGCTACTTCAAGCCGGGTGGCAAATTCATGCCGTCCATCATTGCGGAGATCGGTGCGGTGATCGAGCACCATCTGCAGAAAATCGGCCTGATGGCCAAGGATGAACTGTCCGAGCAGCAGCAGTTGCTGCTCGAGCAAAAACGAGCCGAAGCGGAAGCGGCTCAAAAAAAAACGCTGACTGAAGCGTCAAGTCAAGTGCCGGGCGGGCTTCCCGAGACTGGAGCCGGAGAGGAGGCCACCAGTTACCCCGCCTCGGCCTCTTTATGCAATAAATGCCATACCAAGGCCGTGGTCGTGATGGACAACTGCGCAACCTGCCTTGCCTGCGGCTATAGCAAATGCGGGTGAGACCGCCTCGAATGCATAATTATTGCGCTACTGTGCATCTGTTAACTCCAGTACCCAAACTGTACATATCTTGTGTTCAGATACCTGATACAAATTTAATACGTTCAAAATGCATGGGTGCTATCGCCGTGGCTGGTTTCTCACAGTATAAGAATAATTTGGCCTACTTTCTGAAACCATATCATCTACTAAACTGCCTTCTGTTGTACAGAATGCATGTTTATGGATCAAACAATTGACTGGGTGAGACAAATGGGTTTGCCACAACCAAAAAGGCTGCCGGTAGACAAACAAGTCTTCATGGTATGTGAAGATAATCTGACATTTATGCGGCCGTTAGAAGACGGCAGTATGAAATTGATAGTAACCTCTCCCCCCTACAATATGGGGAAAAAATACGAAAAACGTAAACCCTTGGATTCCTATATCGAAACTCAAGCTCAAGTAATATCTGAGTGTGTACGGTTATTACACCCGAATGGCTCACTGTGTTGGCAGGTTGGCAATCATGTAGATAAAGGTGAGGTTTTCCCTCTAGATATTATTTTATTTCCCATATTTCGCCAGCATGGCTTACGACTGCGTAATAGAATAATTTGGCATTTTGGACACGGACTACACTGCACTAAGAGATTTTCAGGTAGGCATGAAACTATTCTATGGTTCACTAAAACCGATAATTATACGTTTAATCTGGACCCAGTAAGAGTACCCTCGAAATACCCGACAAAAAAATATTACAAGGGACCAAACAAAGGAAAACTTTCAGGTAATCCAAAAGGAAAAAACCCTTCAGATGTTTGGGAGATACCTAATGTTAAAAGTAACCACGTTGAGAAAACTATTCATCCATGTCAGTTTCCCGTTGAATTGATAGAGCGACTGGTTCTCTCGATGACTGAAGAAGGAGATAACGTCCTAGATCCGTTTCTTGGAGTGGGATCCTCCGTTATAGGGGCAGTAAAGCACAACCGCATTGGGTACGGTTGCGATATTGTCCAAGAGTATGTGGATGTCGCATGGGAGCGTGTTCACGCACTTAGAAGGGGTAATCTGAAATTGCGCCCAATGGGTAGGCCCGTATATAACCCTACACTGCCAGGAGGGGGGCATAAGTGAGAATAGTTACATACTATTCGCACCTTAATGGCTGGGAATATTTGAAAGTCCATATGCCGACAATATGGGACGAAATTGTCGATGCCATTGAAAGCGTGAATGCAGGAAACCTAAAAACTAAGATTTCGAAAGAAAAGTCCATGAAGGGCCGTGTTTTGTATTCCCCCAAGGATATGAATGCATCAATCGGAAAACGGTTTTCAGAAAATGGTTGGGCTGAACGTAGGGTTTCATATTGGGTGACCCAAGACTCTGAGCTCATTAAGAGAACAATTCCGCTACCTCCCGATGAGCAAAAAAAGATTATAGCTGAAGCGGGTTATAAACCCATTAGATCTTACAATCAAACTGACTATGTCAAGGACAAGGTAGCTGTAGAAGTTCAGTTCGGGAAGTATTCTTTTGTGGCATTCGATTTATTTGTGAAACACTTGGCGTTTTATGTAGGCGACATTATTGATGTGGGCGTGGAAATATTACCTATGAAAGAGCTTCAGAGTGAAATGTCTTCCGGGCCGGCCTACTATGAGGGCGAACTCTATAATTTGATTCGGGAAGGCAGAGGAGTACCTGCTGTTCCGTTGGTATTAGTAGGTATCGCACCATAATCAGGTAGAGCACCTGTCTGAACATACATCGACCAGAGACACGAAATTCTGTCCTTCTAAGTAAGTACTGGTCGCCGACCTGGGTCGTGAAACCCTGGGGTATGGAAGTCCGCACACTGGCTGGATAGAGTCATATGTCTGCTGCACCGACCGCGTTTCGTGACGGCATGCGCTGGTTTTTCTCCCTCGATTAGTCGCGTTCGGCGATTAATTTGCAAAACCGGGGCCGGCCTTCTAAGCTCCATTTTCGTTTATTCCCAGGGGCTGTTCGGTGATCAAACCTTATTCGTGGATTTTGATTGCGCTTTTGGCGGTATATTCGTCGGCCGGTGCGGTGGAAGTCGAACTGTCCGGTGTGAATTTCGCGGACGGGGGCCGGGCCGAGGGTCGTTTTACTTTTGATACCGATACGGAAACCGTGACCGATTGGAATATCTCGGTCTCCGGCGGTGGCGAAGACGAGTTTCCGGCGATCAGCTACACGACAGAAAACGGTACCACGGAAGTCACCGATGCCGGCGATCCGCAAAAACGCATTACTTTTCGAATCACCGGTTCCACTCGGGAGCTGCGTCTGACGCCGAGCGCTGCGTTGTCCGGCGGCGGCGTCATTCCGTTAAACCTGAACACCGCGAATGGTGGTGCCGGCGCTCTGGAATGCTTCGCTTGCGACCCTGCGCGGTCCATTACCGGCGGATCGCTGGTGGCCGGCGATGCGGTTGCGTTTGTGCTCGGGCCGTGGCTGAACGGTTCCTGGTTTAATCCGGACACTTCGGGGCAGGGCATCTTTATCGACGTTTTTTCGGGGATTACCCTGGTTTTTATGGCCTGGTTTACCTATGACACCAGCCAGCCGCCGGATGGTATCGCCGCGGTGATCGGCCATCCCGGCCATCGCTGGCTGACCGCGCAGGGACCGTTCGACGGCGATACCGCCAGGCTGGACGTTACTCTGACCTCGGGCGGTCTGTTTGACGACAGCACACCGACCAGCAATTCGGAGCCGGGCTCCTACGGCACGATCACCCTGCAGTTCAGCAGTTGCCGCGAAGGCACTCTGTCATACGATTTCCCCGGCCTGGGCCTGCAGGGCAGTTTTCCATTGAGCCGGATCAGCAACGACAATGTCGCGTTCTGCGAAAACGCGAGCAGGCTCTGAATCGGCGAACGTCAAAGACAGAAAAAGCGGCTTAGTCCGCGGCCTTTTTCTTGTACAGGCCATCGAACAGTACCGACCATTCCTGTCCGTCGCGGCTTGCCTCCCACAATTGCCGCACGCTGCCGTCTTCATTTGGCGTCCAGCTGATTCGGTGCGTAACCTGACCGGAACCGTCCGCCGCCGGCCGCTGGCCGGACAGCACCATGGAACCGTCGACCAGGCCGCCATCCAGCAACAACAATCCGCCGCTGGTATCGACCCAGGTCTGGTGCCAGCGCTGCGTCGCGCGGTCATAGAGGTTGAAACTGGAGCCCGCGTATGCACTGGTACTGTTCCAGTTCTCCGTGATCACACAGTCGTTATGAGCCCGTCTGATGCGATTGTGGCCGGCCAGGTTATCGCCGGCATATACGGCCCAGTCACCGACCCAGAAATCGAATTGCCGGTGTTCTTCGGCCTCGCAGCTCGGCGGGCCGGGCGGCGGCGTCTGGGTTTGTGGTGTTGAGGCCTGTGGCGTTTGGGTGTCTTGGGCCGGGCTGATTACCGGCACCAGCAGCATGAGCAGAATCCAACGTTTCATGGCATTTTTCCTTTGGCGTACCTGGTGCGGAAGCATACGGCGGTGCAACCGCGGAAACTGTCAAATTATTGCTTATTCACGATAAGCTTTCGTAAACCTTCGGCGCTTTGGCATTCGTTTCTGAACTGCCGAGGAGGCAGGCCGAAATGGCGGCGAAAACTACTGGCGAAATGGCTCGGGGTGGCGAAGCCCAGCGAGGAAGCGAGTGATGTCAGCGGGTGGTGCGGCTGATCGATCAGTCGGTCCACCGCGGCTCTCAGACGCAACTGGATCAAATGTTGGTGAATGGTGGTTCCGGTGTAGCGGGCGAATACCCGGGCCAGGTGGAAAGGGGTGGCCGCGAGGTGGCCGGCAATCGAGTCCAGGGTGACGTTTCTGACGTATTCGATGCTGAGCAGTTCCTGACACCGATTGACCAGGCGGCGGTGGCGGCGCCGGGTGGCGGGCCGGGTTCGTATCGCTGCGGTTGGGCCCAGCCCGGCAATCGTGTTATCCAGCAAAGCCAATGCGATTTCGCTGACGCCCAGCGCGCTGGAATACGATTGGTTCAGCAATTGCAGCGCCAGCTGACGTTGCAGCAAGTAGTTGCCGGTACTGCATATTCCGTGGGTCCAGATGAACGGCGCGGACTCCATTTTGCGATGGTGCCTGCGCTGAGCGATCAGTGCTTCCAGTACGATGCGTTTATCGAAACGCAGCCAGAACGATTGATCGCCGTAGGCGGATACCGGACGGCGCTCGTACGTCTGATTTCGATTGTAGAGCATGGTGACCAGGCGGTTCGCAACCACTTCGTGACGGGCCCGCTGGTGGATTCGGACCGGGCAGCGGGGAAATACGATCAGGTTGCCCTGTGCCGGCCCCGAGTTTTTAAAGCGCCGGTCGCAACGCGGGCAGTCAAACAGGCCGATCGTGATGCCGCTGCCCTGAAACAGGATGCGGTCCAGGGCCGGCGGCGCTTCGCCGGTGTTGCGGCTGACTTTCAAAGCGGTTTCCGCAGGTATTGGTTATACGAATACTATCGTATTTTGGTTCACCGAAAAAGAACGCGCGCTGCTTACCGGGACGGGGTGCGCTGTGAATGCTTGAAGAAAACCTGATTCTCAGTTGATCTACCTCAAGACCTCCAGCCATGCAGCGATTAAACTGGAGCGCTGTACCGAACACCGCAGGCCGCATTTGAAAATAAGCATTGACACTCTGATCGGATTACTGGATCTGACGTCGTTGAATGATGACGATACACCAGCCGATATCCATGCGCTGTGCAGTGCAGCGCAAACCGAATACGGGCCGGTAGCGGCGGTCTGCGTGATGCCCCGGTTTGTCAGTCTCGCGCGGGAATCGCTCGCGGACAGCAGTATCGCGGTGGCCACGGTCGTCAATTTTCCGTATGGCGACCAATATCTGCCTGAAGTGAACCGGGCTATCGCGACAGCGCTGGACGACGGCGCGGGCGAAATCGACGCGGTGATTCCATACCGGCATTTTCTGCGCGGCGATGTCGGGCGGGCCGGCTGGTTTGTGGAATCCTGCCGGCGGGTCTGCGATGGCCGGGCCGCGCTGAAAGTGATTCTGGAAACCGGCGAGTTGGCCGATGCGGACCGCATCGCCGCTGCCGCTCGCCTGGCGATCGACTGCGGCGCGGATTTTATCAAGACTTCCACCGGCAAGGCTGCGGTGAATGCAACGCCGAAGGCCGCCGCCGCCATGTTGAACGTGATCAGGCAGATGAACCCGGCGGTCGGTTTCAAAGCGGCCGGCGGCATTTCCACGATGGATCAGGCAATCCAGTATGTGCAACTGGCGCAGGAAATCTGCGGCCCGGCCTGGGTGGATGCCGACCATTTTCGGTTGGGCGCCAGCAGTCTGCTGCCGAATCTGCTGGCCGAGGCCGGCTAGGCTGGTATTCAGCCCGGCAGCGCTTTGCGGTGCCGTTACCAGCCGGCTTTTTCGATTTCTTCCACCTTGGTCGATTTCGGCAGCATGAAAGTAAACAAATTCATGATGCCGTACATCAGCTTGGTGCCGAACGCGATATCGCCGGTCTCCAGTTCGCGTTTCAGAATACCCAGGATTTGCAACCAGCCCTTGCCCACGCCTTTGTGGGTTTTGATCTGATCCGTCCAGCCGGAGTGGGTCAGGGTGATGCGGCAACCGCCGTCGATCGCGGCCAGTTCCCAGGTGACCAATGAAGGCTGTTCCGGCCGGGTGGTAAACATATAGGTATGCACCAACTTGCTCGGCGGTTCGATTTCAACCACTTCGCCGACTACGAAAACCCGTTTCTTGTTCGGGCTGTAGTAGCGCAGCTTTGCGCCCGGTTCCAGCGTCGATTCCAGCACCGTGTTGTACAGCGCTTTCTGAATGCGCCCGGTCTTGGTGATTTCCGCCCAGGCCGTTTCCACCGGGACCATGATGTCAATGGTCACCACGTGGTCTTTTAATGCATTGTTGTCCGTGTTGTCGGTCATGTTCAAGCCTTGTTCGGTGCTGCTTCCAGGTTTGATTTAAGCGTGACCAGGACTTCCGCCCAGTTGGTCTCGTATTGCTGTACCCAGCGCTGGTAAATCTGCTGGATCGGTACCGGATTGAGATAGTTGTAACGCTGCCGGCCCACTTTGCGGTGTACGATTAGCCGCCCCCGTTCGAGCACCTTGAGATGCTGCATCACTGCAAAGCGCGACAGTTTCGGAAACCGCTCGACGAGTTCGCCGGTGGTGTGGGCGCGCTCCCGCAGATGATCCAGCATTGCCCGCCGAATCGGGCTGGACAGTCCTTTCCAGACCGGTTCCAGATCGTCGCCGGTATCGGTAATTGACAAAGCTGCGTTTAACATGTGATAAATATATCACATATTATTCAGCCGTCAAACGTCGACAGAACAATTCCGCATCCGCAGTTGCATATCCCGATAAGGAGGGCAGTTATGTTCAGAAGTTTCATCGCAGTGCTGGCAGGCGTGCTCATCTGGACCGTATTTTGGCTGGCCGGCATCGCGGCGATCGGTGCGATGTTTCCTCAGCACATTCAGGCCGGAGAACCGCTGACCCACAACGGTATCTTGCTGCTGATTCTGGTGTTCAGCGTCGTGTTATCGGTATTGGCCGGCTATATCACCGGTCGCATGGCCGGCCGGCGGCCGGTATTGTATGCGTTCTGGCTGGGCCTGGTTCAACTCGGTCTCGGGATTTACTTCCAGTCGCTGGCGTGGGAGCTGATGCCGCTGTGGTATCACGCGAGCTTCCTGGCCTTGCTGATACCCGGCAATCTGGCCGGTGGCGGGTTGGCAATCCGGGCGGGATAGCAATCCGCCAGTGCTGACAACTACCGGCGCTGATAACTACCAGGGCTGACCATCAATAGTCGGCCGGATTCGGCTGCGCGTCGGACAACGCGCTGATATCGGCGCCATTGCGTATCCAGTCGCTGGCCGGCAGGGCCGGGTAGCTCACGGCAATATCGATGGTCCCGCTGCGGCTGTCGCGATAATCGACGGTCAGGCTGCCGGCGTCGCTGGACTGGGGCTGGACCCGGTCGCAAGCCGGGCAGAAACCCTGAAAGCTGAACATCGGCACATTTGAGCGGGCCTGATTGTCGTCCTGGCCCAGTACCCAGCGGGGCTGGTGATTCTCGTCGTAGAAATACAATACGAAAAAGCGGGTCTGGCCCTGTGAATAGGCGCTGAAACCCCAGCCGGGCTCGCCCCGGTCGTACCACATGCCGGTGTAATCGCGCAGCGCCCGCCGGTCGTCAAACAGAAAATAGCGTACCGGCTCGCTGCCGCTTTGCTCACCGATTTGCCAGCGGAATTCGGCGTGTTCGGCGTCGCTGAACGCCATGCTCATGGTGCCGACGATTTCGCCGTCCACCTTGCCGGTGTCCGGGTTCCAGGCAAAGCGGTACATATCGGCCTGCCAGTCCGGTGAGTAGACGTTGGAAGCCTGGTACCAGGTCGGCGAACCGTCATCGTTGTAGGTAAACCAGGTCACAAACATAAAGTTGCCCAGGCGCTGCACGTCCATGCCATGCCCGGAGCGCTGCGGGTTGTACCAGTGGCCGATATGCGGCTGCAGCGTATTGGACTGCGGGTCGGTCGGGTCAGACCACTGGGCAATCTCGACGCGGTCCCCGACGCCGTCCATATCGCGGTCCAGGCCGAACCGGCGGCCGAGTCCGGCGCTGACGGCGGTCCAGGTTTGCGGCTGCATGGGACTGGCCTGGTCGATCAATGCATCCTTGCCGACCGGTTCGCCGCCGGCAGAATCCTGGAACTGGTCGCTGTCCGCCTGATAGACCCAGCCGGTCGGCCGGCCTTGGCGCAGGCTGTGCACGACCAGGTCGATGCGCCCGGCCCTGGCCTGTTCGTACAGGGTCAGCAGCGCATCCGGCGGCTCGGCGCCGTCGTTCAGAAAAATCTGTGTGCCGACTGCTGCATGGCTGTCTTTGGACACCGGCGGTTCGGTGCTGAGAATCGGGTTGTCGCCGAGGTCCGAACCGGCAAACGCCATCATCAGTGCGACCATATCGGCCACTTCCTGATCCGATTTAAAATCGAACGCACGCGCGCTTAGAAAACGAGACAGCGAGTCGACCGAGCCGTCGTGCAGGAAACCGAACCCGGCCCGGCTTTCGCTGACGCTCATCTCGAAACCGACCTTGTCATACATGTTGCGCAAGTGCGGCACCTTGATCGACTTGTTGGTCGAACCGTCCACGCTGACGATACCGAGATGATTCTCGCCCAGCGGTCCGGTTTCCATGATGCTGCCGCCGGCTGAAGCACCGATGTTGCCGAGCAGCAGCGGCCCGTTGACCGCCATGCCGGTGGGCAGGGTGTGGCAGCTCGCGCACTGGAACGGGCTGTCCAGCAAGTCCTGGTTGAACAGCTTCAGTGCATTCTTCGGATCGCCGTCCGGCAGCGGCTGACCGGCCGGCGAGAAGCGTCCGCTGGTCACCTGGCCGGTCAGTGCGATTGAATCCGGCAGGCTGTTATCCAGATTACGGAACGGGTTGGGCGGAAAAGTGATCGTCGCAAGGTGATCTTCGAAGCGCTGCATTTCCTCCGCGCTGAGTTCGCGGTCGTCGCCCAGCAGACCGACAAAAGCCGGGTTGAATTCCTCGATGCCGTCCCGGTCGCCCCGCCAGTGGAACGGTTCGTTGCCGATAATGTCCTGCAGCGTCTGTGTGGCCATCGGGCCCTTCATCGGGTGAAAATCTTCGCACGGATCGGAGTTGACGGTGGTTACGCAGTTCTGATTGAAGGTTTTCATTTCGCCGGACGGGTCGCCGAGGTCCCAGGCCAGCCGGTCCATGCGGCCGTCAATATGACAGGAAGCGCAGGACACATGTCCGAGGCCGGAGGTCAGGCGGGTATCGTATAACAGCGGCCGGCCCTGCCGAATAGCCTGCGGCAGCGGGTTGAAGACCGCAACGGTCTCTACGGTCTCCAGCGTCGAGGTGTCGATCACCGACAGGCTGGTATCGAAGTGATTCCAGACGTAGAGCCGCTGACGGGCTTCGTCCAGTGCGAGCCCGGTCGGGCCTTCACCGACCCCGATCGGCGTGTCGGCCGCACGGCTGCCGTCGCTGTTGATGACGATGACATTATTCGAACCCATGCCCGAAACGTAGCCGCGCTGGCCGTCCTGCTGCCAGACGATGCCGCGCGGGTCGCCCAGCGAAAGATCGCGCCGGGCCTGTTCGATGCGTGGGCCGCTGTAGTCCAGATGCCCGTTGAGGTCATGAAGCTGCGTACCGCCGGTATCGTCGACCTGGCCGACCAGCACGCGCAGAAACCGGCCGTTCAGATTGGGCTCGAAGCGGATCTGGTTTTCCGCATCGGTGCCGACCAGCGTGGCCTTTGCGGTAGCCGGATTGACGGCAATGGCCATACCGATATTCATCAATGATTCGGCGTAGCTGACTTCCAGTGTGACCGCGTCGATCACCGCGATGTCCCGGTCAATCAGGGTCCAGCCCGGAATACGGCCGGATGCCGCAGCGTTGACGCCGGATACCATTGCAGTCCAGTCCCTGTCGTTATCGTCCATCCAGCGACCGTTCGTGTCGCGGCGTACGATCAGCCCGACGGCCGGTGCATCCGGCTGACCGGTGCGCCGGGCCGGGAAGAATTCGCCACCCTCATTTGGCGGTGGATTGACACCGCCGTACGGGCCGGCCGGATCGCTGACTACATTCGGCGGAAATTGCAGTACATCCTGGTCTTCTTCCTGCCCGCCGGCCAGAATTGTCGATCCGTTGCCGGACTCGAATATTGCAGCAAATACCGTGCCGCCGTCTGCGCTGACCGCAAGTGCGCGGGGGTCTTCGGCCGCGATCTCGACGGTCAGCGGCTCTGCGCTCAGATCGGCCGGGTCGTATACCTTGACCGTATTGGCCTGGGAGCAGGACACGAAAGCCCGCTGCGGGTTGCCGGCGAACACCACATCGAAGGGTTCGTCATCGGTCTGCAGCAGCGCGATGGTGATACGTCGCTGCAGATCGATCACGCTGACCGTGTCGGAAATATGATTGACGACCCAGAGTTCGTCATCGGTTCGAAAACGCACCGAGACCGGGTCGATGCCGACCACGATATGTCCGATCGGTATCGGACGGCTTTCCGAGATATCGAACAACTGTACCCGGCCGTCGGCAGTGTGTGTTGCGGCCAGCGTGCGGCCGTCAGGGCTGATATCCAGTGCATGTACCGGATGATTTTCCCAGTTGACAAACGGCAGGTCGTCGGCCCGCAAAGCCGATGGCGCGACCGCCGTCCACGCGCTGAGCCAAAGCAGCGCAGCCATCATGATCAGTGTGCCGGAGCTATTAGGGTTTTGCATTGTCATAATCTATCACAAAGCGCTGGCGGTATCGTTGGTGGCGCCTATTGCGCGCCCGGATTGGCGCTTGCGAAAACAACGGTGAAACCGAACGAAAACCGCAGAACGAAGCACGGGCTCGAATAGCGGTATCGATTCAACCGGGAATATTGCAGGCAAGATGCTAGAATCTAGGGTAACAAAACGGGTGGGACACCAAGCAATGAAAATCACCAGTCTGTTCATTGTGCTGTGGGCGGTTGCCGGTGCGGTACACGCAGAGAATCTGGACCTGATACTGTCCGAAATCGAGGAATTTGAAGGGGATCACGACCCCAAGTGCTATGCGACCGCGTCGCGTTTGGAAGACTTCATGTACGGCACGCCGCTGACCGATGATGCGCGGTTCCAGAAGAATAAACTGCAGCAGCGCCTGGCCGAATATGTCTGGCGCAAGCTCGGTAAGGCAAATACCGCTGTCGGTGCCGACGCGGTTGAAAAGGCCTTCAAAAATGTGATCAAGGTTGCCGAGGGCAAGGACGGTGATCGGCGCCTGACGTTTCCGAACGGGGTGCAGTTGGAAATCAACGCAACCGATCTGCGCCAGTACGGCAGCGTCGCGTATTCTCTGAGAGCCATCCTGGCGGTACAGCAGGATACCTTGCTGGACCCGGAGAAAAAGCCGTTGCCGGTGCTGTCCGAGGCGGCCATCGACACATTGAAAGAGCGACTGGACCTGGCCACGCTGGCGCTGCTGAAAGAAGCCGATGCGTACGCCCGCGCGCATGACGAATTCGAAATCACCAAAAGCAACCTGAACCGCTCCTGGCTCAGCCTGTTCAAGAAAACCGATAAAGCGACTCGCGCCGAGCCGGCAGTTGCGGAGATCAAGCCGAGTAGCGAACCGCCGGCGGTGCTGGCCCGGATTATCCAGCAAAAGGTCGCCTCGTACGCCGAATACAATCAGATTACCAATCAGTTGTTTGTACGCAATATGCAGGTGTATTTCGCGCGGCTGAGCTGGCCGGAAAATGCGGATGACGGCGAACGCTTTCGTTCCAGCTTTGTGGAAGCGCTGATCGGCTATGGCATCGAGCTGTACAGCGGGGTGATGAACATTGCGGTGGAAAACGGCCACAGCACGATTACCGAAGAAGATGTGGCGCGCTTCGTACAGCATTTTACGCCATACCGTGTCGATGAATATGAAGATGTGGAGTATTTCCCGACGCTGTCGCTGAAAGACCGGGTAACGCTGGAGTCCTACGATCTGGATGCATTCCGCGACAGCGGCATACACTGGGTCTATCTGGGCCATGCGCTGAACAGCGATGACATTCAGATTTATCTGGATGCGGACCCGTTCGCAGCCGAACTCTTGGCCGAAAATATGGCGCAGTTCGGCGTGCTGCTGCTGCGTGTCACCGGCTTGCTGGGGCAGGAACTGGGGCAGCAGCGGCTGTCCGCCGACTTGCTGGTCAAAGGCGTGGCCCGGGTGCAGGAGCTGGTGAATAAGAATATTCGCGTGCGCAGCGGTACGCTGCAAACCAATATCACGCTGAGTTCGGCCGAGGAGCTGCCGCCGGCCGGCCAGCAGGATGGCGGCGATACCTGGTTTGCAGATCATACGGAAGCGGCCGGATTGACTTACGAGCACCGCTCGTCAGACTGGCTGAACCGGCTGCTTAGAAGCTATCTGCGCCGGGACGAGGAAACCGGGGTGATTACTATTCCACCGGCCTTCGGCGGTTCCGGCGTCGCGGCCGAAGACATCAATAACGACGGTCTGCCGGATATTCTGATCCTGAGCGGGCTGGGTAACCGGCTTTATCTGAACCAAGGCGACGGACGTTTTGAGGATATCACCGAAGCGGCCGGCATCAAGTACCTGCGGGCCGAGGACAAACAGCCCGGAGAACCGCGCCAGCCGCTGATCGCGGATCTGGACAACGACGGCTGGCAGGATATCGTGATTACCTATGTGGATGACGACCACCGCGTCTACCGCAATAAGGGCGATGGCAGTTTTGAAGATCTGACCGCAACCGCCAAACTCGGTGGTTCTGGCCTGGTCGGCGGTCCGGCAACGGTCTTCGACTATAACAACGACGGCCTGCTGGACATCTATATCACTTATTTCGGTGACTATCTGCGCGGCGTGTTGCCGACCCTGAAGCGCCGCAACGACAACGGGCTGCCGAACAAGCTGTTCAAAAACAACGGCGCATTCCAGTTCGAAGAAGTCACTGCCGGTGTCGAAAATACCGGCTGGGGTCAGGCCGTCGCGCATACCGATTTCAATGGCGACAATCTGCAGGACCTGATCGTCGGCAACGATTTCGGCGTCAATGCGTACTATTTGAACCAGGGCAACGGCCAGTTCAAGAATATCGCGGCCGAAATCGGTACCGACAAGCCGTCCTATACGATGAATGTCGGGCTGGCCGATCTGAACCAGGATCTGCTGCCGGATATCTATATCTCCAATATCGTTACGATGAACAAGGACGAGAAATACGTACTTCCCAATGAAGATACGCAGATGAAGTTCAATATAGAAAAACTCGCGAATATGCGGGTGATCGAAGCCAACGATCTGTTTATTTCGGCCCGGGGCGAGAACGGCACGCTGACCTATCATCTGAACCGCGAACTGGTCGGTCGGGGCTATAACTCCACCGGCTGGTCCTGGGATGCCGATTTCTTCGATGCGGACAACGATGGCGACGAGGACCTGTACGTGCTCAACGGCATGAACGAATACAATCTGTACAGCAGCGAGAACTCCTATGCCGAAGCCGGTTTGGACGGCGGTTCGTCCTACGTGCCGGTATCGGCTAAAGAGTCCAATGTGTTTTTCATCAACAGCAATGGCAAGCTGAACAATACCTCGGCCGTCAGCGGCCTGGATCTGCTCGGCAATTCACGCAGCGCGGCTTATCTGGATTACGACAACGATGGCGATATGGATATCGTCGTCAACAACTATCACGGCCCGGTGAAGTTCTACCGCAACAAGGCCGACCGGCTGAGCACCAATTGGATCAAGCTGAAGCTGGTCGGCGATCCACAGCGTGGCGTCAGCCGCGATGCGATCGGCGCCAAGGTGATCTTCACACTGCCGAATGGGACGACCATCTGGCGCGAGGTGCACGGCAGCATCGGTTATATGTCGGTTCACCCAAAACAGGTGCATACCGGGCTGGGTAAGTTTAACAGTACCGATATCCGCATTGTCTGGCCCAACGGCGTCGAATCGCAGATGGACCAGGTGCCGGCCAATAATGCCTACCGGTTGGAAATGACTGCCAAGAATGCAGAATAACGGGCGGCCCGCCGGGCGTTTGTCGCAGTTTTTGATCCGCCGCCGCCGGTTTGCCGGTGCCGCTCTGCTGCTGACCGCTCTGGCTTTCAGCGACGCGGGCGCGGGCGAACCGCTACCCGGAACCGATCAGGCGGTTCCGGCACAATGGCTGGCGGCGTGGAAAGCCCAATCTGATGAGCCCACACGGTATATCAACCGGCTGGTGTTGTCCGATTCAGCCTACTTGCGGCAGCATGCCGACAATCCGATTGACTGGTATCCCTGGAGCGAGCCGGCGCTGGACCGTGCGCGGCGGGAGAATCGTCTTATTTTCCTGTCCATCGGCTACGCGAGCTGCCATTGGTGCCATGTGATGGAAAAGGAAAGCTTCGCAAATGCCACAGTGGCAGAAGTCCTGAACCGCGCGTTTGTATCGATCAAGGTGGATCGAGAGGCGCACCCGGACGTCGACTATTACTACTCCCAGGCGGTTGAGATCATGCAAGGCGAATCCGGCTGGCCGATCACCGTGGTGCTGACGCCGGAACGGAAAATTTTTCTGGCCGCGTCCTACCTGCCACGGGAAGCGCTGCTGTCGATGCTGCAGCGCAGCCGCAAGCTGTGGACCGAAAACCCGGACTGGGTGCAACAGAATGCGAAGCTGATCAGCGGGCAAGTGGACCAGCGCTTTGCGGTAGTCTCCGATGCCGACAGCCGCTTCGACCGCACTTGGCTGGTCAATGCCCGAGAGGCGCTGCTGTCAAGTATCGACGGTGCGCTCGGCGGTTTCGGTACCGGGGCCAAGTTCCCAAGCGAACTGAAGCTGCATTTTCTGTTGCAGCGTCTTAAGGTGAACCCGTCCGGCGAACTCGAAGCCACGCTGCGCCAGCAACTCGATCGCCTGATGTACAGCGGTATCAGCGATGCGGTGTTTGGCGGTGTGTTTCGCTATACCACCGACCGTGCGATGCAAAAACCGCACTTTGAAAAAATGCTCTATAACCAGGCGCTGATGACATCGCTATTCGCCGATGCAGCCGACTGGCTGGCGCGGCCGGCATATGCCGCATACGCAGCGGCCATTGCGGATTTCGTCGAACGGCGAATGCGCCTGCCCGACGGCGGCTATGCGGCGGCAGTCGATGCCGATCACCGTGGTGTGGAAGGCGGCTACTACCTGTGGCCGGCCGAAGCGCTCGGCGATGCGCCGGGCGGAATCAAGCGCATCCGTTTCGGTGATCATGGCGTTTTTGCGTACCGTGAGGCCGAATCCGAGCACCAGAATGCGTTTCTGCGGCAGTTGCAGGCCCGGCGGACGGAAGCGCCGCGGGTGATTCGCAACCGCGTCACCGCGTGGAATGCGCTGTGGCTGTCGGCGCTGATCAGGCTTGACGAACTGAACCTGGCCGAAGCGCTGGCGGACCTCTTATGGCGGGAAAACTGGCACGACGGACAGCTATCGCGACTGGCCGGGCAGGCCGGCTATCTGGATGACTACAGCTACCTGGCCCGGGCGTACTGGGAGCTTTATTTCGCGACCAAGGCGCCGACCTGGAAATCCCGCGCGCGAGTACTGGCCCGCGCGATACTGACCCATTTCTACCGTGACGGCGCGCTGTATTATCAGGATGACCGAACCGATGCTGTCACCCGGATAGAGACCTACCACGACGAGGTATTGCCAAATGCGGCGGCCACCGCGCTGTGGGTGTTTCAGTACCAGCAGACCGAATTCGAATTTATTCAGGCCGTGCAGGCCATCGAACGCCGGGCCTACGGCAGGGCCGTGCGAGCTCCGCACAATTACCTCAGCCTGCTGCAGCAGGGCATCGGCGATACGCCGCGTTCCGATCAAGTCATTGCGAAAGGGCATGCGATCGTCTCGCTTAAAGCCGATGTGGGTGCGGATGCTTGGCGGCTTCAGTTTGATTTTGAAGACGATTGGCACGTCAACGCTTCCGAGGTGCTGGATCAGAGCCTCATTCCGACCCAAATCGTCAGCGATGATCCGGGCCTGTCGGTGCAATACCCGGAAGGGCAGCGGAAATCCCTGGGCTTTACCGATCAGCCGTTATTGCTGTATGACGGCGAGGTGACGATTCCGATAACCACGTCTGGCGCGTCACAACGCCTGTCGGTGCGATTACGGTATCAGGCCTGTAACGACAAAGTCTGCCTGCCGCCGGAGAACATTCCGTTAACAGCGACCCGCGACGTTTCGGAATAGTGCCGCACCCGCTTGTCCGGGTACCGAATACGGGTTCAGATCGGGAAATAGCCCAGCGTTGGCCGCTGCAGCCAGTTGTTCCCGGACCAGACCGCGTCGCGTTCGGCAACGTGCATGGTAAAGGCCTGTCTGGAACGGTCGGAATGGTTGTGCGAGCTGTAGTGCGGCAGATGATCGCTGAATAGCACCACGCTGCCGGCCGGGACTTCGAGTGCCAGCGCGTCGTTCTCAGTCGGCCATGGCATATCCGCCAACGTGTGCAGCCGGCCCCGGGGCTGTCCGGGCGCCACTTCGTAAATTTCCCGCAACGGCGTGTGGTGGCCGCCGGGCTGAACCCATAGGCAGCCGTTGCCTTTGTGGGCGTCTTCTACCGCTACCCAGATACCGCTGACGCTGGCAGGAGTAGTCATCAGATAGCTGGCATCCTGGTGCCAGCGAACCTCGCCGCCGATCTGCGGCTGCTTAAAAATATACATACTCTGCCACAGCACCGGTGCCCGGTAGCCAACGCGCTTCAGAATATCGCGCAGCACGGCCTGGCGGCAAAACGCGCTGAAGGCCGGTACCAGGTCATGCAGCGCATGGCCGATTTTATTGATGCTGAGGTGTTTCGGTTTGGTCAGTCCGCCTTGATCATCCAGTGCATCGGCCTCCAGAAAACAACTGACGTTCTCGGCCGATTCCATGAAGTAGCGGTCCCGCCCGCTGTCCCCATCGGCGGTCGAGAACACGGTTCGATGACGGTCGATATCGAAAGCGGCGACGATATCCTGGGCCGCCTGCCGAATAGTGTCCAACTGCGTCGTTGGAATCAGTGCCGGCAGTACTGCGAAGCCGTCGCGTTCGAAACGTTCGCGGTCAATCATGTTGAAGACCCCGTATGCCGGTTAGCAGCCTGTCCGGCTCCCAATCGTTTTCGGGGACAGACCGCAATGGCGCGCAAGGTGTGATGTCTATCAATTTTCCGTGTATCCGGCCGCTGCATCGGGCGTTTAAGGTGGCAATGAATGATAGCAGCTATCGCACCGAAGTTATTCGGCCCACCAGGAGACCACGCAGCGCTGCCGGATGCATTTATGCCCTCCGCTGCTATAGTTTTAGATGAGACCATAGCGACCGAGGGGGCGTGATGAAACACCTGATTCCGGTAATAGTGCTATTTCTGTCAGCTTGTTCCTACCAGCAGACTGACCAAGAACCGGTGACGGCAATCGACTATGAGCCGATTGCAAGCGGCCTGGCGGCCTGCCAGATGGATCCCGAGTTCTGCGTGGAGCGTTGCCGCGCCTGCGATGACCCACATGCCTGTTTCCACAACGGCGGCGTCTGTCTCCAGGCCAATGTGTCTTATGACGATCTTGGCGACAATGCCGGCGATGTCTTCACGCCGGGCTGCCATTACAAATACACCGGGGCTAATTGTCCGATAAACACCCGGGCGCGCTTCGACCAGGACGTTTGCAGCAACGCGTTTCCGAATAATATCTGGGAATGGACTGTCAGCGCCTGCCATGCCCCGATCGGCGACCTGTCCCTGTTCGACTGCGATAAGATCTGCCGCCAGCTCAATCTCGGTCCGGGAACCTGCGTCACGGTTCCGAACGCCTGCGGACAGGGTTGGAACAGTGCCAAATGCAAATGCGAAAAAGACCCGGTTCCCAATCCAACGATAAGTAACTAGAGGGTCGAGTGAATAATAAGAAACGAAAGACCAAGTACTATGCCCACTGCGCGTCTACCGTGCACAGCAAGTGGGGCTGGACCAGGGAGCCACAGGCGACCCGCCGGAGCGGGCGCCGTGAAAGCACGGCTTCTTGCGCGTTGCGCAAACCGCCATACTTCCCCTGGCTTGCTCTCCCGGTTGGGTGAGCGAGCAGCGTGAGCGGCCCCAGAGGGGTCGCGCGTTAATTGCACGCTGTCTTGCGCCCGCTCCGGCGGGTCGCTTACGGCTTCTTTGGCGCCGAAGCCCTGGCAGGCTATTCAGCGTTCCAGCGCGGCCGTTCGCCGGGTTCCGGCGTGCCTGCACAGCGCAGCCTCCCGAAACGCGCTAGAATCCCCGTCGCGAAAACTACCGGAGATGAGTATGCGGGTCCGTGTCTTGCTTTGCGGGATTGTGATGTCGGTGGTCACTGCCCAGGCCGATCTGATGACCGATAAACAACAGGCGGTTGAAGCCATCGACGACCAGTCGGGCGCATTGATTGAGATGAGCGATCAAATCTGGGCTTTCGCCGAGACCGCATTGCGCGAATACCGGTCGGCTGAGTTGCTGGCGGATTATGCCGAAGCGCAGGGGTTTGAAGTTCGCCGGGGCGTCGCCGGCATGCCGACGGCGTTTCTGGCCGAGTTCGGCAGCGGCAAGCCAGTGATCGGTGTGATGGGTGAATACGACGCGCTGCCGGGCCTGTCGCAGAAGGCCTCGCCGGTCAAGGAAGCGCTCGTCGAAGGTGGCGGTGGGCATGGCTGCGGGCACAATATGTTCGGACCGGCCAGCCTCGGTGCAGCAGTGGCCATAAAACGACTGATCGAGCGGGGTAAGCTCGCCGGTACCATTCGTTTCTACGGCACGCCGGCCGAGGAAGCGGTCGGCGGTAAAACCTATATGGTTCGCGACGGTCTGTTTGACGATGTGGATATTACGCTGGCCTGGCAC
The DNA here is from genome assembly GCA_028289465.1 of Lysobacterales bacterium. Classification (GTDB taxonomy): domain Bacteria; phylum Pseudomonadota; class Gammaproteobacteria; order Xanthomonadales; family SZUA-36; genus JANQPM01. The sequence goes on along the minus strand of JANQPM010000001.1, from coordinate 7,893 downwards.
CCGAGCAACGAAATTGCCGCCGATACCGAAAGCAGCCAGGCCATGGCCGATATCGCGATCAATTTTACCGGCCGCGCTTCCCATGCGGCTTATGACCCGTGGAACGGCCGCAGCGCGCTGGACGCGGTTGAACTAACCACTTTTGCGATTAACCAGATGCGCGAGCACGTCAAGCCCAGCGTGCGCATGCACTATACGATCACCGGCGGCGGCGATGTGCCGAACGTATTGCCGGAACGCGCCTCTCTATGGCTGTGGCTGCGCGACTCCACCCATGGCGGCGTGGATGAGTTGATCGAACGGGCTCGAAATATCGTCGCCGGTGCCGCGCTGGCCACCGGCACGGAAGCGCAATTTACCGTACAGGCCGGTTCTTATGAAATGCTGTCCAATGTTGCCGGAGCGCGGCTGATTCAGCGCAATTTCGAGTGGCTCGGGCCGCTGGCCTTTTCCGATGAAGAGGTGGCGTTCGCCGAAGCGATTCAGCGCGCGACCGGTAAACCGGAAACCGGCCTTGTAACCACCGTCAAGCCGCTGGATGAGAATCCCGGCGAACCGAACGGCGGTTCCACCGACGTTGCCGATGTGAGCTGGGTGGTGCCGACTCTGCACTTGTCGGTGACCACCGCGCCGGCCGATACCCCATGGCACGCCTGGCCGGTGGTCGCCGCCGGCGGAATGTCCATCGGCCACAAAGGCATGGTCTATGCGGCGAAGGCACTGGCATCGACCATGGTCGATCTGTATTCCGATCCCGCCGCTCGCAACGCGGTGCATCAGGAATGGGTTGAAGATCGAAACGGCCGCGAGTACCAGGGCTATCTGGCCGAAGGACCGCCGCCGATACCTCAAGATTAGTTCTTGACCGAAGCTTCAGATGCGTAAACGGAAGCCGCCGTTGAATAACTGGATGCCAATGATACGAGTCAGTTTGCTGGTACTGTTGACGCTCGGCGTCGGTTCCGCGGCACAAAGTGGCGAAACCGACGCTGTTCACCGGTTCAGCGCGGTGCTGGAAACCGCTCCGCACCCGGATTTCGAGCGCGGTCATGCCCTGGACCGGCTGCCTGCCGGCAGCGTCTATGCCGGCAATCGTGCAATAGAAATTTCCCGCGACGATCAGGCTGTCCCGCGCCTGCGGCTGCAATGGCCGGACGGGCAGGCAGTCAATTTGATCGCAAGCCACAATATCAAACATGCCAATGGCGATACGACATGGTTCGGTTACGCTGAAGGCTATGGCAGCTACTATCGTGCGGTGATTACCAGCGGACCGGGCGGTGCGGTCGGCTACCTGCGCACGCCGTTTGCGGAATATCGGCTGGTCGGCAACGCGCAGCAGACCTGGCTGGTGGACCTTTCCCATCAGGACATGATCCACAGCGGTGTCAGCCACGACGATTTTTACCTGCCGTCAGCCGCTGCAACTGTCAAAGCGAAGAAACGGCCGAGCGGCAGCACCCCGTTGAGCCGGGTCCGGGAACCGGTGCTGATCGATGTCTTTTTCGTGTATACCGCGGCCATGGCCGGCCGCTATCCCGGGGCTTTGCTCGAAACCCGGCTGAATCATCTGGTGACGATCACTAACGGGGCGTTTGCCGACAGCGGGATCGACGCGGTGCTGCGTCTGGTCGGCTTTCAACAGGTGGGCTACAGCAACAGCAATGACAACGGCACTGCGCTGTCGGATATGCAGCAGGCGCTGGCCGGCGGTACACCGTCGCTGCCAGGTTTCGAGAATCTGGCTATGCTGCGTCAGAACAGCGGTGCAGACCTTATCACCTTTGTCCGGCCTCACGAGCTTGAAGTGCGCGGTAGCTGCGGCATCGCGTTTCTGCCGACGCCGGGTGTGACCGATAACAGCATCGGCGTGAACGTGCTCAGCGACGGCGTCAGCGGGTTTTCTATCTGCGACGATTATGTCTACGCCCACGAAGTAGGCCATAACCTCGGTGCCGAGCACCAGATCGGCGCGTCGTCGACGCTGACCGGGCCGGCGCACGCCTTTGTGGTTCCCGGCCAGTTCAACACTATCATGTCGTCTTTCGGTACCGGGCGCGACGACCGTTTTCTCGGGCTGCCGATTTTTTCTAATCCGAACCTTGTGCTATGCGGCGGCATGGCGTGCGGCGATGCCAGTGCGAACAACGCTTCGGTGATCAACCAGTTTACGGCCATGATTGCCGGCTACCAGCCGGCGGTCAGCGCGCTGCCGATACCGATTCCGACGGCAACACCGATTACGGATACCGATGGGGACGGCGTAATTGATGCCATTGATGCATTTCCGTTCGATGCCCGGTACGTTGCCGACAGCGATCGTGACGGGGTTGCCGACCGGGCCGATGCGTTTCCCAACGATCCGTCCGAGAGTCTGGACACCGACGGTGACGGCGAGGGCAACAACGCCGATTCGGACGACGATGGCGACGGCGTACCGGATGCGTCTGACGCGCTGCCAACCGATGCCAGCGAGTCGCAGGACAGCGATCTCGACGGGGTCGGCGACAACGCCGACCGTTTCCCGAACGACCCGCAGGAAAGCGAAGATACCGATTCGGACAATATCGGTAACGTCGCCGACGCCGACGATGACGGCGACGGTGTAAACGATCTGATGGATGGCGCGTCGCTGGCCGAATTGGATCTACTGGTAATCAGCGCCGGCAGCAATCGAATCCTGCGCTACAACGCCGAGACCGGTGCGCTGGTCCGGGTCGAGGTCTCCGGCCTGGGAGTGCCGGCCGCGTTGACGACCCAGTCCGATCTGGCACTCGGCGACGACGGGCTGCTATACGTGTTGTACAAAAGCGATGTACGTCGTTTTTCCCGAATTACCGGCGAACAGCACGATATATTTATCGAATCGTTTAATACCGTTACCGGCGTTCCGTTCCTGAGTTCGGGTTTTCCTCAGGCATTGCAGTTCGCACCGGACCGCGATCTGTTTGTCGCCAGCCGCACCGGCCCCGGTCTCGGCCGGTTCGCGCCGCAGACCGGCGCAATCCGGTTCAACAGCCGCTACTTTGTGCCGGCCGGTGTGGTCTTTCGCGAAATCGCATTTACCGCGGACGGCGAGTTTTACGCCGTGAATCAAAACAACAGCATCCAGCAATATGCCGCCGGCAGCGGCGTCCAGCGCGATGATCTGGTGACGGCCGGTAACGTGTTTATCGCTGACGCCGGCGATATGGTGGCCGGGCCGGACGGCCATCTGTATATCGCGAATTTCGGGCGCGATGAAGTCGTTGCCGTGGATGCCGTGAACGGTTCGCTGGTCGGTCGCTTTGTGACTGCTGGCAGCGGCGGGCTGGACGGCCCGCGGGGTCTGGCTTTCGGGCCGGACGGCAATCTCTATGTCAGCAGTGCCAATAATCACCGTATTCTGAAATACGATGGCGGTACCGGGGCGTTTCTGTCGCGTTTCGATGCCGGACCTGCAGGCCGCCTGGACACACCGCAGGATTTGATCTTTGTGCCGAAGATCGCCGATGCCCACCCGCTGCTGCCGAATCAGACCATTCTGCCGCAGGCCGGCAACTGGTATAACCCGGCGCGCTCCGGCCACGGTATCGATCTGCAGCGTATTCGCGACGAACTGGTCGTCGTCTGGTACACCTACCGCAAAGACGGCACGCCGATCTGGTATTTCGCAAACGCACCGTTAAACGCCGATGTGTGGCAGGCGGACCTGCTGGAATGCGCCTACGATGAGTTCGCCACACCGCGTGTGACCTGCAAAACGGTGGGTGCCGTCACGATGGATTTTCACAGTGACCGCGAGGCGGAATTTGCATGGACGCTGGACGGCGAGGCCGGCAGTGAGCCATTTCAACTGCTATCGGTCGGCAATACCGAGGAGTACGAATTTCCGACCGGCCACTGGTATGACCTCGAAGACTCCGGCTGGGGCTTGTCGCTGGGTCGCCAGGGCGACCGATTGTTCGGGCTGGTTTATTTTTATGACAGCGGCGGTAATCCGGTCTGGGCTATCGGTGCCGGAGATGCGCAACTGTTCGATTACCCCATGGACCTGATTGTATCGACCGTCCTGTGCCCGGGCTGCACCGGTGATCCGGCAGACCGTACGCTGCACCGGATCGGCAATCTGTCATTGGCCGCCGGCGAGCTTGAGTATCAATCGGCAGGCGTCGTCTTACAGGCCGATGATCCGTTGGCGCTTGACTGGGTCAAACCCCTCTTCGAGCTTGATATTATTGCCGTGCAGCCGGCGCGCTAAGCGCCGGCAAGCCGGTAAACCCCGGCCCGTTCTGTGCTATGTTCATAAGAGTTCGTGCATAGAAGAGGCCGATGAAACCGGACCGAAGCTCGCGCCGGACCTTTCTCAAAACCACCGGGTCGCTGACCGGCGGTAGCCGGCTGGCGTTGCAATGGCTGGCCATCCTGGCGCTGGGGCAGGCAGCCTGTAAAGCCAGCGAGGCCCGAAAGCCTTTTATCAATTTGAACCCCCGGCAAGCGGCGACGCTGGAAGCGGTTGCCGAGCAGATCATACCGGCGACCGACACACCCGGTGTGCGCGATGCCGGCGAGGTACCGTCATCGGCGTAGTTCAGTCTTGATCAAGAGGAACCGAAAGAATGAGAAAAAGCTTAGCGATGTTAACTGTTTTGGTATTGTCGGCCTGCGCGGTGGCGAACGAAAAAGCCACGGTCGAATATCATCCTATTCCGGGCAATGACAGCCTGCCGTTCTCGGATGCAGTCAGAGTCGGGAATTTGCTGTTCCTGTCTGGCAAGCTCGGCAATCTCCCCGGCACCAGCGAGCTGGCCGAAGGCGGTATTGCCGGCGAAACCCGCCAGACGCTGGAGAATATCAAGGCCAGCCTGGAACGGTACGGTGCGTCGCTGGATCAAGTCGTGAAATGCACCGTGTTTTTGGCGGATATTGCCGAATGGGCCCAAATGAACGAGGTTTACGTCGAATATTTTTCAGGCAACAAGCCGGCCCGCAGCGCGCTTGGCGCCAGTGGTCTGGCGCTGAATGCCAGGGTGGAGATCGAGTGTATCGCAAGCCTTGGCGGCTAACTTGAGCAATTAGTTTTAACGGTTGATCTGAGTGGCCGTTACCGCGGCCGAACCAGGGTCAGGCCGTCGCCAACCGGCAGCAGTATCTGGTCGACCCGGCCGTCCTGGTGAATTTTGCGGTTTAGCGCTCGAATGGCCTGAGTGTCCTCATCGTCGGCTTCGGGGTCGGCAACCGCGCCGGCCCACAAGGTGTTGTCAATGGCGATCAGGCCGTTGGCACGGACCAGTTTCAGGCAGGCTTCGTAATAATTGTCGTAGTTGCTTTTATCGGCGTCGATAAACGCAAAGTCGAATAAGCGGGTCTGGCCCTTTTCGATCAGTTGCTGCAGCGTATCCAGCGCCGGCGCGATACGCAGATCAATTTTGCGGTCCACTTGGGCCTGCTGCCAGTATTCGCGGCCGACACTGGTCCAGTCTTCGCTGACATCGCACGCGATCAAACGGCCGGCAGCCGGCAACGCGCGCGCAACGCAGAGCGTACTGTAACCGGTGAATACACCGACCTCGATCGCGTTACGGCAGCCCACCAGCTTGGCCAGCAGGTACATCAGCTGGCCCTGTTCCGGCGAAATCTGCATATTGGACTCGGCCATCGCCGCGGTGCGTTCCCGCAACGCCTGCGCAATGTCGTCCTCGCGCAGCGTATTGGACAGCATATAGCGGTAGAGACCTGAGTTCAGGTTGATCGTTTGACGACTCATATTCCCCTTAAATGATCATCGCTAAGGTTCGAGCAACATAGCACGATTCCCCAGACAGAAAAAACGGCCCCCGACAGGGGGCCGTATTACACAGACTGCCGCTATGCCTTACTGCAGGCGGTAGGTTGCCCGGGCGTAGATGAAACGGCCTTCCGGATCGTAGGTGGACGGATCATAGCCGTTCAGTGAGCAGCTCAGACAGGGCGGCGGATCTTCGCCAAGCAAATTATTAGCGCCCAGCTCGAACTCAAGCCCTTTCCAGGTCGGGAAATTCACGACCACGTCGTGATACATGGTCGCGTCCAGATCGTTGGTTGACAGCGCTTCATTCGCATTCGGGTTGGAGCACAAGCCCAGCGCGGTCAGGCTGTTGGAGGTGCCGTCCAGGAAGTCGCTGCAGGATTCGGTTACCTCGCCGATATAGCGCAGGCGCCAGCTCAGGCGGTAGTCGTTTCTGAACTGAAATACCGCTGCGAGATTGGATTGAAAGTCCGCGATCGCCGAATCGTTTTCTTCGATACCGGCGATGTCGCGGCTGGTGCCGGTGATCGGATCGGTTTCGACGTATTCGCCGACCACACTGTTATCCCAGGTAATCGCGAGCGAACCCCAGTCCATCTGCGGGCTGGTGTAGCGGATATTGAGATCCCAGCCGTCGGTTTCGATGCCGCCGATATTGGTCAGGGTGTTCTGGAACGAGCTGATCGCGCCGCTGGGCGAGCGAACGATGCCGCTGCACAGTCCGCTGGAAGGATCGGCAACACAGCCGTTCAACTGGGTCTGTGCGTCCAGTGCCTGGATGGCGCCGTCCACTTCGATATCGTAGAACGTAAACTCGAAATCCAGTTGGTTGGCCCAGCTCAGATCGTCCACCCAGCCCGGGCTGTAAACGAAGCCCAGGGTCAGCGTATCGGATTCTTCCGGCTGCAGGTTCGGGTTGCCGCCGGTCAGGATCGAAATCTGCGGATTGATCTGCTCGAAACCGGTGGACGGAACGCCGAGTGCAACGCAGTTCGCCGACGGGCTCGGTACCGCACAAGGATCGGCCAGGACTGCATCGAAGCGTGATTGCGTACCGAACAGTTCGCCGATACCCGGTGCGCGAATGCCCTCGGCAAAGGTACCGCGGAACAGCAGGTTGCTGTTCGGCATGTAGCGGAAGCCGACCTTGCTGGTGGTTTCACTGCCGAAGGTGCTGAAGTCCTGGTAGCGCGCTGCGACGGAGAAGTCCAGCAGCTCGGCGCCGGGGTTCCCGCTCAGCACCGGAATATTGAATTCGGCGTAGAATTCGTCGGTGTCGTAGTCGCCACGGGTCGGACTGGAAGGCACGCCGTTGGATTCGCCGGCGACGACCACCGCATCAGGTTGGAAAAAACCGTCCAGTTCGCGTCGCTCGTAACCGAACGCCAGACCCAGCGGCCCCGCCGGCAGGTCGGCGATATCGCCACCGATGTTCAGCGTGAAGTCACGCAGGTTGTTTTCGCTTTTATCGTTCTGTACGAAACTGATGTAGTTCAGCATTTCCTGCGTGATCGTACCGTTGCCGGAACCCTGACCGCCGAACAGGTTCAGCGGAACGCAGCCGGGCAGGGCGGCGCACGCATCTACCGGACCCAGCGCTTCCTTGATGCGCTTGGCATTCAGCGCACCGGTTTTCCGTTGTTCGGCCGAATTTCTGCCATAGGCGAAATTCGCGTCCCAGTACCAGGGCCGGTTGCCGGCAACGAATTCGCCTTTCAGGCCGGTGGCGACGAAGAATGTATCCACATCTTGCTTGAATACGCGCGGCCCGGCTTCCAGCGGCCGGCGGCCCATGAACGCGCCGTTATCGATATCCAGTTGCGATTCAAAGATATTGAAACCGAACGGATTAAACGGATTGTCCGCACTGATTACGATGGTGTCGGCAATACCGCCGGTCTCCGCGCCGGGGCCGATAAAGATCGGTTCCGGTGCTGCCTGGTTGGTCGATTTGCGGTTGTTGTACAGGCCGCGAATGTAGAACTGGACATTGTCGGTAATGTCGACCAGGCCCTGGGCGAAGAAGTTGGTCCGCTCCCACGGCGTGATATACAGGTTCAGCGGTGCGAAATTAAAACGGTCGTTATTGGTAAACCCGTGATAGTCGCCACCGTTCGGGTTGGCCG
>JANQPM010000115.1 GCA_028289465.1 Lysobacterales bacterium | reverse complement strand
GTAGTTACTACGCGCTTTCCGATTTGTTAAGCTAGCCAGTTGCAGCGCGTACTCGATGTTATTGTTGTAGTTACTACGCGCTTTCCGATTTGTTAAGCTCACCTGCTGGCCAGCATTAGACCATGAAAAGTTGTAGTTACTACGCGCTTTCCGATTTGTTAAGCTCTTATCTTCGGTCAGCAGTCGCGCGCCCAGGTTGTAGTTACTACGCGCTTTCCGATTTGTTAAGCTTTAATCGCACAGTTCGGTGGGACCTCACCGGTTGTAGTTACTACGCGCTTTCCGATTTGTTAAGCTCAACGTACAAAACGGATCGAAGCTGACTGAGTTGTAGTTACTACGCGCTTTCCGATTTGTTAAGCTGACGGCCGAGTGTATCTACACGCACACTAAGTTGTAGTTACTACGCGCTTTCCGATTTGTTAAGCTCGCGATGCATACAACACTGTTATTGTGCATGTTGTAGTTACTACGCGCTTTCCGATTTGTTAAGCTGTCACGGTTGAGGGTGTAGACACACAGATTGTTGTAGTTACTACGCGCTTTCCGATTTGTTAAGCTCCGATCACTCACCGTGTTGTACTGCGGATGGTTGTAGTTACTACGCGCTTTCCGATTTGTTAAGCTGACTACCAGGACGGGGTAAGGCTTTATCTGGTTGTAGTTACTACGCGCTTTCCGATTTGTTAAGCTCACAGCTTGGTTTCCTCGCCGGGCAGTTCCGTTGTAGTTACTACGCGCTTTCCGATTTGTTAAGCTTGCTTCAGCGTGATGGTTCAGTGTCATGGGGTTGTAGTTACTACGCGCTTTCCGATTTGTTAAGCTATGAGGGCGTGAATCTCGCAACCTACAGGAGTTGTAGTTACTACGCGCTTTCCGATTTGTTAAGCTCGACCACTTGATCGCATCGATCGCGACCCGGTTGTAGTTACTACGCGCTTTCCGATTTGTTAAGCTATTGCGCTTGCTTTGGATGTCGGTAGCGCGGTTGTAGTTACTACGCGCTTTCCGATTTGTTAAGCTTCTCAAGCTGACTACTAATCGCATCCAGGTGTTGTAGTTACTACGCGCTTTCCGATTTGTTAAGCTAACACACCAAGAGCGATGGCTAACAAAGCAGTTGTAGTTACTACGCGCTTTCCGATTTGTTAAGCTAACGTACTTTGCGCAGTACCTACTAACTGCGTTGTAGTTACTACGCGCTTTCCGATTTGTTAAGCTAGTACTGCGCTAACCCTCTGATTTTTCAGAGGGTTTTGCGTAATATGACGAATGAAAAGTGGAGAATATTGGTCAAAATAGAACATATTGATCAGGATTTTTACGTTTTTGACGCACTTTTCCGGCAAAACTGATGATATTTTCGTACTGTTTATCGGTAATAGTAAGGATATCAACTTTTCCACCATCCGGTAAGTTTCGGGTGATCCTTCTGTACAGGGTATTCGCGTGTTCTTTGCCGGAACACATGCGCATATACACCGAAAATTGGGCCATCTCAAAACCCTGGTCAAGCAAATAGTTACGGAATTTAGTTGCCGCCTTTCGCTCCTCGCGTTTTTTGGTCGGAAGGTCGAAAAGGGTTAATATCCACATCAGGCGGTAAGCGGACAATTCAGCCATCGTACCGGCAGATCGCATCCAGGCCCAGCGCGTCTGGCGACTCGGGCAAGTCAAGATTGTCTTTCTCCCCTACCAGCAACTGACCCAGAGAAGTTGCCAGCCGGTAAATCACATTAATCAAGGGACTAACCCCCCGGTCACCGGGCATATCGACATACAGCAGCTTGGCCAGCCAGCGCTTGCTGTCTGGGTTCACCTCTACAACCCTGCTTCGGACCAAGCCAAATACTCGCAAATCGACCAGCGGCCGAAACGGCTCCATCAAATCGTCTGCCAAACCCATAGGGTTAAAACTACTGCTATGGTGCAGCCCCAAACTGGGATGCAAGCCGGCAGCGGCTATGCCCCGGGCAGTGGCAGAACGAATAATCGTATACCCGTAATTCAACAAAGCATTATGGTCTTCTGCATGCCGGTCCCGGCGAAAATCCTTACCCAGCAATAGCGGCCAGTAGCGCCGTGCGCCCTGCGCTTCCAAGTTGTCCGGGTCGCCGGATTTTACTTTTGGCACCAGCGAGCTTAGAGGCACCGTTGGCTGACCGACCGCGCCCAATACGGCCGCCTGCATAGCCAGTTTTGCTTTTACGATATTTTTCCAGAGACGTTTTCTGACCGGCTTCTTGGCCGCCAGTTGTGCCTTTATGCGTTTCGATTGATGATAATTACCTGATAGCGGCCATAAAATCGCGACCGGCAAGTAGTTAGATGCACACAGCACGAAGGGAATGCCACGTTCTGCCAATTCGGCCAGCAGGTTGCTGGAATGGGTCGTCCCATGGCCCGAGACGATAAGGCCATCAATCTGGTCCAAGCTAATACGGCCAATCTCTTCACCTTCCGACTTGACCACCATAAATCCGCGATGCAGGGATAGATAGCGCTTGTCCTCGGCAATCTCGACGATACGGCCGATCATCTATCCCCCTGATCGAAAGCCTGGATCTTTAACCCGGCCCAGGGCATCAACAAAGACTCTTCGTGCGTGCAATGATCTTAAAGTGCCAGGAGATTTGGTGATGTACCTAAATAGATTACCTTTATCGCGGTTTCTCGCATCCGTATTAGCTTGGTAATGCGCTGCCAACACTATTTTCCCTTCTGACATTTGCACAACCCGCATGATCTGTCGCTCGCCTTTCATTTCGATTGCGATCAGGTCATCACGAATCAACCGCATAATCAGAGGCTTCCGCTCAAACGTATAATTGCGAAAAACCTGCCTGTTCTTGATAAAGTCTCGATAACGTTGCTGATTAGCTACAAACGTGGTGATCAGATCGCCATCCCATTTCCCTTTCTCCCCCACAAAAATTTCATAGCAGTAGTTACTGCCACCTTTATATAGCTTAGCCGGTCGGATTTGATGCCCGCGCTGCCTTGAACCGATGGCTGTACCACTCAGAGGCACAGTAACACCGGATATCTTGCGTATAATCCGCACGCGGTTTGGCCATTTTGGATCTTCCTGTAATACGGCAATCGCTTCTGCAAACTCGTTGGCCTGTAAGCCGGATAGTTTTTCTTCCAGCCGCTGACGCGTATTCTCACTCTTGATAAGCGCCAGATCTGCCGGTTTTTTTAACCGGCTCAGCGGTACGCGATGGTGCGCCGTATATACGCCATTGTCATCCGGCCCGGACACAATGCCGTAGGCGGTATCCTCATGCAGTTGCGCGGCAGGATTGTGATCGGGCTTATGGGAGACCGTCATTCTGCCGAGATGAAACTGCAAATCCTCCCGAAAACCTTCCCACGGCATTTCCGCATCAATACCTTTTAACAAAGACGTTTCATCGCGTTCTTTACATTTACCAGCCCTGGTAGCCACTCTTTGCAGCAGCGACCGATCAGTCACACCGATCAATACGGCGTCCATAGGATGGTGCCGGTGATCATCGCGGTTTTTCAGCGAAGAACCGGACAACAATTGATTTAAACCCCATTTTCCGCGAATCAATGCAGTCAGATGCCCTGGAGACACCACAATTCGATTTTCCGGGCAGACGGCCGTTAGGTACCGCCGTGCAACGCGGGCCAGATAGGAATTATCGGTCAACTGACGGGCCAGAAAACCCGCGCCATCTTGATCAAACTCTGCTTCGCTGCCCAGCCAGCGCCGATAAGCGCCTTCGGCAAAACGCTTCCTTTTGTGATACGGCAAAGTCTCGGCGCGCTCCAATATCTCGTGGTAGTCATATCCCGGCATTTCAGCGGCAAATGCAGGCACACCACGATTGCCTTTGTCGGCATTTGCCCGGTGGGTTACCAGCACTTTGTTGTTATAGCTATCGTCCAGCGTTTTGGAAAATGGCAAAATATGATCTATCTGATACGCATTGCTGAACAACTGGGTCAGCTTAATTTGCTTGCCGCTATAGACACACTTTCGGTTCAGCGGGTCCAATTCATAGTAGAGTCGCAGCTTTAACCGATTGAGGCCATTTGGTTTCTGGCCTAGCCGAGACAGTTCTGCATTCAGTTTCTCGTTGCGTTCGCGGTTTTCCTGATTGACTTTTTTCGCCTCGAGTTTTTGTTCCTTGTTTTGCTTCAACTGGCGGGATAGTTCTAAATGTATCTGGTGCGGAGCCCCATACTTCCTGATAACAGCATTAACCAATTGCCTAAGCTGATTCAGACCGACATGCACCGTTGGATTGGTGATGCGGCCGAACTCCTTCTCCGATTCGTTCGTGGCGTTTGGCATGTCCTGGGTGTAGCGCCAGAGAATTTCCCCGTAATAAGGTAGTTGCGTCTTTTGTTCGATCTCCCCCAGTGCCCGATGATCTCCATAACCCGCTGCTCTAACCGCCTGGTCATAAGTGACTGGCTGATCCTGTTCGATATTCCACGCGCCCATCAATTGGGGAAGTACTTTATTAACCGCCTGGCGGGAGAATCGCAGATAGCCTTCCTCTAAATAGGCCCTAGCCACATAATCAGCTTGTTCGCTATCTAACTGATATTCCGCCTGCAACCACTCTAGCACTGTGGCTTCGTTCTCTTCTTCCAACAACTTTTCTACAATCGCCTCTTGCTCGGCCAGTTCGAAATTCTTGAAATCCGGCCCAAAGCCTTTCTTATTGGCCAGTTTCCAGACTGTGGTATTACCGTACAAGGACTTCCGCATACCACCCTCTTCCACAGTAAACACAAAAGCATCCGCATTTTCTTTCCCGAATAGCAACTTCCGCAGCACCGGAAACTTAACTTCCTTACGGCCGTTCAGATAGTTAACTATCTGATCCCGCTGCTCAAGGCTTAGGGCCCTACTCTGGTCATTCAGACTTTCCAGGGCTTTGTAGCGGAGATGATTGACTTCCCGGTATAGCCGGAATAACTGGCTGGAAGGTAGCGCCAGAGGAGCGCGCGGATAATCTGGTTCCAGCATGCATTTACCGACTACAGGTGGCTTTAAAGGCCGCTGCCAGCTGATAATATGCTTTAAAGTAGTATAGGCATCTTGGGATAACACATCCGGATGAAAAGCTTGCTGAGCATTCCAAAGCTGATCAAATTCATCCAGTATCATTTCTCGGGAAATATAGAAATCGTAGCTCGCTTTGGCGCCCTTTCCTCTTAGCCTGGCTCGAGTACCCTGCCCTTGCTGCAAACGCTGAAACAGCACCTCGCCAACGGTCCGGGACCGGCCCATCGCAGTTTGGAATGCCTCAATCGCATCTTTGACTTTACCGGATTCCTTGTCCCCTCTTTCGGCCTTTCGGTTGCTCAAAAACCCCCGGCGCTGATTCAAATGAAACAATGCCCTGCCCAGCTCGTATAGGCTTAGCTTCTCATCCAGGCCACGCTTGCGTAACTGATAGGGGTTAAGCTGCTGAAGTTGCCTGCGCGCGGTTTCGTCTTCCGGCATCAAACCGCAATGCACCAATGCACCGATAAACTCTTTACGGCGGTAAAGGTAGCGGCTGCGGTTCCGCCGCTGGCTGCGCGGAAGGCGCCGGTTTGCGGCTAACGACTCACCGGATTTCGGATCCCGGCCATCAGGGAAAATTCGAGTACCCAACCTGATAATACTACAAGGGTGTTCGTGCTCATCCAGTCGTAAAACAGCCCAGCCGATTGAGTGAGTGCCTAAATCCAGTCCCAGGCGATATTTCATGATCCGCCCCCTTCAACCCTAATAATTGATTCTGCAGCTAGATATTAATGAACGTATCTGCACCGGCAGAGAACCGTTAGGTTAGCGTCCGTAGTTATCTCACCTTTCCTGCAGACGTACAGTGTCTCATTAGAAGTCTTATCCTTGACAATTGCAAGTCAATAATCGTCAACATTGTAACGATGTAAATGAGCTGGAAAATGATGGCTGTTTAATATCTACCATTGACATGCCGATATTGATTTCTCAACCTTGCACCCCTAAAATGAAAGCACAAATCGGAAAGCGCGTTCAATTGACGACTACTAACAAGTAGCCTCTAACGAGCGCTGCAACAGATCAGAGGCCGGCTTAGCCGGCCTTTTTATTGTGTGTACTACAAATCGGAACGACCACCAGCGCCATCACTCTATCCTCCAGACACCGGCAGTATCCGAGCTATAGGAATCTTCTAGCGCTGTAATCGTCGAGCCCCTTGACACCGCCAGCAAGTATGGCATGCATACCTGCGTTCGGCCCGCGGCGAATCAGTCGCGACTGGCCTTAGCGATTTCTTCGAAATCAACGTCGCGATAGATAAAGCGATGCTCTGCTGTGAGCTGGTTGCCGTAGGCGCCGACCCAGTCTTTGTGCAGGGCCAGGTCTTTGCCGGTTGGCGGCGCAACGGTGAAAGTCACTTGATACCGGTCGGAAACAGCACCCGGTAGCGCGATGTTTCGGGCATAGTGAAAATTGTCGACCAGGTTGATATGCGGCAGCAGATCGACGAACGTGCTCAGCCCGGTTTTCTGATTGACCACCTTGGCGGTGATGTAAAGGTAGGGAACAAATCCTCCCGGTACCGCACCCTTCGGCAGATTCTCTTGATCCCAGTTGACCCGAGCTTCGATATGGACCTGGGTTTCGCTTTGCGGCAAGTGCCGGGAAGCCGGCCAGACCTGGTCTTTGATCGCGCCTTCAAAGATATACACAATACCCGGTTCGACACGCGCCTCGCCCAGTATCAGTTCGACGGCGTGCGCCGGCTTTGCCAGTATCAACAGACCGAGGCCGAGCAAAGACTGCTTTATTCCCATTTTGAACATAAGTTTTCCTTAATCAACAGCGAGCGTAATTCAGCAACGCCAATAAACAACCGCAGAACCGGCTCAGGCGGCGAAGGGCTGCCCTTCCGTCCAGTCGGCGCCGCACAAGCCGCCGCTTTTCAACGCCTGCAACACGCGCAGCGTTTCTGCCGGGCTGCGTCCGGCGTTCAGGTCGTTCACCGCGTAGGAGCGAATCACATTCTGATCGTCGATAATCACGGTAGCGCGATAAGCCACGCCTTGCGACTCGTTGAGCACGCCGAAATAGCGGCTCACCGCATGGCTGGTGTCCGCCAGTACCGGGTGGGTCACGCCGTTTTTAAATGTGCTTTGGTCGGCGAACCATTTCTGATGCGAATAAAACGAATCGGTGCTGGCACCGATGACTTTCGCATCTTCTTGCTTGAACGCACCTTGCAGCGCCTCAAAGCCGCGAATTTCAGTCGGGCAGATAAAGGTAAAATCCAATGGGTAGAAATACAGTACATGCCACCGCCCGCTGTAGTCGGCTGCAGACAGATTGATTTCTTCGCCGTTGTGGTACGCCGGCGACGACCAGGGCTGAACTTGAGTTCCAATCATTCCTTTTCCTTTCATTAATGCAATGTGACAGAAGCGTGGCGGGACGACGGGTGAACGATCGAGTGATTCCCGCTCGCCGCAAAACCGCAACGCAGTGACTTTTCCGCAAACAGCCGGGCCAGCAACGATGCCTGGTTAAGCGCCAGATCCATAACGTCGGAACGGACGATCGGCGACAAACTGCTGGATGCCGCACGATGACGATTGCGCTGCAAATTCCCGACAGAACCGACCAGACGTCGCTCGTCGTCAAGTAGTTTCACGCCATTGACGACATTAACCAGCACCGGCCGCTTTGCCGCGGCCGCAATAGTGCTGAGCCATTCATGGATCAAAATCGGAATACCGGGGCTGCCAACCATATCGAAGGTACGCTGCACCATCGGGGCCATCGAACCCCTGTGGTTCGACACATCGACCAGATGGCGAATGGTCCAGGCCAGTAACTGGCCGCCGGTCGAGAGTTGTGCGAATGTCGGGCAGTCGGAATTTCCAGCAGTCACGGATATCGATCCTTGGTCCTGTAAAATCTATTTGATAATGATAATTATTCTCATTTAGTATTTCAAGCTTGAATACATTCAGGCATTCAAACACCGGCACTCAGGGAACGGTGGATCGACGGAAGCAGCCTCAGCGCCCAGTGGTGGTATCATTCCCCAACTTTTTCACGCACGATCCAAAGGAAAGAATATGCTGCATCGCCTCGTGCCAACTGCCCTGCTCTGCCTGGGCCTGCTCGCGAATTTATCAACGAACGCCGAAGAGCTGGAACCACCTGCCGATAGCGCTACCGATAATACGGAAGACGCCAAGTGGGACGTTAGTTCCGACCAGTACCACACCGAAGAGGTGACCATCGACACGCGCGAAACTACCTGGTCGAACGTTACCGTCAGCGCCGACGGCAAGACCCTGGTGTTCGATATGCTCGGCGATATCTACGCGGTACCGATAACCGGCGGCCAGGCTACCGCGCTGACCGATGGCATCGAATGGAACTACCAGCCGCGCTTCAGCCCTGACGGCAGCAAGATCGCTTTCGTCAGCGACCGTGCCGGTGGCGATAACCTGTGGGTTATGAACGCCGACGGCAGTAACCCGAAGGCGGTGACCGATGAGCCCGAGCACCTGGTCCACAACCCGGCCTGGAGCCCGGATGGCCAGTACCTGGCCGGGCGCAAAAGCTTCTATTCCACCCGTTCGATCGCGGCCGGGGAAATCTGGATGTTTCACCGCGGTGGAGGCAATGGCGTCAATCTGGTCAAACGCCCCAACGGGGTCAGAGACCAGAAAAACCGTGCCGAACCGGTGTTCTCGCCCGACGGCCGCTACGTTTACTACAGCACGGACACCACGTCAGGCGTGACCTGGCAATACAACAAAAATTCAGTGGGTTCGGTGTTCGCGATTCAGCGTCTGGAACTGGCGACCGGCAAGTCCAGCACCGTGGTCAGCGGCCCCGGCGGCGCAATCCGCCCGACGCCGTCGCCGGACGGCAAATCCCTGGCCTACCTGAAGCGGCGACTGGGGCTGGTCAACCAGATCATGGTCAAAGATCTGGAGTCGGGTCTGGAGAAACTCGTGTATGACGGGTTCGAGCGCGACCTGCAGGAATCCAGCGGCTCGGAAGGCAATGCACCGGCTTTCGCATGGCTGCCCGACGGTTCGTCTATCGCATTCTGGTCGGCCGGAAAGTTCTACCGGGTCGATGTGGGTGACGGTGGTGTCAGCGAGATTCCGGTCCATATTCAAGCGACCAAAAAGGTCAGGCCGGCGCTGCGCTACGCGGTGGATATGGCGCCGGCGGAATTCGCTGTCAAAGGCATTCGCTGGGCCAGCTATACGCCGGACCGGTCTCAAGTCGTTTTTCAGGCGCTGGGCTATCTCTGGGTCAAGGACCTGGACA
The DNA here is from genome assembly GCA_028289465.1 of Lysobacterales bacterium. Classification (GTDB taxonomy): domain Bacteria; phylum Pseudomonadota; class Gammaproteobacteria; order Xanthomonadales; family SZUA-36; genus JANQPM01. The sequence continues at coordinate 14,357 of JANQPM010000115.1, read as the reverse complement.
GCGGCCGGCAGCGGCGGCTGACCCGGCAGAACGATCATTACGAGTTCTATCCGGTTGTTTCGCCGGATGGCCGCGCGGTGCTGTATACCACCTGGAACGATGGAACGCTGGGCTCGGTCCGGATCACTGCGTTGAAAGGCCGGCGGACCACCGTGCTGACTGCCGAGCCCGGCCACTACGTGGAGCCGGCGTATTCGGCCGATGGCCGGCAGGTGGTCTTTCGCAAAATCGCCGGCGGTTACCTGCTATCGCCGCTGTGGTCGATGAACACCGGCATTTATCGTGTTGCTGCCGATGGCAGCGGCGATACGAGCCTGGTCAGCGAGGAAGGCGCAAATCCGCATTTCAGTGCCGACGGTAAGCGCATCTACTATGCCGTCAGTACCGGCGATCTGAGCAACGAGTTGCTGCTGCGCAGCGTTAACCGGGACGGCAAAGACCAGCGCGATCATCTGCATGGCACCAAGGCAACGCAGTTCCGAGTATCGCCGGATGGCCGCTGGGTAGCCTTTATCGAGAACTTCAGAACCTATCTGGCACCGTTTTTCAGCAACGGTAAAACCATCATGCTAGGTGGCGGAACCAAGAATTTCAGCGTGGCCCAGGTAGCCGCCCGCAGTGGTGAGTTCCTTAACTGGTCGGCAGACAGCCGGACCATCTACTGGTCCCATGGTCCACAGCTTTACCGGCGCGATCTGCAGCAGGCTTTCGACTACCTCGAAGGCGCGCCCGAGACCTTGCCGGAACCGGAGGAAACCGGTCTGGATTTGGCCTTCACCCAGCCAGCCGACCAACCGCAGGGAACATTGGCATTAGTTGGCGGCCGCGTGGTCACCATGCGCGACGCCGAGCGGACCGAGGAAGTGATCGAAGACGGCGTGGTGGTGATCGAGAATAATCGAATCGCCGCGGTCGGCAAGCGTGGCGAAGTGGCGGTTCCGGCCGGTGCATATACGCTGGACGTCAGCGGCAAGACCATTCTGCCGGGCTTGGTCGATGCCCATGCGCACGGCAGCATGGGTAGGGCCGAATTGACACCGCAGCAAAATTGGATGCAATTGTCCAACCTGGCCTTCGGGGTGACCACCATTCACGACCCATCCAACGACACCAGCGAGTTTTTCGCGGCGGCGGAACTACAGCGCAGCGGACAATTGATCGCACCGCGGGTATTCGGCACCGGGACCATTTTGTACGGCGCGTATCTGCCCGGCTACAGCGCCGAGGTAAACAGTCTGGAAGACGCGGAATTTCATTTGCAGCGCCTGAAAGATATCGGCGGCATCTCGGTCAAAAGCTACAACCAGCCACGCCGCGACCAGCGCCAGCAGATCGTGCAGGCCGCCGCCGAGCGGCAAATGATGGTCGTGCCCGAGGGCGGTATGAAGTTCCAGCATAACCTGACCATGCTGATCGACGGCCATACCACGATCGAACATGCGTTGCCGGTTCAGAATGTCTATGACGATATCAAGCAATTGTGGTCGCAGGTCGGCACCGCCTATACCCCGACCTTCAGCGTGGCCTACGGCGGTCTGTGGGGCGAGGAATATTGGTACGACCGCACCAATGTCTGGGAAAACCCGCGCCTTTTGCGCTATACCCCGAAACGGGTGCTCTACCCGCGTGCGATCCGGCGCTCCAAGGCACCGGATTCCGAATATAACCATGTCTATGTGGCCCGCCATGCGAAAGCGCTGCGGGAACGCGGGGTCAGAGTCAATATCGGCGCCCACGGCCAGCGCGAGGGCCTGGCTGCCCATTGGGAAATATGGAGCATGGCCCAGGGCGGCTTTACGCCGTGGCAGGCGCTGCGCGGCGCGACAATCGACGGCGCGGCCAGCCTGGGGATGGACCACCAGGTCGGCTCTATCGAAGTCGGCAAGCTGGCCGATCTGGCCGTGATCGACGGCAATCCGCTGCAGGATATCTACCGTTCCGAGTACGTCACGCACACGGTGATCAACGGACGCCTCTACGAATCGGCCACCATGAACCAACTGGCACCGCAGTCGGTTACCCGGCAGCCGCTGTTTTTCGAAACGGAAGGCGGCGATTCCTGGAGCCAGAGCGGTATGCAGGCTGCCGAGAAGAAGGCCCGCGCACTGCATTGGACGCACTAGTCTGATCGTCGGGCAGCCGGTTCCGGCAATGGACTTTGGAAGCCGGCTGCCCGACACCACACCACCGAAGCGGAGCTTGCGGTAATCGCCGGCATGCGATACAACCGGCAACCGAGGGGGCAATAAAGGAGGCCGAACCGTGGGATCAATCGCTGAGGGCTACCTGACCCGGCTTTTCGAGCGTGCCGACATTCGGATCGACGGTTCTCGCGCCTGGGATATTCAGGTCCGCCGGCCGCGCTTTTACCGGCGTACCTTGCGCGGTTCGCTGGGTTTCGGCGAATCCTACATGGACGGCGACTGGGAGGTTGCCGAAATCGATGCGCTGTTTCGCCGTATCGTTCGAATGAAAATCACCCGCAACATACTGGTCGGCCTGAACCGCTTATGGCTGGATGCCAAGGCGCGGCTGACCAACCTGCAAACCCGCCGCGGTTCGCTGGCTATCGCCGAGGCGCACTACGATCTGGATCACCGCCTCTACGAACAGTTTCTCGGCCCGTACAACCAGTACACCTGTTGTTTTTTCCACAGCGCCCGGACGCTGGAGGAAGCGGAACTGGAAAAACTGGAGATGATCTGCAACAAGCTCGAATTGCAGCCCGATGACCGGGTTCTCGATATCGGCTGCGGCTGGGGCGGGTTCGCCAAATATGCGGCCGAATCACGCGGCTGCCAGGTCACCGGTGTGAGTATTTCCAAGGCACAGATCGAATACGCGCGGGCGTACACCGCCGGCCTGCCGGTGGAGATCGTCAACGCCGATTACCGCGACCTGCCCGGCCGCTATTCGGATGGCCATTTCAACAAGATTCTGATCTGCGGCATGATCGAGCATGTAGGGTATAAGAACTACCGTGAAATCATCGCAATCGTTCACCGGCTGCTGCACGACGGCGGACGCTTCCTGCTCCATACCATCGGCAACAGCCGCGACACCACGGTGGTCGATCCCTGGATCGAAAAGTACATTTTCCGCCATTCCATGGCCCCGTCGATGGCCCAGCTCGCACACGCTTTTCAAGGACTGTTCGTGGTTCAGGACTGGGAAAACTACGGACATTACTATGCGCCGACCCTGGCGGCCTGGCAGTCGCGCTTCGAAGCTAACTGGGAACGCATCAGGGCCATCGAGACCGACCGGCCGTTCGACGACAAATTCCGGCGCATGTTCAACTACTATTTCCTGTGCTGCAAGGCGGGCTTCGAAACCGAACACATCAACCTCTGGCATATCCTGATGACCAAGAAGGGGCACGGCTCCGGGGTATACAGCCGGGTCAACTTACTGGGCTGAAGCACGCTTATAACGCTGCGATTATCAGGCTGCGATCGCCCGGGCTGAGGTATTCGGGGTTTTCCGGCAAGCTCTTGCCATCAATCAAAAGGCGCGTTTTAGAACCGCGGCGGTTCGGCAACCGATTCGCGTTCAGCGTCAGATTCTGAATCCTTATCCGAAGCCGGTTTCGGGTGCTCGGGTCCTTGGCCTTCATCATCAGAGGCGCCCACCGGCGTCGCTTCGGCACCATTTCCCGGCTGAGACTGTCCGATGCGCGGCAGCGTAACGACCGTCTGGTCGTCATAGCTGAGTTTCTCTTGCAGCGTTTCGGCATCCACCAACTGGCTGGCGCCGGCCTGCAGATGGTCGAATACCGATTTATAGGCGTCGGTCAGCCCGTTGACCAATTCCGCGGTTTTGACGAAATGATCGCTGACTGATTGCTTCAGCGCCTGATGGTCAGCCTCGAGCGCTTTGTAATTCTTTGACCTCAGCGGCTTTCGTACACCCAGGAACACCGCCAGGCCGCCGAGCAGCATACCGACCAGCAGCGCGACAAACAGCCAGATAATAAACCCGTTTTCCATCATGCCTCAGATCGCAACCCTATATAACGCGAGGATTCGAGTATTTTCCCGCATCCTTGATACAATTAATACGCTTTCTCGCTGCTTTTTCAATTCAATACGGTAAATCATGGTGAAATCTGGTGGTTAGCAGTGCCGACACGTTTTTCCGGTCCGCCAGCAGCCTGCTGCTGTTGGCCGTTTCGCTATTGCTGGCCGGCTGCCGGGAGGCGCCGGAGCGGCCGCCGAATATCGTGCTGCTGACCATCGACACCCAGCGCTGGGATTATTTTGGCAGCTACGGCTACCGGGATGCCGGACTGACGCCGACGATCGACCGGCTGGCCGCGCGCGGCACGCGCTTTCAACAGGCCGTCAGCGTGGCCGGCACCACATTTCCGGCCCATGCCAGCATGCTGACCGGCCTGTACCCGCGCCAGCACGGCGCGCGCAGCAACTATCATGCCCTCGGCACCGATATCGTCAGTGTGGCGCAGACCTTGGATCAGGCACAGTACCAGACCGGCGCCTTCGTCAGCTTTCGTTCCATGCTGACCAACGGCCACCTCAATCGTGGCTTTCAGGCGGATAATACGGCGGCAACCGCCGGTCAACCCAAAGTCGTCCAGAGCGGCGAGAAAACGCTGCAACAGGCCAATGACTGGCTTCGGGATACCGATCCGCAAAGGCCGCTGTTTTTGTGGCTGCATTTGTTTGAACCGCATGGCCCGTACGATCTGACCGATTATGCCGATCAGCGCCTGTCCGACTATGACGGCCTGCTGCGGGACGGCGCCGATATGGATAAATTGCTGAACCGGACACCGGAAATCGTTAACAGCGAAGCGAACCTAGCGGCGTTACGCACCTTATATGCCGGTGAAGTGAATTTAGCGGACCGGCTGATCGGCCGGCTGCTGGACAGCCTGGATGCGCTGGGCAGACTGGATGATTCGGTCGTTATCCTGACCTCCGACCACGGCCAGGGCCTTGGCGAGGGACGTCGCATGGGCCACGGCGCGGTGCTGTGGGAGGAAGTCATTCGAGTACCGCTGATCATCGCCGATTTTCGAGAACCCCGCCGCGCCGAAGTCGTCACCGAGCGGGTCGGCGTGATCGATATCGCGCCGACCGTCGCCGACTATGCCAACTTGCCGATCGCGTTCGACCGTTTCGGCCGGTCGCTGCGGAACGCCAGTGACGAGCGGCTGTCGGATGAGCAAATCTATCTGGCCGGGGTCGAACTGCGCACGGGCGAATCGGCCGAGGCAAGCTGGTACGACCCGGATTCGGTTGCGGTCTATGCCGGCAATCTGAAGCAAATTCACCGTCGAGGTCAGGTCACGCTGTTCGAAACGCGGGCGCAGGACAATCACATCGTCGCTGTTAAAGCCGATAGCGCGGATGCGATCAGCGCGTATCTCAGCGACGCCGCAGAACAGTTCCTGTCGCTGGACAGCGAAGCCCGGTCCTATGAACTCACCGAAGATATCGCCGATCAGCTTAAAGGCCTCGGCTATACCCAATAGAGCAAATATGCAAATACGATCTCGCTTACATTCAAGCCGCCTGCGCGCCAATACCCGCCGACAGCCGCTGGCGGCAGCCTCGTCCTACACGGTCGGCGCCGGCAAGATCGCACCGGAAAACCGCGCGTGAAGCGCTGGTACTCGCTACTGCTGCCGGCTGCGCTGCTGACAGCCGCTCTGACCGGCTGCGAATCACGCGACATTCAGCCGGTCAACGGACGGATTGTGATACTCGGCTTCGACGGCATGGACCCCGAACTCGCGCGCCGCTGGATGGATGACGGCAGCCTGCCGAACTTCAAGCGACTGGCCGAGCGGGGCGGCTTTCGGCCGCTGCAGACCAGCAACCCGCCGCAGTCGCCGGTCGCCTGGTCCAGTTTCGCCACCGGTACCGGACCGGGCGAGCACGGCATTTACGATTTTCTGCGCCGCGATGCGGAGACCTACGCACCGGATTTTTCGATTTCCGAAGTCAAGCCGGCGGAAAACGTGCTGAAGCTGTTCGGTCTGGCGCTGCCGCTGGACAGTGGCCAGATCATCAACCGCCGCCAGGGCCGGCCGTTCTGGTCCGACATCGAAGCCGACGGCGCAGCCGCAACCGTGTTGCGGGTGCCGGTAACCTACCCGCCGGAACCGGTGCACCGCATGCTGTCCGGCATGGGCGTGCCGGACCTGCTGGGCACGCAGGGAACCTATACGCTGTTCACCACGCAGCCGGTACTGACCAGCGCGACCTCCTCCAGCACCCGTACCGTACGAATGCGGCCCAACCGCGACGGCCTGATCGAAACCGTGTTCGAGGGACCGCCGCACCCGCTGTCGGCCGACCCGGAACCGCTGAGCGTACCGCTGCTTATCAGCCGCCACGGCGAAAGCGGCACCGCTATTCGCCTGGATAAATCCGAGGTCAACCTCGAGGTCGGCGAGTGGAGCGAATGGCTGCCGCTGAATTTCAAATACGCCGGCCTGGCTTCGATACCGGGCATGGTGCGGCTGCATCTGGTGGCCGGTTACCCGCGGGTGCGCCTGTATGTATCGCCGATACATATCGACCCGCGCGAACCGGTCGTACCAATTTCCTCGCCAGCCAAATATGCCGGCGAACTGGCCGAGTCAATCGGCCTGTACCACACCATCGGCATGCCGGAAGAAACCTGGTCGCTGAATGAAGGCCATATTTCGGACGCTGCGTTTCTGGACGTGATCCGGACCACGCTGAAAGAGCGCGAAGCCATGTTTTTCGACGCATTGGACCGGCAAGACAGCCACGTCGTGACCGGCGTGTTCGTGCAGACCGACAGGGTCTCGCACATGTTCTACCGCGGCATCGACCCCAGCCACCCGCTGTACCCAGATACCGATGCACAGGCACGCGGCGCAATTCGCTGGATCTACCGCGAAGCCGACCGCATCCTCGGTCAGACGCTTGAGCGCATCGGACCGCAGGACAAGCTGATCGTAGTCAGCGACCACGGCTTTGCACCGTTCCGCTGGGCGGTGAATTTGAACCGCTGGCTGGTGGATCACGGCTATCTGGTTCTGAAAGACGGCCAGACCCAGTCCGGGCCGGCGTTCGCCCAGATAGACTGGTCCCGGTCCAAGGCTTATGCGCTGGGCCTGAACGGCTTGTTTTTGAACCGACAAGGTCGCGAGGCGGAAGGGATCGTTGACGCCGGTGAAGCGGCGGCATTGAAGGCCCGGCTGAAAGACCAGCTGGAAAGCTGGGACGAAACCGGTACCGGCCGGGCCATTATCCGCGAGGTGTTCGACGGCGAAGCCTTGTACGCGGAGAATGCCAACGGCGACGCGCCGGATCTGGTCGTCGGCTATGAACCGGGCTACCGGGCGTCATGGCAGACCACGCTGGGCGCCGTGCCGGCGGCGCTGATCGAGCCGAACGCACGTAAATGGAGCGGCGATCACTGCGTGACGCCCGAAGCGGTGCCGGGCGTGCTGTTCACGTCTTTTCGGGAAAACCAGGCACTGCAGCAAATCGGCGATATCGCCGACTATGTCAGGACTCACTGGGCGGACAGCAATGCCCCGACCCGCTGACGCGGTTACGGTGCCGACCGGGCTGCACTGGCAGTCGAGATTCTTCGCCGCAACGGCCGCCTGGTGGCAGCGTCTGGGACAACTGGAAACCAGGCTGCTGGCTGACGAACTGCAGGCGGTCGACATTACCGCGCCGATCTATGTCACCAGCCTGGCCCGCGCTGGCACAACCATTGTCACGGAAATGCTTGCCGCCCACCCGGAAGTGACCTGCCATCGCTACAGCGATTTTCCGAACCTGTGGACGCCGTACTGGCGAAACTGGCTTCTGCAGCGCAGCCGGACGGCCACGCCGCCGCTGGTGGAACGGGCGCACAAAGACCGGATTCTGGTCAATAACGATAGTCCGGAGGCGGTCGAAGAAATCCTGTGGAATCGTTTCTTTGCCGGTCTGCACGACGAACGACACAGTAACGAACTGACCGCGGATCACCGGCAACCCGAGTTCGACCGGTTCTACACCGAACATCTTCAAAAGCTGCTGCTGGTCCGGTCGGCGGGCCGCTATTTGAGCAAAGGCAATTACAACATCTCCCGGCTGAAGTATCTGCTGGACCTGTTCCCGGACGCGAAAATCCTGATCCCGGTGCGCCACCCGGTGAACCATATCGCGTCGCTGGCCAAACAGCACCGCTATTTCTCACAGGCCCATCAGCAGGACTCCAGGGTCGGTACGCAACTGGCATTGGCCGGCCACTGGGAATTCGGGCCATACCGAAAGCTGGTGAACTTCGGTGACGATCCTGCCGCCGCGGCAATACGGGCAGCCTGGAACAACGGCGAGGAAGTCCGCGGCTGGGCACGGTATTGGGTCTCAACCTACGAATATTTAAATAAATTAATCAAAGAATTAGGGAGCAATTCTAATAATTTACTGATATTTCAGTATGAACAACTTTGTGCGACGCCGGAACCCGTGATCGACCGAATACTCGAGCACGCCGGCTTGCCGCCGGAACCCTACTCGAGCGCAAAGCGACACTATGCGGCGAACATCAGTCTGCCGCAGTATTACCGCCCGGATTTCAGTGAGCCCGAGCAAAAACTGATTCAAACTATCTGCGCCCCGACAGCGGAAAAATTCGGCTACCAGCTAGGCTAATACCATGCCAGTGCGTATAATCCGCCGGCGTGCAGGAGGTATCCATGCTTCGAATACTAACGACATTACTGCTGGCAACGCTGACCGCCGCGCCGGCCGCAGCCTATATCGGCCCGGGTGCGGGCATTCCGGTATTGGGCTCCATTATCGGCATCCTGGTGACTATCGTTCTGGCCATTGGTGCCATCTTGTTCTGGCCCATCCGCAAGATGTTGCGGAAGAAAAAAGCCGGCCAGACACAAACGGAATCGCCTGAACCCGGCAGCGAATCCTGACGGACGTCTCACACCGACCTGCTTTCATGGGATTTTTCGATCTGCCCGCCCCACTGCTGTCCTGGGTGGATGGCACACTGCTGGGCTGGTTGCCGGTCTTGGCACGACTCAGCCTCTGGGGCCTGGTTGCCGCGCTGGTAACCATGTTGCTGTTCAAACGCGTTTCGCGCCAGGAGCGCATTCGCGAGATCAAACGCAAGGTGAAGGCCAACCAGGCCAAAATGGCGGATTTCGACGGTGAAATGAGCGATCTGATGCCGCTGGTCGGCCAGACGCTGAAACTGGCCGGACGGCAGTTTCTGCTGGCCCTGGGACCGGCTTTGCTGGCCTCCGTGCCGGTGATTTTCCTGCTGGCCTGGCTGTCCAACCACTTCGGCTACCAGGTACCGCAAACCGGGCAGCCGGTGAAACTCAGACTGGCGTCGGAAGCCGCACCAGCCGGGCTTCGGGATTTCCATATCACGCCTGCGTCCGCTGCCGTCTCGGAATCTGCTGGCGAATGGTATGTGGACTGGCCGGCCAGCGGCGAATCGGTCAGCCTGCGCCATGCGGACTCCGAACTACTGGCTTTACCGCCCGCCCGGCTCAGTCCGGTAATTCACAAGCGGGAATGGTGGAACTGGCTGGTCGGCAATCCGTTAGGCTATCTGGACCGCCAGGCGCCCGTTGACGCGGTTTATATCGACTTGCCGAAGACCCGTGTGCTGAACGCCGGCCCGGACTGGGTGCGCGGCTGGATGTTCACTTTCTTTCTGGCCTTTCTGGTTTTCTCCATCGCACTGAAATTTGTGCTGAAGATCGAATAGCGCAGCCAACGCCCGGAACCGCGCTTTACACCCCGGTCTTGTAGGAGCGCCTTCAGGCGCGATAAGCGTATTTACAAACCCTGCGGCTAGATGGCATTGAGCACTGTGTTTTCGCGCCTGAAGGTGCTCCTGCAGGGTACTGCTCGAACGCCGCCTAGCTGGCGCGCTCGAGATACATAAATGCGCGCTGATCGTGCTCGTTGTCCTGCGGGTTGGAAGCCTCGTTATCGCCGAAAGTCACGAAGTCGCGAACTTGCCAGCCGGTTCGTTCAACCAGGCGCTGCAGCCCCTGACGCGAGAATATCCAGAAATTGGTAGCATCGTTATTGCACTCGTCCGGTCCCAGCAGATAAGCCACCGAATCGCTTTCTACCCGGTTACCGCCGGCACGGGTAAACGCTGCGATACGGGTGCTCAAAATCAGGCGTTGCGATACCTCGGCCAAATGCTCCAGCACGTAATACGGGTTTTTCAGGTGATACAGAATGCCGAGAAAAATCACCAGATCGTATTGCTCGGCCGGCATTCGGAACTGGGTATCCAGATCGCTTTCCAATACGCGGGCATTCGATTGCAGGCCCTCGTGCAACGCGTATATCGCGCGCATACCGTTCCAGTTGGTGGCCGGGTTATCGACCATATCCACCTGAAAACCCTGACTTTCCAGAAAAAAGCCGAGATCGCCGTCCGCCGCCCCGATATCCGCGATGCGGCCGCCGGCAATCTGATCGAACAACTCGCGGTTACTGTCGGTGAGCAGGCCATCCAACGCGTTTACATTGGATAGAATATCGTAGCCGTACCAGGTAAACCCATTCGGCGGATTGGACTGCTTCACCCGATCCAGACGAGCCCGGAATGCCTGCGCCGCGTTGATCATTTTGTTCATGCGCTACTGCCTTTGCGTTTCTTTCTAAAAAATGCACGCAGTCGCTGCGCGCTTTCCTGTTCCAACAAACCCCGCCGTAGCGTGACTTGATGATTATGTTCCGATGACAGCAGCGTATCGAAACGGCTGCCTGCCGCACCGGTCTTCGGGTCGTCCGCCGCATAGATCACGCTGCCCAGTCGAGCATGAATAATCGCTCCGGCGCACATACAGCAAGGTTCCAGGCTGACATAAAGCACGGCTCCGGGAAAGCGATAATTACCGATCCGCCGGCCGGCATCCCGCAACGCGACGATTTCGGCATGCGCGCTCGGGTCGTTCAGGCCAATGGTCTGATTCCAGCCTTCGCCGATAATTTCACCGTCCAACACCAGCAGCGCGCCGACCGGTACCTCCCCCTGCGCTTCGGCCCGTGCGGCCAACATCAGCGCGTGCCGCATAAACCGCTCATCCGCCGCGCTGAAGCCGTCATTCGCCGGGCAGCTGCTCATTCTCACTCGATTGTAAACGAACCATTCTACAACTGAATATCAATTTACTCGCTTGTCTATGTTTTAGTGCCATAAAATAATGTCATGCTCGAAAACTTATTGTAAAAATTTTCATTCCAAGTAGAAAATCGCACTATTTTACAGAAACTAAGCCAGTACATTGACGGTTTCAATCTACGCGCCCGCGGAGGGCGCGACCCAGGCGTCGATCAAAACGGCGGACTAGGACGCTGTTTCAATCCACGCGCCCGCGGAGGGCGCGACCGCAGCGATTGTTCCTCGCGCGCCAGTGCACGGATGTTTCAATCCACGCGCCCGCGGAGGGCGCGACCAAGTTGCAGCAGCCGAGGTCATCCCAAATGAGTGTTTCAATCCACGCGCCCGCGGAGGGCGCGACCGTCAATGAGGAAGACGCCTACAAATTTTTGGAGTTGTTTCAATCCACGCGCCCGCGGAGGGCGCGACCTTGGGTATTCGCCGGCAATGAGATGTTCCGGTGTGTTTCAATCCACGCGCCCGCGGAGGGCGCGACGAGCAGATCCGGAGCGTCGCCTGGGCAATCGCCATGTTTCAATCCACGCGCCCGCGGAGGGCGCGACCCGGTGGGCGGCGGACCTGTTCAAGCGTTTTGTCTGTTTCAATCCACGCGCCCGCGGAGGGCGCGACCCCAGGTGCAGACGTTTGAGCGGTATGCAAAATCAATGTTTCAATCCACGCGCCCGCGGAGGGCGCGACCTTTGGTAATGGCATGTACCGATCCTGATTATCCGTTTCAATCCACGCGCCCGCGGAGGGCGCGACCTTGCCCATCTCCACAAGGCGTTTTATTTGATCTGTTTCAATCCACGCGCCCGCGGAGGGCGCGACATCCATACCTATATGTGGCCACTGAGGTATATGTGTTTCAATCCACGCGCCCGCGGAGGGCGCGACCACCCCCGCTTCTAAATCAGATGATACTGCAAAGGTTTCAATCCACGCGCCCGCGGAGGGCGCGACCGACCTAATCCCACTGGCTTCTGATTTGGGCGGTGTTTCAATCCACGCGCCCGCGGAGGGCGCGACTCGAACCGTTTGATTGCTCTTAACGTCATGATTTGTTTCAATCCACGCGCCCGCGGAGGGCGCGACGCCGGAACGGCAGCGCTACACCAGCGAGTTCAGCTGTTTCAATCCACGCGCCCGCGGAGGGCGCGACACGTATCCGCTATTTATTGCGTCTTTGATTTCGCTGTTTCAATCCACGCGCCCGCGGAGGGCGCGACCATAACATGGCTATGCCGTCTGGCGGATTATTTGACGTTTCAATCCACGCGCCCGCGGAGGGCGCGACCTCGGCCTGAGAGGCGCTGTACGGCGATGAACCTGTTTCAATCCACGCGCCCGCGGAGGGCGCGACCAATCTGCGGCCCAACGGATCAATAAAATCCGTGTTTCAATCCACGCGCCCGCGGAGGGCGCGACTGCCATATCAAAGGCATACTCCGCAACATAACTCTGTTTCAATCCACGCGCCCGCGGAGGGCGCGACAAGGTGCCCAGTACACCAAGGCCGGCAGGAGGGGGTTTCAATCCACGCGCCCGCGGAGGGCGCGACCCCATTTTTTGCGCGCAGTTAACGGGGCTTTAAGGTTTCAATCCACGCGCCCGCGGAGGGCGCGACGGTCATGCGTGATGTGATTAATTACCGACTTGACGTTTCAATCCACGCGCCCGCGGAGGGCGCGACTACCGAGTAAACCGATGACCAGCGCGGTTTTCATGTTTCAATCCACGCGCCCGCGGAGGGCGCGACCTCCCGTATCTGGCAGATTGTCAAGGCTGAGGATTGTTTCAATCCACGCGCCCGCGGAGGGCGCGACGCCAAAACCGACGACCTACTTAATCGGTTTTACCGGTTTCAATCCACGCGCCCGCGGAGGGCGCGACCTATTATCAGCGCGCCGAAACCACCGTTATGCTGTTTCAATCCACGCGCCCGCGGAGGGCGCGACCCAAGGCAAGCGCTGATCGACGCCGGGATCATCCCAGTTTCAATCCACGCGCCCGCGGAGGGCGCGACGATCGAGGGCCAAGGCAGCCCACACGAAATCTCAAGTTTCAATCCACGCGCCCGCGGAGGGCGCGACATCGCCGTCGCGCACGATGCCGGATTGGATCAATGTTTCAATCCACGCGCCCGCGGAGGGCGCGACCGTTGTCAAGCGCAGCTTGCGCATTGGCACTGGCGGTTTCAATCCACGCGCCCGCGGAGGGCGCGACCCCCAAGCGCTAGCCGAGGATGTTTGCGATGTGCCGTTTCAATCCACGCGCCCGCGGAGGGCGCGACCCTCAAATCGTCTCTCACCAGCTCCGGCACAGTACGTTTCAATCCACGCGCCCGCGGAGGGCGCGACCGGCGCAACGCGAGGCGGTATACGGGCCATTACAGGTTTCAATCCACGCGCCCGCGGAGGGCGCGACCAGCCCTAGCTGCTGGTGTAAACCCGTGAAAAATGTTTCAATCCACGCGCCCGCGGAGGGCGCGACCGGGCAGGAGTTGTTCTAGTGCGTTCGTGTGGTTTTGTTTCAATCCACGCGCCCGCGGAGGGCGCGACCGCAGATCGTTGCCGCGCTGCGTTTCCTGCGCGATGTTTCAATCCACGCGCCCGCGGAGGGCGCGACCTTTTGTCAGCGCAAAGCGGCGACGCGGGACGATGTGTTTCAATCCACGCGCCCGCGGAGGGCGCGACGCCGCACCAACGGAGACACGATCATGAGCAGAAGTTTCAATCCACGCGCCCGCGGAGGGCGCGACCTCTTTCGGACGCTCCACGAGGGTCGGTATCTGGCGTTTCAATCCACGCGCCCGCGGAGGGCGCGACCGATCGCTAAGGCGCTGACGGCGATGGGCTTCAAGTTTCAATCCACGCGCCCGCGGAGGGCGCGACCGGTCGGATAAGTGCCGAATCCGATCAGCAGTAACGTTTCAATCCACGCGCCCGCGGAGGGCGCGACCTTTGCGCTCCCGAACGCGGTGGGGGTTAAATCGTGTTTCAATCCACGCGCCCGCGGAGGGCGCGACCTCGCCAAGACTGGCGGCAAGCGATGGGAGTTCGGGTTTCAATCCACGCGCCCGCGGAGGGCGCGACCACGTTTTCGGTGACATGTGGCAGAGCTTTATCACCGTTTCAATCCACGCGCCCGCGGAGGGCGCGACCCTCAAATCGTCTCTCACCAGCTCCGGCACAGTACGTTTCAAT
>JANQPM010000105.1 GCA_028289465.1 Lysobacterales bacterium | reverse complement strand
TAACGCGAGCGGCACCAGAGGGGTCGTGCGTTAGTTGCATGTCGTCTTGCGGTTGCGGTTTTCGTCCGCAGGACGAAAGAAGCGGGCGCGAGACTCCTTCATATACGGCGTTCATAGCCAGGGCTGGCATGGGAGCCACAGGCAACCCGCCGGAGCGGACGAGAGACTCCTTGTATCGCAGGCCGCCGGAACGGCCGACGCAATACAATCGCTTTATCGCGGTCATAGTAGATGAAACTCCCAGGTCCGCTAGACTTAGGGACAGAGGCCAAGGATGAACGCAATATTTAGGGATCAGGATTCCGCCAGCATTAGCGGAGAAGCGCGCCGTCTGGTTGAACAGCAAGCGTACGAGGAAGCCATAGAGTGGCTGGAATCCGCGCTGTTGGTGCACATTGAAAGTGCCGAGATTTATCTGCTGCTGGGTACCTGTTTCAAAGCCTTAAACCGCATGCATGAGGCAGAACTGACCCTGCAAACCGGCATACTTTCGCTGCCGGAAGAGACCTGCCTGTATATCGAACTGGGAAAGATACTGCGCGATCTGGGCGAGTACCGGGAAGCCATCAAAATACTTACCGAAGCGATCGAAACCGATGCCTGCAGCGATCAGGCGTGGGCGCACCTCGGCATCGTCTGGGAGGTCAGCGGAGACACCCTGCGCGCAGAAAGCGCGTACCGACGGGCCATCGAGCTGGCGCCGACCCGCGGATTGTACTATCTGTGTCTCGGCAAGCTTCTTAAGTACACCGACCGCGCTTCGGCGTCCAAGGACGCACTGCGCGAGGCACGCCGGTATATGCAGAACGAAACCGACTACGACCGTGCCTGCCTGGAGGTGGTTGACGGCAATCCGGAGCTGGCACTGCATTATCTGGGCCGATATATACGATGCAATCCGCAGGGCAAGGCATGGGCCAGCCGGGACCCTGATCTGGCACCGCTTCACGGCTTATCCGCATTCCGCAAAATGCTGGATATGGAAGAGCGGGACCGTTCCCGGCTGCACTGACGCGAAGCCCGCTCCTTAAGAATAGACGATCTTACTTTCAGATAGCCGCTAACGCCGCGAGCTCGCGATCAGTGAACCCGCCGAGCAGCCGCGCCGGTTCGTTGAACGGCCCCTTGATTCGCCCCCGGTAGTATTCGCGCAGTAAACGGATAAATGTCGCCTCCGGTTCCAGTCCGCGCTGCCGGCAATGCCACCGGAACCAGCGGCTGCCGATTTCCACATGCCGGACTTCTTCCTGCAAAATGACTTCCAATATCGCCACGGTCTCGGCGTCGCCGGCCGCCTGCAGCCGTTCGATCATGCCGGGGGTGACATCCAGCCCGCGCGCTTCCAGCACCCGCGGTACCAACGCCATGCGGACCATGCCGTCGTGAGCGGTTTGCTGGGCCATTTCCCAGAGCCCGTTGTGGGCGCTGAAATCGCCGTAGGTATAACCCATTTGCTGCAACCGGTGCTGCAGCAGACCGAAATGGCGCGCCTCGTCGCTGGCAACTGACAGCCAGTCCCGGTAGTAGTCCGCTGGTAACCCGCGAAAGCGGTAGGCTGCATCCAGCGCCAGGTTAATGGCATTGAACTCGATATGCGCGATCGCGTGAATCAGCGCCGCCCTGCCCTGGCCTGTGCCGAGCCGCCGCCGGTGAACCTCAGCCGGATGCACCAGCACCGGCCGGCCTGGTCGGCCGGGCTCGCCGATCGGCAGCAAATCGGCATCGTGATCGGACCGATACGCCGTCTGTCCAGCGTGCAGCGCGAATACCGCTTCACATTTGGAATCGGGATCGCACACCGAGAGGCAGCGATGAATTGCAGCAAACAGTTCCATTCGGCATCAGCCGTTGTCGAAACCGTATCGGCCGGCGCGCTAGGCAGACTCGATATGCCGGATCAGCGCATCGGCGAAGCCCGAGGTCGAGACCTTCTCGGCACCGTCCATCAGGCGGGCGAAATCATAGGTCACCACCTTGTCGCCAATGGTCTTTTCGAACGCGGCACTGATCAGACCCGCGACTTCGGTCCAGCCGATATACTCGAACATCATGGCCCCGCTAAACATCAGTGAGGACGGATTGACCTTGTTCTGATTGGCGTATTTGGGCGCAGTGCCATGAGTGGCTTCGAATACCGCCACATGATCGGCCATATTGGCACCCGGTGCGATACCGATTCCACCGACCTCGGCCGCCAGCGCGTCGGACAGATAGTCGCCGTTCAAATTCATGGTTGCAATCACGTCGAATTCCGCCGGGCGCAACTGCATGAGCTGAAACATGATATCGGCAATGCGGTCTTTTATGACGATTTTGCCGGCCGGCGCCTGACCGTCATATTTTTCCCACAGTTCGTCCTCGGTGATCGTGACCTCGGGGAATTCCTCCCGTGCCAGCTCATAGCCCCAGTTCCTGAACGCCCCTTCGGTGAACTTCATGATATTGCCCTTGTGTACCAGGGTCACGCTGGGCTTTTGGTGATCCACCGCGTACTGAATCGCCTTTCTGACCAGCCGCTTGGAGCCGTACGCGGAAATCGGTTTCACACCAAGGCCGGCACCGTCAAAGAAATCAGCGCCCATCTCATGCTTCAGAAAACGCGCGAGCTTCTCGTTCTCCTCGCTGCCGCTCTGGTATTCGATACCCGCGTAAACGTCCTCGGTGTTCTCGCGGAAGATCACCACATCGACCTCCTCCGGGCGTTTCAGCGGTGAAGGCACACCGCGGTAATACCGGACCGGCCGTACACAGGCGTACAAGTCCAGATCCTGCCGCAGCGATACATTCAGCGAGCGAAAACCACCGCCGACCGGCGTTGTCAGCGGGCCTTTGACCGATACGATCAAATCCTGCACTGCAGCCAGGGTCTCCGCCGGAAAGTAGTCACCGTCATAGATGCCGGCTGCCTTTTCGCCCAAGTACAGTTCAGCCCAGTACACCTTGCGCCGGCCGCCGTACGCACGCGCCACCGCTGCATCCCAAACCCGCATGCAGGCCGATGTGATATCCGGTCCGATACCATCGCCTTCGACAAAACCCAGAACCGGGTTGTCCGGCACGGACAATTTGCCGTCTTTTACGCTGAGCTTTTCACCGCCTTCGGGGATTTGAATGTTGCGATATTCCATGGCTTTCCTTACCTTCGTTCTTATCTGCAGTGGGGTTGATACCGATTTGTTCAATTATATCAGTTGCCGGATTGGCATAGTGGTTCAATTCGCGCCGTGAAGCAGGGCTTTTTGCGCGTTGCGCAAACCGCCCTTTGAGAATCCCAATGTCTATAGGAGCGCCTTTAGGCGCGATCAGCGTTTATCGTTATTCAAAGCCTTCATCATGCGGTAGGTATTCGCGCCTAAAGGCGCTCCTGCACATGGGCTTACTGGCTTCGCCTGCACACGCTTAACGTCTTCGCCAGAAGGCTTCTTCACTATCGTTAAACCGCAGCGCAGGTGACTGGCCGGTCGCGCTTCCTTTTCTTACCGGCCGGCCGATTGCCATTAAGCCGGTCGCAATTAACAAAAAATTATCGCTGTCGCAGCGATAATCGCAGCCATGCATTTGGCCGGCAGTTCACACCGATGGCAATCGCTGGCGGCGGCTTTGATTGCCGCCGTTGCGCTGCATGCGATATTTCTGGCGATCCGGCTGGTTCAGCCAACGCCCGCTACACCCGTGGTGCGCCTGAAAATACGCATCCAGGCGCCGGCTGCAGAGCCTGAAGTGCCGATACCTCACACAGATACCACTCCAGCAGACGACATTGCCACGGCAGACAGCGTTACCCGGCCCGCGAAGCCGAATACCGATCCACCGACGCGGCCGAGTCCGGTACTGCCGGCCAAACCGGTACCGTTACCCGAACCGGCCGACAAACTGCCGAACAGCCGCGTATTGATGCAGGCCGCGAGAGCGCAAGCCAGAAAGCAGGCACCGCAAGCCAGCGCACCCCAGGCCGTGCGCCTGGGACAGGTACGGCCATCAAGCCCGCCGCCTAACTGGACCCGGGACCATTCGTTTACTCAGGAAACGCCGTTTGTTTCGGTCTGGCTGCCTCAGAATGCGGTAATACTGGATCGCTGGCGCAACCCGGACGGTTCGCATCAGGTCATCGTCAAGACACCTAGCGGCAATACGTACTGCGGCAAGGCCGCTGCCTACGACCCGCTGGAACCGCTGGTCGAACCGGTGATGCTGTTCAAGTCATGCTAGGTCTGCAGTGATGGAGCAGGAGTGACGGGGCGGTAATGCTAGACTGGCGCCTGGTTCAGTCGGGAAAAAGATATGTTGGGCAGCATCCTGGAACGCATCGCAGTATTGCAGATCAGCGACTATCTGATCATTGCCGCCAATATTCTGCTATTAGTGTTCGCCGGCCCGCTGTCGCTCAAGCTGCAGGGCCTGTCCGGTTCCCAGTCGCGGCGCAACCGCATGCTGGTGATGCGTTTTTTCTCGCTGGTACTGATCCTGATCTATCTGGTCTCGTTGATCTTCGGCTTCTACTTCGGCATCGACGGCGCCGGCTGCCGGGCCGGCGCCGACTGTCTGGCACCATTCTTTCGCAATTTAAGCCAAACCGGCATTACCCTGCTGGTCAGCTATTTTGCGGTCTTTCTGGCTCAGGCCTATATCGTCCGCAAATTCGGCCGCACCCGCGAAATCGAGGGCGAAGCGGCACATTTGCATACCTATCAGTCCGAGCTGCTGTCCATGGTGGTCCTGCTGGCGGTCATCATCGTCGCGTTCCTGACCGTGCTGTCGATCTGGGAGATCGACGACTGGAAACAACAAACCGGCGTGATCGGCGGAATACTGCTGCTGTTATTTATCACCAAGGACATCTGGCTGCCGGACAATATCAACGGCCTGATTCTGCTTTATCAAAGTGATGTAGAGCCCGGTGCTGTAGTCCGGGTCGAGTCGCTGGGTCTGCTGGCCGTGGCATTGCGCACCTCGCTGACCCAGACGGTATTTCGGGACCTGGTACAGCGCCACCGTATCATCGTGCCGAACTCGCGCTTTCGGGATCAAAAAATCGAAGTCCTGACCCTGTGCCCAGACAGCGGTCTGGTGGAGAACCTGGATTTTAAGATCGGCTATGAGGTTCCGCCGGCCGATGTGGACGAATTTCTGATCACCGCCTGGCGGAACGCCTGCGAGGTAGAAAGCGCGCTTAACGAAGAGGTCGAGGGGAGGATCTTTGTGGTCGATAACGGCGACCATGCGGTAACCTACCGGCTGCGTTACGTAGTCAAGACCGTCTACCGTCTGATGCAGGCGCGCTTCGCGCTGTGCCGGTCGGCGCTGGAATTGTCCCGCAGCACCGGCATCGGTTTGAACACGCCCATTACCTATACTCGGTTGGATGACGGCGAAATTCGCCAACCACCGCCGCCTTTACCCGAAGAATAGATCCATAGATTATATCTATCTTATTGATAAATAAGAATTTAATGAACTGGCATAGTTCTCGCATACTCCATCATATCTAGCGCAACAGGAGGACATCATGGGACGCGGTTCCGCCGGTAATGTGATCGCCGCACTGGCCAGTTTTTTTATTCCGGGTCTGGGCCAATTGCTACAAGGCCGCTGGCTTCGGGCTTTTTTCCAGTTTGTACTGACTTTCTTGCTGTGGATGATTCTGCTCGGATGGATCATTCATCTGTGGTCGATCATCGATGCCGCGCTGTACGAACCGCCGGCACCCCGGGAATCCTGGCGTATGCGCTACCGCTACTACTAGCGAGTCGCAGGCGACCCGCCAAAGCGGGCGCGAGACTCATTCCTTAGTCCGTTTCCAGGCTCACCGTAACCGCAGCGGCAGCCTGACGGGCTTTGGTCCGCGCCGATTCGACCGAATCGCCGCTCGCCAGCGCAACGCCCAGTCTGCGCCGGCCCTGCACTTCCGGCTTGCCGAACAGGCGCAGTTCGGTACCGGGTGCCGCAAGCGCGTCGGCAACCCCGCCAAAGCGCGGGTAACGCCCGGAGCCTTCGCCGAGAATCACGCAGGAAGCGCCGGGGCGACAAGCAACCGGATTCGAAACCGGCAGACCCAGTATTGCCCGCACGTGCAATGCAAACTCGGACAGCTCCTGGGAAACCAAGGTGACCAGACCGGTATCGTGAGGCCGCGGCGACACTTCACTGAAAATCGCCCGGTCGCCCTGAATAAACAACTCCACCCCGAACAAACCCCAGCCGCCCAGCGCACCGGTAACCTTCTCGGCAATGTTCTGCGCGTTTTCCCATGCCGCTTTGGTCATGTCCTGCGGCTGCCAGGATTCGCGATAATCGCCGTCCTGCTGCCGATGGCCGATCGGTTCGCAAAACAATGTGCCATCGTGGTGGCGCACGGTCAGCAGCGTGATTTCGTAATCGAAATCCACAAAACCTTCGACAATGACCCGGCCGGCACCGGCACGGCCGCCCTGCTGGGCGTATTCCCACGCCGCGGCGATATCGCCCGCCTCGCGGACCAGGCTCTGCCCCTTGCCCGAAGAACTCATCACCGGCTTGACCACCACCGGCAGGCCGAGCTGCTTCACCGCCTGTTCGAATTCGTCCCGGCGATCGCAAAAATGATAAGGGGAAGTCGGCAGGCCCAGCTCTTCGGCAGCCAGCCGCCGAATGCCTTCTCTGTCCATCGTCAGGCGTGTTGCCCGGGCCGTCGGCACCACGCGCCGGCCTTCGGCTTCCAGCGCCAGCAGGCTTGGCGTATGAATGGCCTCGATTTCCGGCACGATCAATTGCGGCCGTTCGGCCGCGACGATCTGTCGCAGCGCGTCGCCGTCCAGCATATCGACCACATGGCTGCGGTGCGCCACCTGCATCGCCGGCGCACCGGCATAGCGGTCGACCGCGACTACCTCGACACCGAGGCGTTGCGCTTCGATCGCAACCTCTTTACCCAGCTCACCCGCACCGAGCAGCATCAGGCGGACGGCGTTCTCGCCGCCCGGCGTTCCCCAGTCGCCCGGCGTTCCCCATGTAGGTCTCATCCTTGTCACTCACCAACTGTCGATGTTTTCGAATCGTCGCCCATTGTATAGTTTCCATCTCCAGCTAACAGCACGAGGTAGCAAAGCATGCCCGGTTCCGTAAATATTCGCGCCGCGACTGCGAAGGATGTCGAACTGATACTGCAATTGATCCGTGAACTGGCCGACTACGAAAAGCTTGCCGATGAAGTTGTCGCAACGCCTGACATGCTGGCTGAATCGCTGTTCGGGCCCAAATCCTGCGCCGAGGCACTGATCGCAGAATGGAACGGCGAAGCGGCCGGTTTCGCGTTGTTCTTTCAGAATTTCTCGACTTTTCTCGGCCGGCCCGGCATCTACCTCGAAGACCTGTATGTGAGGCCGCAGTATCGCGGAAAAAGCATCGGTAAGCGCCTGCTGCAATCATTGGCCGGGCTGGCGCTTCAGCGCGACTGCCGACGGCTGGAATGGGCGGTACTGAACTGGAATCAGCCGGCCATCGACTTCTATCTTTCATTGGGAGCGACGGCAATGGATCGCTGGACCACCTATCGCCTGACCGGCAACGCACTGCAACGCCTCGGCGGAGAACTGACGGGCACACCGTAATTGCAAAGACGGATTCCGATATCGCGCGCCTGCCCGGCCTGGAACGCAACCGGCCACACTGACAAGCGCCTGTTCTCGCGGTACTATGCTGACCATCCGTTTTTCAGGAATCACCATGTTCTACAAACCCTTGGTCTATCCGCTATTGATACAGGTAGCATTAACCGCCGCGGTCTGGATCTGGCTCTATGCGACCCGGCTGACGACGATCGTCAAAAACGATATCGACCCCGAGTCGCTCAAAGTGGCGGCAGATAGCCAGCAAAAACTCAAGCATGTCGCCGGTCCGTCGGATAACTTCCGCAACCTGTTCGAAGCGCCGGTGCTCTACTACGTGGCCATACTGCTGGCGCTGGAACTGCTGCTGCAAAATCGGCTGCTGATTTCGCTGGCCTGGACGTATGTGTTTTTGCGTATCGCACACAGCATCGTGCATGTGACCTATAACCGGGTTGCGCATCGTTTCATGGCCTATTTTTCCAGCACTCTGGTGTTGTGGGCGATGTGGGGCGTGATCGCGTACGAGGTCTGGCAGCGGTGACTGCACCGTCGTCCGCCGGCGGCACCTGCTTCTGTGGCGAGATTCGCTTCAGCACCGAGTTGCCCAGCAAATGGTGCGCGCACTGCCATTGCAGCATGTGCCGTAAAATTCACGGCGCCGGCTATGTGACCTGGGTCGGTGTCGAAGATGACGGTTTCAGGCTGGATCGCGACCGCGGATTGAAGTGGTACCGATCATCCGCGGACAGCGAGCGCGGCTTTTGTACCGAGTGCGGCACAACGCTGTTCTTTCGCTCGCAACGCTGGCCTGGAGAAGTTCACATCGCGCTGGCCGCATTCGACCAGCCGATCGACCGGCGCCCGCAGGCCAATGCTTACTACGACACGCATGTGGACTGGATGCCGGTTGACGAAACCCTGAACCGGGTCTGAGCAACGGCGCCTTCCGTGCCGGCAAAGCCGCCCGCCAAACCGCAGCAAAACGATACGATTTACACCGACGCCGGCAGGCTCCAGTCGAATTCGGCCTGCCCCTGCTGGCCGAGATAGAGATTGGCCTTGGAAAAGTGACGGCAGCCGAAAAACCCCCGGCTGGCAGACAGTGGCGACGGATGCGGCGCTTTCAGCACCAGATGCCGCGAGGTATCGATCATTGCCCCCTTCTTCTGCGCATAGGCACCCCACAGCATAAAGACCAGACCCTGACGCGACTGGTTCAGCAGAGCAATGATACGGTCGGTGAATGACTCCCAGCCTTTGCCCTGGTGCGAACCGGCCCGGCCCCGCTCCACGGTCAGTACCGCATTGAGCAGCAGCACACCGCGATCCGCCCAGGCCTGCAAGTAACCGTGATTCGGTATGGTAAAGCCGATATCGTCATGCAGTTCTTTGTAGATATTGATCAATGACGGCGGTACCGCTATGCCCGGCATCACCGAAAAACAAAGACCGTGGGCCTGGCCGGGTCCGTGGTAAGGGTCCTGCCCGAGTATTACCACCCGGACTTGGTCAAAAGCGGTGCTGTTCAGCGCATTGAACATGTTCCCGCCCGGCGGGTAAATCACCGCATGCTGTTTCTTGCGGGACAATAAGAATTCTCGCAACTGGACCATGTACGGCGCCTTGAATTCCGGTTCCAAACGCTCCTTCCAGCTTGATTCCAATTGTATTTGACGCCCGTCGCTCATAATACAGACTCCCCAGAACAGCAGTGAGATCGACCAACCGCCACCCTACCGTCTTATTCGATTTTTGCAAGTACCGCGCGGCCGAGCGCAGCGGGCCTTGAACTCCCGGCAAAAAGGCGTACCCTGCAAGTCTTTTGCGGTGATGGGGAAATCATGACGATCAGTACCGACGTGGTCATAATCGGCGCCGGGCCGGTAGGCCTGTTTCAGGTCTTTGAACTGGGTCTGCTGGACATTCACGCGCATGTGATCGACTCGCTGCCGCAGGTCGGCGGCCAGTGTGCGGAGCTTTACCCCGAAAAGCCGATCTATGATATTCCGGCCTACCCGGTGATCGGCGCTCAGGAATTGATCGACCGACTGATGGAACAGATCAAGCCGTTTAAGGCCGAATTCCATTTGAAGCAGACGGTGACCGAACTATCGGCGCAGGAGAACGGCCGCTATTGCCTGCGAACCAGCGAAGGGCAGGACTTCGATACCGCGGCCGTGATTTTGGCTGCCGGTCTGGGTGCGTTTCAGCCCCGGCGCATTCGCGCGACCGGCGCAGAAGCCTTCGAAGGCGATACCATCCGCTACAAAGTTACTGACGCGAACCACTACCGGGGCCGCAACCTGGTCATTCTCGGCGGTGGCGATTCCGCACTGGACTGGGCGCTGGAACTGAATGAGCGCGCCGCATCCATTACACTGATTCACCGCCGCAGCGAATACCGCGCACAGCCGGCATCGGTGAAAAAAATGAAGCAGCTCGCGCAACAGGGCAAGCTCACCGAACTGCAGGGCAATATCAAACAGGTACACGGCACCGGCGGGCAGCTCAGTCATCTGGACGTGTTGCTGCCGGGCGGCGACGTCACAACGGTGCCGGCCGAAGAGGTACTGGTGTTCTGGGGGCTGTCACCCAATCTCGGCCCGATCGCGGACTGGGGTCTGGATATTGAACGGCGACAAATCGGTGTCGATACCGAACGCTTCCAGACCAACCGCCCGGGTATTTTCGCAGTCGGCGATATCAACACCTATCCCGGTAAGAAGAAGTTGATTTTGAGCGGATTCCACGAAGCCGCATTGGCGGCTTTCGGTGTCCGGCAACTGCTGCACCCGGATAAAAAAGTGCATCTGCAGTACACCACCACCAGCCCGGTCATGCATCAGCGTCTGGGTGTCGCCGACTCCAAAAAATGAGCAATCTTTAACCAGTTTTCCGCAAACGTACAGATTTTGGAAAGCAATGCTTGTCATTGCTGCGTTTAACGGAGCGGAATTGATATTATTTGAGCCGATTTTTGCGGTATTAGGCTTGAAATTTTCCCGTTAGGGGCTACCATATAGGAGTGCGGCCCACCCCACAGATTCCCCCCTTGTCTGTGTTTCTGGGTTCTCACCCTTCAAAGTGGGCCGCACACTTTTATCTTCTCTTCATTTTTATTTAATGTGCTGTCGCCCGTAAGAGCGCCTTTAGGCGCGAATGTCATTCACCGAAAAAAAGCCCGGGTAATCGCAAACCCCGGTGGTCGCGCCTAAAGGCGCTTCCTACGGGTGCCTGGCGGCCCCGCCAGAAGGTTTCTGCGCTAGAAAGATACGACGACCGGCCCGTTGCGTATCAAAGGCTAGACCAGTATCAGCCATGGCAGGATTTTGTCGCTCAGCGCCAGCAGATAGTGGAAAATCGGCACACCGGCCACGCTTAGCAAAATCAGTACCAGGAACAACTGCACGCCGTAGCGGGCATTCAGGTTCTGATAGCGCCGACCGAGGTCGCGCGGCAGCAGCCACGGCAGAATATAGTGACCGTCCAGCGGCCCGAGCGGAATCAGGTTGAACAACATCAGCAATATATTGATATGGGCCAGGTAGAACAGCATGGTGTAGGCGCCTTCGCCGACCGCAAATCCGCCGCTGCGCACGCCCCAGGCCAGCAAATTGGCGGCGAGCAGCGCGATCAGCAGGTTCATCGCCGGGCCGGCAAACGCCACCGCCGCACTGCCCCAGGCCGGCTTTAGTTTACTCGCGGTAAACGGAACCGGTCTGGCATAGCCGAAACCCACGGTTGCGACCAGCAGCAAGCCCATCGGGTCGATATGCGCGACCGGATTCAGGGTCAGCCGGCCCATGCGTTCGGCGGTGTCGTCGCCAAGCAGCCTGGCCATCGCGGCGTGACCGAATTCGTGAAAACTCAAGGACAGAACGATCGCGAACAGGATGACCAGAAACAATACGATCTGGCCTTGAAACAGCAATGAAATCACCGCAGACCGCCTTCCGGCATAGACGCTGCCCGGGCAGGCCGGTCACCAACCCGGCGCCGGAATCGTTTACAGTACATCGTCAATCGCACGGCCATCCTGCTTGTAGATCACCCCGCCCTTCATCACCAGATCGACATTCTGAAGCAAATTGATGTAGCGCAGCACATCGCCTTTCACAGCGATGATGTCGGCATAGCGGCCGGCCGCGATAGTGCCCCATTGCTTTTCGACGCCCATGAACTTGCTCGGCCAATAGGTTGCCGACTGGATCGCCTCCATCGGTGGAATATCCATCACGTTGACCCAGACATCGAGCTCGTGCCAGGTGGACTGGCAGTGAAATTTCATCGGAATGCCGCTGTCGGTGCCGACTAGCAACACCGCGCCGGCCTGACGCAACTGGGTGATCTTGCGTTTAAGCGTCGGCTTGCGTTTTGGCGTCAGTTGGAAGTAATCCAGCAATTCCGGGTGCGAGATAGACTGACGGATATCGGCAATCGTGTCCGGTTTCAGTCCACGTTCCCAGCAGTCGTTATCCAGCGCTTCCGGATGGTCCCGCACATAATCGTAGTTCCACAGCCCCTCGACCGTCGGCGTCCAGTACAGCGGACCACCGCGAACCCGTCCGGTCGCGGTGCGCTCGTGCAACAGCCGCATCACGTCTTCGGGATATTCCGGCGCAGCCGCGAGTCCGGTATGCTCGAAATTGTCCACGCCGATCGCCAGACCGCGACGGATTTCCTCCGGCCGGTGCGAATGCCCGACCACCTTGAGCCCGTGCTGATGCGCTTCGTCGACAACGGCCTGAGCTTCTTCGAAGCTCATTTCGTCCTGGTCCACCAGCTTGATTACATCGACGCCGGCCTCGGCCAGGCGGCGTACTTTTTCGCGCGCATCGCGAACGCCGTTAACCCCCCAGCGATAAGCCTCGGTGCCGGGATACGGCCGGTGCTGGATGAACGGCCCCGAGATAAACAGCCGCGGCCCCGGAATGTCATTGTCGGCAATACGCTGCCTGACCTGCAAGGACGCTTCCAGCGGCGCACCCAGATCTCTGGCCGTGGTGACGCCGGCCAGCAGCAACTGAACGGCCGATGCCGGCATGATTTCATCGGCAAAGCGATCCAGGTAAGCAGGGTGCCAGTGCGCATAGTCGGCATGGCCGTTGATCATCAGATGCACATGCATGTCCCACAGACCGGGCAGCACGCTCATCGCTTCGGTGGACACCACGCGATACCCTGCCGGCACCGGAAGGGTATCGACCGTACCGACAGCTTCGATCCGTTCGCCGTCAACCAGGATGACGCTGTCCTGTATCGGCTGCCCGCCGAGACCGTTGATCAGCGTGCCGCCGACCAACGCGGTCTTCTCCTGCGCGCAGATGCCGCTGCCGGCAACGATCAGTATTACCGCTGTGAGAAACTTAGTCATCGCAGGTCTCCTTCGTTATATTGACTCCGGGTGCTACATCGAATCCTGGCCGGGCGCGTTCGCGGATAACCGGCACCGCTTCAGCCGTGCTGACCCATCGACCTCGCCTTAAGCAGCTTCTTCTGGTAGCGGCCCTGGACGATATCGGTCAGCACCAGAACGCCGATCACAAAGTAGAACGTGGCCTTGGTCATCGGCATGATATGGTGCCCGAACAAGGCCAGATGGGCCAAGTGCGCGCCTTCCGTCAACAGCATAATGCCGACCACGAACAGAATGAAAAGGCCCAGCACTTCATACATGCGGTTTTTTTCCAGAAAGCTAGACACCCGGTCGGACAGCCAGATCATCAACGCTCCGCCAATCATGATCGCCAGCGCCATCACCGGAAACACGTCGCTCAAGGCCATGGCACTGAGGATGGAATCAAACGAAAACACCAGGTTCATCATGACGATAAGAAACACCACCTGGGCGACCGAACTCGGCCGGCGTTCCTCGTGCCCGAGGTCGTGAACTCCCATCATATGCCAGATTTCCTTGGTTGCGGTGTACAGGATAAAGACGCCCCCGAGCAACACGATCAGACTGTGAAAATTAAAACTGCCGGTAACGACATCGGCCCAGTGGATGCTGAATACCGGTTCCTGGAAAACGCTGATCAGGCGCAGAATCACGAACAAGAGAACAATGCGCAAAGCGACCGCCAAACCGATGCCCAGCCGGCGCACCATCGCCTGCTTGTCCGCCGGTGCCCGTTTCGATTCCAAAGAAATATAAAGAAGGTTGTCAAAACCCAGCACAGCCTGCAGCAAAATCAATAAACCCAGACTGATCAGGTTTTCCAAGGTCAGCAGTTCCAGCATACCGGCTCCTTTTTGCTTGTTCTTAGTTTTCCGGTTCCTACGTTTCCGGCACGCCGGCCGGTG
Source organism: Lysobacterales bacterium (assembly GCA_028289465.1). Lineage (GTDB taxonomy): Bacteria > Pseudomonadota > Gammaproteobacteria > Xanthomonadales > SZUA-36 > JANQPM01. The sequence goes on along the minus strand of JANQPM010000105.1, from coordinate 11,951 downwards.
CTTCAAACCGATAGTATATTCTGCCTGATATCGACACCGATTGGATATGTTCAATGCACCGCAGCCAACCGGCAGGGGAGCAGCAGGCGGCCCGCCGGAACGGACGCCGGTAGTCATGGGAGCTGGACGCGGCTGCCCAAGCGGGTGTCAGGGAAGCCAGGTTTCCGGCTTAGACCGCCCTTTGAGAACCCCAATGCCTGCAGGAGCGCCTTTAGGCGCGATAGTCATAGCTATTTCCAGCCCGGGCTATTTCTTCCTCGACAAAAAGCATTCGCGCCTAAAGGCGCTCCTACACTGGATTCCTTCTATAACGTTTTGCCGGCGCTGCCGGACCCACCAGTGGAAGAAGCCTAGCCGGACCCATTCAAAAACGAAACCAGCCCGTAATCGTGATGCTTGTCGAAGATCAAAGCGGTTTCGATCTGGGTGACTTCCGGCCGCACCGTGATATGGTCCAGTGCGAAATTCCGCAGATGCACGGTATCGGGTGCAACAGCATGCACGACAAAATCAATCTTGCCCGAGATCAGATAAACCGTCACGACTTCGGGCAACGCCAATAGATCGCGCATAAACTCTTCGACCACCTGGCGTGAATGCTTGGTCAGGCTGATAAAGTACAACGCCTGCTGCTGCACACCCATCGCGGACTCATTGACCCGGGCGTGGAAGCCCTCAAACACCCCCGCACTCATCAGGTTCTGCACCCGGGCATGGCAACTGGAGGCGGCCAGACCCACTTCCCGCGCCAGGCTTTTGTTGGACAACCGAGCATTCTTCTGCAGGAGCTCGATAATTTCGAAATCAATTCGGTCGAGTTGTTTCATATCTTAAAAATATCCGTAATCAATTCGCTGGAATCATTAACATTATGTTTATTATTCTATTAATGCTTATCTTCTACGAATAATACACGATCATACCGATGCCTTCGCTACTACCCGACCACCGTACCCGCGGCACGCTGCTGCACCAGGCGGCGAATACGATCAACGCGTATCTGGAGCACCTGGCAGAGTGGCCTGTCGTGCCGCAGTTCAATAACGCCGAGCTGCGCCGGTTCCTTGAAGCCTTCGAATTCGAGACGCCGCAGGACAATCGGCAGATCCTCGCCAAGGTCTGCCAGGCGATGGAACGCTGGGGCATACATACCGCACACCCCCGCTGCTTCGGCCTGTTTAACCCGACTCCCGCCTTTCCCGGCGTGCTGGCCGATCTGCTGGTTGCCGGCTATAACCCGCAGGCCGGTGCCTGGCACCAGAACCCGTTTGCAGTTGAAACCGAGCGTCATCTAATTCGCTATTTCGCCAAACGCTTTGCACTCGGGGAAAACGCGTACGGGCATTTCACCAGCGGCGGTTCGGAAGCCAATACCACCGGCACGCTGGTGGCGCTGACCCGCCGGTTTCCGGATTTTCCGCAGCACGGGCTTCGAGGCTTGAAGGCCCAGCCGGTTTTTTACGGTTCGGCGGAATTTCACCACTCGTTTGACAAGATTGCGCGCCAGTGCGGACTGGGCCGCAGCGCACTGCGCCAAATCCCGGTCACCGATGCCGATGTTATGGATGTCGATGCGCTGGCTGCGCGCATTCGGCAGGATCGCCAGGCCGGCTTCGCGCCGTTTATGGTGGTTGCGACCGCCGGCACCACTAATGCCGGGCTGGTCGAACCGCTGACCGAGATCGCAGCGGTCGCGGCGCAAGAAGGCCTGCACTACCATGTCGATGCCGCCTGGGGCGGCGGCGTTATTTTGTCCGACGCGCTTCGGCCGCTGCTGGCCGGTATCGAGGCGGCCGACAGCATCACCTTCGATCCGCACAAGCTGCTTTCGGTTCCGATGGGCGCGGGCATGTTTCTGTGCCGTCAACACCGCTGGCTGGGCGACACCTTCGGCGTGGACACGGACTACGTGCCGGACAGCGATATCGACGGGCTCGACAACTACCGGCAGAGCCTGCAGTTTTCACGGCGCTTTATCGGCCTGAAGCTGTTTATGTCGCTGGCAGTTGCCGGCCGCGAAGCTTACGGACGCCAGATCGAACGGCAGTTCGAACAGGCGCAGAAACTGGCGGAAAAACTGCGTACCGAGGGCTGGCACGTGGTTAATGGCGCGTCGATGGGCGTGGTCTGCTGCGTGCTGCCCGATCTGCCGGAAAATGCCGACCCGGGCACCGCCTATGAAGCGATCGCATCCGCAGTGCGTCAATCGGGCGAAGCGTGGATATCCACTACCCGCCTGGGCGGCCGACCGGTGATCCGCGCCTGCGTGACCAGCTACCTATGTCGCGAGAATGATCTGGACGTGCTGGTGAACGCGCTGAGCAGAGCGCGCCGGGAAACCCTCGGATAGGTCTCTGGCATTTCAGAGCCTTAAATCTTTCAGAGCAGGGTTACTCATTGGCAGGCGGCAGCCGGGGCCGAAGCCCCTGTCGAGCCCCGGCCCGGCAACAGCGTCAGAACTTGGTAGTGTATTCCACGCCCCAGGTCCGCGGTTCGTTGACAAAGCCGGTCAGGTTGTTGAAATCGATACCGCCGGTCAGCGACAGATCGTCGGTAATATTGCGCCCGAACAAAGCCAGTTCGTGCTGACCGTAATTCCAGTTGTAACCGATGCGCAGACCGCCTTCGACCAGTTTGTCGTCATTGAATTCTGCCGACTCGTAAAGGAAGAACGAAACGTCGTCACGGTAGGCCCAGTCGGTATAGACGAAGAATTCGCCGTCACCGACCGGCACGCCGTAGCGGGCGGTGAAATTCGCGATCAATTCCGGCGCCTGTGGCAGATTGTTGCCGCTAATCAGCACAGTGCCGGCCACCGGTCCGACCGGATCCAGCACGGTACAAGGCGCACCGCAGGGCTGAATGGCCAGTCGATCGTCCTTGATTTCGGTATCGTTGTAGCTGACCCCGGCGGTAATCAGCAGGTTATCGGTAACGAAGGCTTCGACGTCCAGTTCAAAACCCTTGCCCTCGGTCTCGTCCGCATTGATCAGCGTATTGAAATTGGTCTGGCCGCCAACGGCGGTTAGCTGCTGATCGTCGATCTCATAGAAGAACAGCGTGAAGTTCACCCGCGCACGACCGTTCATGACCGTGGATTTGACGCCGGTCTCGAATGAAATCACTTCTTCGGTATCGGCCACCGAAACCACATCGCCGAACAGCAGCCGGCCCTGAATGCTCGGCGCTCTGAAGCCCTTGGCCAGCCGGCCGTATACATTGACGTCGTTATTCACGAAATAGGTGCCGCTGATATCCCAGCTCAACTCGGAGTCATCCGGGTTTGCGGTCAGCGGGCCGATAGGACCGACGCCGAGGAAGGACAGCGGCGACTGAAAACGCTCTGCGACGAAATCTTTTTCGTCATTGGAGTAACGCAGACCCGCTTTCAGTTTGAATTCGGGAGTCAGGTCATAGTCGAAGGATGCAAACAGCGCCCAGGCATCGGTTTCCTGCGACTGCTGTGCAAACCCGTTCTGCACGCCGCCGGCCAGGGTGTCGTAGTTAAAGCTGTCAATGGTCAAATCTTCGGTGAAGTAAAACACACCGGCCTGCCAGTCGAATTGCCCCCATTCATTAGAGGCCAGACGCAGCTCCTGGGTAAATTGCTCATGGTCCGGCAATCCGTCGGCAGACTCCGCGGTAAACGGAATCAAGCCCGGGCCGGAAGGCGGCGCGAATACCGCGCCGAAGCCGCCGTCGATGTCACCGCGGCTCAACAGTTCGACGGTCTCGTAACCGGTAATCGAAGTCAGCGTCATATTGCCCAGGTTCCAGTTCAGTCTGGCGCTCAGCCCATGGCTGTCCAGGTCCTGGAAATTGGCACCGTCGATCGCAATGCTCTTACGGTCGAAACCGGGTGCGATATTGTTGGTTCCGGGCGTGATCAGGTTGGCCCGGAACAGGCGCGCAGTCCCTTCCAGACTGCGTACGTGCACATTGAACAGCGCATCGAATTCGTCACCGGGTTCGTATAGAAACTGCAGCCGCGCAGCCACTTCTTCAAAGCCTTCCAATGCGTCGTTCTCGCCGGTGAAGGTGTTGTCCACCCAGTCGCCCCGATCCTGATACATCACAGAAAACCGCGATGACCAGTCGTCGTTCAACCCGCCGCCGACCGCACCTTCGAAATTCAGCGTGTCGAAGCGGCCATACGAAATCTGCGCATAACCGCTGGTTTCCTGAGACGGCTTGACGGATTCGAATTTGATGATGCCGGCCGGCGTATTACGCCCGAACAGCGTGCCCTGCGGGCCGCGCAGCATCTCGATCCGATCCAGGTCGAACACCGGAAAACCTTTCAGGATCGGATTCTCCAGCACGATTTCGTCATAGATCAGCGATACCGGCTGCGATGCGTTCAAGTCGAAATCGGTGTTGCCGAGGCCGCGGATATAAAAACGCGGGAACGTGCGGCCGAACGACGATTCGATCTGCAGGCTCGGCAGACGGGCGGACAGAAAGCGCACATCCAGACCACTGGAAGCCAGCACGTTGAGTTTCTCGCCGCCCAGTGTGGCGATGGCCACCGGTATGTCCTGCGCGTTTTCTTCACGCTTTTGTGCGGTAACGGTGATGTCCTGCAGCATCGCCGGCGTTCGCAGCGTACTCGGGGTCTGCTCTTCTTCTTCGTCTTGGGCGATGGCCGCAGTCATCGCAGAAAGCGAAAAAAGAATTGAATACACAAGGGGTTGTATTCTTAGTTTTGATTCGGCTTTATCATTCATCGTCATCCCAATGACCTCTTCGTATCCTGCCTAGGAAACCTGGTGTATTGAATCGAATGCGCATACACCAAAATGAACCCGATGCGCCGATACCGAGACTGCTACAAAACCGTTATACCAAGTGCGGAGCTGGCCCGGCCGGACATCCCGGTTACCATACCGCAGTCTGAATATGTTAAACAAATATTAAATACCATCCGCCCCGCTGATTGGCGGTTGTTGTCGTTCGTTATCAGCAAATTGCCAACCCTTCGCCGTATTTCCGCGCCGCACTGTGCAGTTTCGTTTTACAGCACAACGGCCCGCCCCTATGCTGGGGCCGCAACCGTTAACCCGAGGCAACACAGTGCTCAAGTCCAAATCAGGCTTCCAATTGACCGCGGCGCTCGTCGGCGGTGTTTTGCTCAGCGCCTGCGCCGGCCTGCCCCCGGCCGCAGAACTGCAGAGCGAATCGGTGCCGGTAACCTATGCCTGTCGCACCGGGTCGGCAATCAAATACAAAGTACCGCAAGGCTGGCCCCCCGAGCGCCTCTGGAAAGGCGGTTCCTGCGCGTTTCAATAGCGCAGCACCACCTGGCGGCGTACCAATCTCCGCTATTAAGGAGTCTTGCGCCCGCTCCAGCGGGCCGCTTGCGGCTCCTTTTTCGCAATACGCTTTTCTGGTAGCGTATATCGCTATCGACGATGCAGGGCCTCAAAAATAAGCGTGCGAACACCTACATTCGATAGACGGCTGCGTCTGCTGTCGTATTTGTTTGCGATGCTGGGCGGCAATCAGAGCGCGATGGCGGAATGGCAATTCACCGATGTCAGCGCGGAGGCCGGCGCCGCCCATCTGCACGGGTATATCGACAACACCGATCCCGGCGTCAAGATGATGGCCGGCGGGGTTGCCGCAGGCGACTACGACAACGACGGCGATATCGACCTGTATCTGGTCACCGGCGATATTTCCGAAAACGTGCTGCTCAACAATAACGGCCAGGGCGGTTTCGACAATGTCAGCAACGCCGCCGGGGCCGGCCTGTCCGGACATATCAGCAGCGGCCCGGTATTTGCCGATATTAACGGCGACGGCTGGCTCGACCTTGCGGTCGGCGGTGTCGCCGGCAGCGGGTATCATGTTTTTATCAACGACCGGAACGGCCGCTTCACCGAGGTCACCGCGCAGTCTGGCATCTATCAGCAAACCGCAAGGCAAAACGATTATTCATCGGCCTTCGGCGACGCCGACCAGGACGGCGATCTGGATCTGTTCGTCACCCATTGGGGTGCCGAGCAGCCGACCAACCACCTGTGGTTGAACAACGGCAGCGCCGAATTCCTGGCTGCTGACGATCTCGCCGGGCTGGATATCTACCTGCAAGAAGACTGGAGCTTCAGTCCGTGCTTCACCGACATCAATCAGGACGGACTGCAAGACCTGCTGGTTACCGGCGATTACCAGACCAGCCAGGTGTTTATCAATACCGGCGGCGGGCGCTTCGCACGCATCACGACACCGATCATCGACGACGAGAACGGCATGGGTTCGGCAGCGGCGGATTTCGACAACGACGGCGATGTCGACTGGTTTGTGACCAGCATTCACGACCAGCCGGGTAACGCACCGGTCTGGGGAGTATCCGGGAACCGCCTGTACCGCAACGACGGCCACGGCAATTTCGAAAACGTGACCGACAGCGCCGGCGTGCGCGAAGGCTATTGGGGCTGGGGTGCCTGTGCGGCCGATTTCAACAACGACGGCTGGCTCGATATTTTTCATGTCAACGGCATGCCGGCCTATGGCAACAATCCGTCTTATGACTTCGAAACCGATCCATCGCGGTTGTTCGTCAACGACGGTGACGGCAGCTTTACCGAGGCCAGTGTCGACCTCGGCATTGAGGAAACGGCCCAAGGCCGCGGAGTGGTTTGCTTCGATTATGACAACGACGGCGATGTCGATATATTCAGCGCCAACTACGGTGCCGAATCGCGTTTGCTGCGTAATGACCTGCCGAACAATCCGGGCTACTTGCAAATCCGGCTGCGCGGAACCGGTGCAAACCCGTTCGCCGTCGGCTCGGCGATCTATCTTCAGGCCGGCGGCCGCCAGCAATACCGCCAACTCAGCGTAGGCAGCAATTTCGAATCGCAGAACCCGCTGGTGCAGCATTTCGGTCTGGCCGGTGCCGACACGGCCGAACAGATTCGTGTGATCTGGCCGGACGGCAGAAAAACCGCGGTCAACCGGGTACCGGCCAATCAGACCATTACCCTGACTCCCTATTCCGACTGCCCCACAGCCGACTGCGGACGCCGTGAGCGGCTGATGCAGCGGCGGACCGATACCGGCGGTATTCAGCGCGGCAGCGGCCCGGGTGGATAGCTACTGGGCGAATAAGCTTCCGATCCGGCCGCAGCAACGCTTTGGAGCCGCAGGCGACCCGCCGGAGCGGGCCCCGTGAAGCATGGGTTCTTGCGCGGTGCGCAAACCCTTTGGCTTGCTCTCCCGGTTGGGTGAGCGAGGCGCAAGACACCTTCTATTGAGATGATTCCGGCGACAACGGGGTTCGGCAGTCCGGCTGTGCACAGATTTCCTGGCGTAGCGAGATTCTGCCTTGCGCTTCCTCGTCCGTCGCGATAGCGATTTGCACGTTCTGCCGTTCGCGGCTGATCGGTGCGGCCAAGCCTTCAACCTTGAAATCCGGTACCGGCCTGACCGTGACGCTCAAGTCTCCGACCCCGAGGTCCGAGCAATCCGAGGACTGGCACAGGGTGTAGATCTTCGAGCAGTAGGTTTCATTCGCTTCGTCTTCGTACGTGGACGCGGCCCAGACCCGGGCGCCATCGGAATATAAATCCGAAATATCGCGCCAGGCCTGATCACCGTCTTCTTCCGCCGTTTCCTGAAACGCGCAGTCCGGCCGCGGCGCCTGCACATGGATATAGGCACCGGCGATATTGGAAAAGCCCGGCAACGCATGACTGACTTCCTGCCGGTCGAAATCGACGTCCAGCATCAAAAGACCGCCGTTGTGGCCGCTGCCGTCACGCTGATGGCGGCCGCGGTCGGCCAGAATCACGGTATACGCATTCGGTTCATCGCGCGGCAGGCACAGTATGCCTTCCACTTCGAAATTGGCCGGCAGCGGTTCATCAATGGCGCTGTGGTAATTCACCATCCCGCTGATTTTTGCGGTCCACGGTGAACGATCGCTGTCGTCGACTGCTGAATCAACGCGGAAATCGACTTTGAATAAACGCCGATACGCCTGCGGCGCGAAGCCCCCGCTTTCCACCGCAAGCGCAGTGAATCCCTGCTGGTCGGGCTGGCGCGAGACCACGCAGACCGCTTCCAGATCGGTTGGCGGCGACAGCGGATGTACGTCCGGAAAACCGGGCGATTGACGGACTGTCGGCGGGTGACGAAAAGCGCCGACATCCAGCGCAACCTGCCAGGCCAGCAATTTTCGGTTTCGCTGACTGATTATGCCGAAATATTCGTTGTTGCGCGGTCCGTCGCCCCAGTGGCACATCTTGGTGTCCTTCACGTACACGTAGACGTCCCGTGGCAACTCGAACACCTTGGCCAGACCGCTGAATGCAATACGGTCCCCCTGTACGCCGGGCAACCGGTCCGGCCGATTCGGCCTGACCGCAACGCAACCGGTATAAACCGTCGCTCCGGTCTGAAAGACGGTCGGGCGTTCTGCCGGACGCGCAGCGTTTTCCAGGCGCCGGGCCGGATAGTCCTGATGCTGTGCCGCCGCGGTCTTCAGCGGGCCGGCTATTTCGGGCACGGTCGCGCAGGAAACGACAAGCAGCGCCGCCAAACCCAGGACTGCAATGCTCCAAGCGCCCGGATTCAAACCCGAATGCAGCCTGCTCGCCTGTTTGCGCCGTGTGCCAACCATCATCAAATCAATACGCTATTCCCCGGCCCCTGCCCGCGAGAAAATGCCTGTTTCCTGTGCCGCCAACGTGAGTCCGGCTACATTATGGCAATAAGCCTCGATGATGAGAAGCGAGAACGCAGAGGCGGCAGGCGAAACGGCGGTCAGTGCCGAGGGTTTACTGGATCAGGCGTTCAGCGTAAACGGCTGCGGCAGCAACTCGGAAAGCGACCAGATCATCGGCTCCGTTCCGTCGCCACAACTGATCACGACCGCAGCGGGCGGCATAAACTCCTGCATGACCTGGCGGCAGGCCCCGCACGGCGGCAGCGCTTCGGCCGCCGGAGAATAAATCAGCAAAGCATTCAGACTGCCGGGGCGCGCACCCATCGCAATCGCATGCTGCAATGCGTTGCGTTCGGCGCATTGCGAGAGTCCGTAAGAAGCGTTCTCGACATTGCAGCCGGTAAATACCTCACCGTCGTCGGCCAGTACTGCCGCACCGACCTTGACCTTGCTATAGGGCGCATAGACGTGCTGCACAACCTGCTCTGCCGCCGGTCTCAGGCGTTCGATCAATGCCGTATACGGTGATGGTTCTGCGCTGCACTTCACACGGATGGCCCTCTGATGGCGGCAACGGGGCCGGGTATTGAACCACTTGCGTATGCGATGCGCAAGCGGCAGACGGTCACAGCTCGATCGGCGCTTCCTGCAACTGAGCCATCTGCTCGCGCAGCCCGAGCATCAGTTCCTCCCAGTAGCGCACGCTGTCAAACCACGGGAACGCGACCGGAAATGCCGGATCGCCCCAGCGCCGCGCCAGCCATGCGGCGTGATGCAGCATACGCAGCGTTCGCAGCGGTTCTATCAGTGCCAGCTCGGCCGGGTTAAACGACATAAACATCGCATACCCCTGTATCAGACGCCGGCACTGGGCGCTCATCTGATCGCGGTCGCCGGACAGCAGCAGCCACAGGTCCTGAATCGCCGGGCCGGTCTGACAGTCGTCCAGATCGACGAAAAAAGGTCCGTCCCGCCACAGAATATTGCCGGCATGAAAATCGCCGTGCAGGCGCAGCGGCCGATAGTCGACAGCGGCAAAGCGGGCATCAATGATCGCCAGCAGGTCTTCGCTCAGCGATTCAAATGCCGATTCCAGATGCGCCGGCAGCCAGCGCTGTTCCAGCAAGTAGCGGCGGCTGTTCCAACCCAGGCGTTCGGCGGTGAGTTCCGGGCGATGGCTGAAATCCGCTGCCGCGCCGACCTTGTGCAGGCGCCCGATAAACCGTCCCAGCCACTCGAGTACATCCAATTGATCCAGCTCCGCCGCGCGACCGGCCCGGCGCGGCGCCAGGCTGAAGCGGTAGCCGTCATATTCAAACAGGCTGCAATCCGCGATCTTTAACGGCGCGATCAGCGGCACTTCGTGGTCGGCCAGTTCCTGCGCAAACCGGTGCTCTTCGATAATCGCCCGATTGTCCCAGCGGCCCGGCCGGTAAAACTTCGCGATCACGGGTGCTGCCTGATCGATGCCGATCTGATAAACCCGGTTTTCATAGCTGTTCAAGGCCAGTAGATGGCCATCGCAAACCAGGCCCTGCGATTCGATAGCAGCAAGGATGGTATCAGGTGTCAGATTGGCAAACGGTTGCTGGTCATTCGCTTGGTGGCCGTCGTTCATGACCGCAGTTTACTGGCTGGACGCGGCTGACAGAAGCGGCGTCTGCCGGGGCGATGCCAACATCGCTCCCCGGATACTCGGCTGGCGGTACCGGCCTCAACGCTTATGCACCGTTCTCTGGTAAGCTGATCGCCGTCGCATCCTGAAGAATCGAATAGCGCATGCCCGAACGACGATCCATCGCCATTGCCGGCAACATCGGGGCCGGCAAGTCATCCCTGGTGCAATTTCTGACCACTACCTACGATATCGCTCCGTTCTACGAACCGAATGACGAGAACCCGTATCTGCCGGACTTTTACAAGGATATGAAACGCTGGGGATTTCATTCCCAGTTGTTCTTTCTCAGTAACAAGTTCCGCATCCACCAGGAAGCCGACCGCGTGCCCGGTGTGGTGGTGCTCGACCGGACCATTTATGAGGACGCTGAAATTTTCGCGACCGCACTGCACCAGATGCGCCGTATCGACAAACGCGACTGGGCCACCTACTGGGGCTTCTACCAGACCATTCTGAACGCTATTCAGCCACCGGATCTGATGATCTACCTGCAATGCTCCATGCGTACACTGCGGCGGCGGATCAAATTGCGCGGGCGCCGAATGGAACAGGATATCCCGCTGTCTTATCTCAAGCGTCTGGAACGGCTGTACGAGCGGTGGATCTCGTCTTATCGGCTAAGCGAGGTGCTGGTTCTGGAAACCGACAGGCTGGACTATATTCACGATCTGGTCGACCGGCTGGAAGTCCGTGACCGCATCGAAGCGCTGTTGCCGCAGGCGCTGGAGCGCAACTACCGACCGCAGCCGAAATAACGCCTGAAACGGCCTGCCGCGATGCCCAAAATCGGCCACTTTAAGCGGCCCGACGTACGAACGCCGGTCTATTTCATTCCTTAAGAATTTGTTAAGAAAAGCTTCATATCTTTCGGCGTATGACATATTCTTAGATTGTGGATCGCGCTATATATTGTATAAATATTGTTTTTATTCAATAGTTTAGCAATTAAACCACATAATCTACATTGGTTGTCAAACCGACTCGGGTATGAACGACATGGGAGGGATGTATGAAATCGATTCGCCGAAAAGGACTGTTCACCGCGATAACCACCGCCTTGCTGCTCAACGCTTTCGCCGTATCCGCACAGGATAGCGACGACGCCGACAACGAAGACCAGCCGCGCTCGACTTCCGCACTGACCCTGGACCAGCTGGTGGTCACCGCGCGCAAGCGCGAGGAGACGCTGCAGGACGTGCCGTTCTCTATCGCCGCGCAGACCGAGGAAAATCTGCGCAATATCGGCGCGGTAGATATCGAAGACGTCTCCAACGCGGTTGCCGGCTTCTCGGTTCAGGACCTCGGTCCGGGCCAGAGCCAGATATCCATGCGCGGGGTTTCCGCCGGCCAGATTGTGCGCGATCAGCCCGGCGTGAAAGAACAGGTCGGTGTCTACCTGGACGAATCAGTGATTTCGCTGTCGCTGTTCACACCCGATCTCGACCTGTTCGACCTGAACCGGGTGGAAGTGCTGCGCGGGCCGCAGGGCACGCTGTTCGGCTCCGGTTCGGGTCGAACAGGTCGAGATCGGGTGTGAACAGCGACAGCGAAATCACTGATTCGTCCAGGTAGACACCGACCTGTTCTTTCACGCCGGGCTGA
>JANQPM010000102.1 GCA_028289465.1 Lysobacterales bacterium | reverse complement strand
GGCCGTGCCCATTCTATGGCCCGACACATTGATGACGTCGTCGACGCGACCGGTGATCCAGTAATAGCCATCGGCATCCCGCCGGCAACCGTCGCCGGTGAAGTATTTGCCCTTGTAGGTGGAGAAGTATGTGTCCACGAACCGCTTGTGGTCGCCATAGACGGTGCGCATCTGCCCCGGCCAGGAATCGAGGATGCACAAATTGCCCTCGGCGATCATATCGGTGCGCAATTCGCCGTCATTGTCGACCAGCGCCGGCTTGATGCCAAAGAAGGGCCGCGTCGCCGAACCGGGCTTGAGCGCCGTCACGCCCGGCAGCGGCGTGATCATGATGCCGCCGGTTTCCGTCTGCCACCAGGTATCGACGATCGGACAGCGGCCGTCGCCGACCACGTGGTAGTACCATTCCCAGGCCTCGGGATTGATCGGTTCCCCGACGCTGCCGAGCAGGCGCAGCGACTGTCTGGAAGTGGACTGTACCGGGCCGTCGCCGTCGCGCATCAGCGCGCGTATCGCAGTCGGTGCGGTATAGCAGATATTGACCTGGTGCTTGTCGCAGATCTGCCAGAACCGGCTGCTGTCCGGGTAGTTCGGCACACCCTCGAACATCAACGTGGTGGCGCCGTTGGCCAGCGGGCCATAAACGGTATAGCTGTGCCCGGTAATCCAGCCGACATCCGCCGTGCACCAGTAAATGTCCCCCGGATGGTAATCGAAGACATATTGGTGGGTTATCGCGGCATAGACCAGATAACCCCCCGAGGTATGCAACACGCCCTTCGGCTTGCCGGTGGAGCCGGAGGTGTACAGAATGAACAGCGGGTCTTCCGCGGACATTTCCTCTGGTTCGCACTCCGCCGGCACATCGGCCTGCGCCTGATGCAGCCAGACATCGTGCCGGTCGTTCCATTGAATCTCGCCACCGGTGTTACGTACCACCAGCACGGTTTCCAGCCAGTCACGCACGCCGGGTACCTGCAAGGCGGCATCGACGTTGTTTTTCAGTGGAATCGACTTGCCGCCGCGAATGCCTTCATCGGCGGTGATTACCAGCTTTGACTGGCAGTCGATGATTCGTCCGGCCAGCGCGTCCGGTGAGAAACCGCCGAAGACCACCGAATGCACCGCACCGATGCGGGCACAGGCCAGCATCGCGTAAGCGGCTTCCGGAATCATCGGCATATACAGCGTGACCCGGTCGCCGCGCTGCACGCCCTGGGCCTTCAGCACATTCGCAAAGCGGCATACCGCGGCATGCAGTTCGGCATAGGTGATCTTGCAGTCGCGCCCGGGGTCGTCCCCTTCCCAGATAATCGCAACCTGATCCGCCTTTTCGGGCAGGTGGCGGTCAATGCAGTTTGCGCAAACGTTCAGCGTGCCGTCTTCGAACCAGCGAATATGCAGATCGGGCGGGTCAAAGGAAGTGTCCTTGACGCGGGAGAACGGTTTGATCCAGTTAATGCGCCGCGCCTGTTCGGCCCAGAACAACTCGTTATTCGCTATTGAGCGTTGATACATGGACCGGTAATCGTCCTCACCGATCCACGCACGGGCGGCCGCATGGTCCGCTACAGGATAGTATTTGCTCATTTTATTTCCGGCCGAAATTGGCTTAGCCTTGGTCTAGCGACCCATTATAAGCATTAGGAATGATTTTATGAGGATGTGGAAGCGGTCTGGGCTGGCGGTAATGGTGTTATTGGCGGCAAGCTTGATGCCGCAAGCGGTTCTGGCGCTTGAAGGCCAGGCGGAACGGCCGAAAATCGGCTTGGCGCTCAGTGGCGGCGGTGCGCGCGGTCTGGCTCATATCGGTGTGCTCAAAGTGCTGGAGCGACACGGTATTCGGCCGGATTTCATTGCCGGTACGTCGATGGGCGCAATCGTCGGCGGCCTGTATGCGATGGGTTTCAGTGCCGATGAGATTGAGGACATTGTGCGCGAAACCAACTGGTCGGAAGCCTTCGTCGACGCATCCAGCCGGCGCTACCAGTCCATGCGGCAGAAGGCCCTGGAGCAGAATTTTCTAATCCACGGCCGGGTCGGTTTTAATCGCGGTGAAGTCCAGTTGCCGCTGGGCGTGCTGCAGGGTCAGCGCCTGCAGCAGCTGTTGAACCGCATCACACTGCCGGCCATCGAAGTGAGCGATTTCGATCGGCTGGACATTCCGTTCCGAGCACTGGCAACGGATTTGGTCACCGGCGATGAGGTGATTCTCGCGCACGGCAGCCTGGTAGAGGCGATGCGGGCATCGATGTCCATACCGGGCGTGTTTGCGCCGGTGGAGCGCGGCGATATGCTGCTGGCGGATGGTGGAATGGCCAACAACCTGCCGGTCAGCGTGGTCCAGTCGATGGGTGCGGACCGGGTGATCGCAGTCGACGTGTCGATGCCGCTGTATCCGCGGGAGCTGCTGGATTCCGTTTTGGCGATTTCCGAGCAGATCACCACGTTCCTGACGCGTAACAATACCGATCGGCAGCGGGCGTTGCTGGATGAGGACGATTTGCTGATCGTGCCTAACCTGACCCAGGTCGGCAGCGCTTCTTTCGATATGGCGAACCATTCGATAAACGTCGGCATGTCGGCTGCGGAACTGGCCCTTGTCGAGGCCGGTAACTTATTGTTTGACGGCCTGTTGTCTGAGGGTGATCGCAGCCCGGTGTCCCGGCATGCGTTGCAGCATGCCGGGGCGTCGCTTCCGGTGGATTTTATCGAGCTGGACAATCAATCGAATCTGTCCGACGACATTCTGCTGTCCCGGCTGAACATTCAACTCGGTCAGGCTCTGGATCTGGAACAGTTGGAACGCGATCTGCAGGTTCTGTACGGGCTCGAAGCATTTGAACAGGTGGTCTGGGAGCCGGTGGTGCAAGAGGGCGGCCGGCGGGGTATTCGGATCACCGCAATACCGAACCGCTGGGGGCCGAACTACCTGCAGTTCGGTTTGCAGCTCAGCGATGATTTTTCCGGCAATAACGAATTTACGCTGGGCGCGGCTTATACCCGTACCGGAATGAACCGGCTCGGCGGTGAGCTGAGAACCGAGGCGAACATCGGCTCCCGGTCCGGCTTGAAGCTGGATTTCTATCAGCCGCTGGATCAGCGTGCGCGTTTCTTTTTTAATCCGGTGCTGGCCTACCGCAAGCGCGAGCTGAACGTTTTTGACGATAATCGGCAGGTCGCCGAACTCAATCTGCGCGGTGCCGGCATTCAATTGGGCGTCGGCCGCAACTTTGGCACCACCGGTCAATTGCGGCTGGACTTGGAGCGTTTCGAGGGCGATGTCGACGTCAGTACCGGGGTGCTGAATATTAACAATGATAGTTTCAGCATCGGGGAAATCACTCTGAGTGGCGTGCACGACACGCTGGACGATATCGACTTTCCGCGCGAGGGCCACCAGTGGACTTTCGGTGCGCGCTTCGCTCGCGATGCACTGGGCTCCGAACGGGATTTCGAGCAGGCTTTCGGCGGCTTGTCGCAGGCCTGGACCTTTGGCCGGCATACGCTGCTGTGGCAAGCCGAAGGCGGCTATAGTTTCGACGATGGAGCGCCGATCGAACGGGTGTTCGAGCTCGGCGGTTTCGGCCGGCTTTCCGGTCTGGTCCCGGATCAGCTCAACGGACAGCACTATGCGGTGGCCGGCCTGGCGTACTACCGGCGCCTCGGCAATATTGATTTCCTGCCGGCATACGCCGGCCTGAGCCTGGAAGCCGGTAATGTCTGGCAGCGGTCCAATGACATTTCCTTTTCCGGATTGCGCAAGGCCGGCAGTCTTTTTGTCGGTGCGGACACGCCGCTGGGGCCAGTATATCTGGCTTATGGCCGAATCGACGGCGGTGAGGGTACTTTATACCTGTTTCTGGGCAACCCATTCGTGCGTAATAGTACCGCACGGCCATGAAACAGCTCGTAACCTCAGCCTGCTGCAACGCGGACGGAGATTGTTTATGCTAACCGGCCCGTCGAGGGACAACAGCATCGAAGGTGAGGGCAGAGCATGAGTTACCAGCGCCCAGCTTATTCCAACCGCGCCGGCATGTTTGGCCGGAGTAGCGCACGCAAAGGCGGCAAGCTGCGGCTATTGCCCATTATTCTGTTTGGGCTGTATGGCATCTATTACTGGTTCAGTCATCAGGAGACCGTTCCGCATACGGATCGCAAGCAACTGGTCGATATGAACCGGGACCAGGAAATGGCGCTGGGTTTGCAGTCCTACCAGAAGATTCTGTCGCAGTCCCGGGTGGTCCGCGGCGGGCAGATCGTCGACGCGGTCAGGGAAGTCGGGCGCCGTATCGCGAGAGCCGCCGCCGAGGACGATCCCGGTTTCGACTGGGAGTTCAACGTCATTGAATCCGATCAGGCCAACGCATTTGCGCTGCCTGGCGGAAAGACC
Organism: Lysobacterales bacterium; assembly: GCA_028289465.1. Classification (GTDB taxonomy): domain Bacteria; phylum Pseudomonadota; class Gammaproteobacteria; order Xanthomonadales; family SZUA-36; genus JANQPM01. Next base: position 18,203 of record JANQPM010000102.1, on the reverse strand, counting down.
GCGGTTTACACCGGCATTATTCCGGTGGTTCAAAACGAAAACGGGCTGGCAGTGGTTATGGGTCACGAAATCGCCCATGCCATCGCGCGCCATGGCGCAGAGCGTATGGCGCTGCAGAAGCTGACCCAGATCGGCACCATCGCCGCCGGTATGTCGATCGGCGACATGAATGCCGGACAGCAGCGCGCGGTGATGGGAGCGCTGGGTGCCGGTGCGCAGTTCGGCATGCTGTTGCCGTTCTCGCGCAAGCACGAGTCGGAGGCGGATTACATCGGGCTGATCTATCTCGCCCGCGCCTGCTACGACCCGACCGAAGCGCCGAGACTGTGGGAGCGTATGGGTCAGTTACAGCAGGGCAGAACGCCCAAGGAATGGCAGTCCACCCACCCCAGCAGCGAAACCCGCATCCGCCAGTTTGAGCAGTGGATGCCCGAAGCATTAGCGATTTATCGGCAGAATTGCGGCCGGTAGAACGATTCAATCAACTTAAACGATAGCAAGGAGATATTTCATGGCAGTAGCGCGAATTACCGAGATCGTCGCATCATCTAAAACCAGTTTCGAACGCGCCGTTCAAAAGGGTGTGGCCAGGGCCAACAAGACCTTGAAGAACGTTAAAGGCGGATGGGTGGAAGGCCAAAAAGTCATCTGCGATGAAGACGGCAATATTGATGAGTACCGGGTTCAGCTCAAGATAACCTTCGTACTCGAAGACTGACAAATCCCGATAGACCAATAGGCGGCCGCCGGCCGTCTATTGGTATCTTCGGCCGTTCAATTCCAGCCAGCCGTCCGGGTGGCGGCCCTGCGGATCGTGATGCGTCCAGTGAATCACGCCACCGCGCTCATTCCATTCATATTCGCCGAAAAAACGCAGTAAATCGCCTTTTCTCACCGGGGCCCGCGGCGCCAGGTCGATATTGTGCGCGATCAATACTGTCAAACCGGGTTCGATTTCCACGATCAGCCGCTGGTGGCGCGACCCTTGATTGTCGTCCTGCAATACCCGTACGACGCGGCCCTGGCCGAGTACCTGTACATCCGACTGGCGGTTTCTGGCGGCAGCGACAATCCGGTCATTGGAAGCAACCGCCGGGGGCGACGCCGGACCGGCGGATTCCGGTTGCCGCATCTGCTGCCAGAAGATCAGCGCCAGCGCCGCGACGAAAACCAGGGTTTTCAAGCTTGAAGGAATATTCATCGCGGCATGATAGCAGAGCGCTCCGCCGCATAGACGAAGGCTGCCATAGCGCCGCCGCTTCCGCGCCATTACAATCAACGGCCTGCACGATACAGGTTGAGGAGCATCGGTATGACATCGAAGAGCTGGCTGGCATTGCTGCTGATTGCCGCGGCCGGGACCATTCAGGCTGACTATCAAGACGATATTCGATCCGCTGTGGGCGAAATCAAGCAATTGTCCGCAACGGATAACTTGTCCGCCAGCGAAAAGCTGGATCGATTTATCGAGCTCAGCTATGACTATTTCATGCTGACCTCGCCCGAATTCGCGACGTTTCTGGGCGACCCCCGCGGCCAGGGCCGCTGGACCGATCAGTCACTGGACGCGATCGCCAGAAGGCAGCAGGAAGCCAGCGCATTCCTTCAGGTTCTGCGCGGGATCGAACGCGGCGAACTGAACCCGGCGCAGCGGCTGAATTACGATTTATTACTGCAAAACGCCGAGCAGCAGGTCGACGGTTTTCGCTTCAAGAGCGATTATCTGGTCATTAGCCAGCTTGGCGGCCCACAGCAGAACCTGGCCAGAATGCTGACCCTGATGCGGGTGGAAAAAGCATCGGACTTCGACAATGTCATCGGCCGTATGGACGCCGTGCCGGCCGCGATTGACCAGTCGATCGCACTGCTTCGCGAAGGTATGAGAGCCGGTGTCACGCCGCCGAAGGTGACGCTGCGCGACGTGCCGCAGCAGATTCGCAACCAATTGGTCGACGATGCCGATGACAGCCCGATGCTGACACTATTCAAGCAAATGCCGGTTTCTGTCGATGCGCTGCAGCAGAAAGCGCTGCGCAACAAGGCAACGGCCAGCTACCAGAACCGCGTGGCTCCGGCGTTTGAAAAGCTGCTGCAGTTCATGGAGCAGGAATACCTGCCGGCGGCGCGCGACAGCATTGCGATGCGCGATCTGCCGGACGGCGAAGCCTGGTACGGCTATCGGGTGAAGCAGATGACCACCACCGACCTGAAGCCCGAGCAAATACACCAGATCGGTCTCGGCGAAGTCAGACGCATACGGGCGGAGATGGAAGAGATCATCGAGTCCACCGGGCATGACGGCGACTTCCAGTCCTTTTTGGAGTTTCTGCGTACCGACCCGCAGTTCTACCACACCACCAAGGAGGGCCTGCTGCAGGAATACCGGGATATTGCCAAACGGGCCGATCCGGAGCTGATGAAGCTGTTCGGCAAGCTGCCGAGAACGCCTTACGGGGTGATTCCGGTACCGGCTTATGCGGAAAAATCGCAGACTACGGCCTATTATCAACCCGGATCATTGGCAGCTGGCCGGCCCGGTAATTTCTTTGCCAATACTTATGATCTGGCTTCGCGTCCGCGCTGGGAAATGGAAGCGCTGACGCTGCACGAAGCCGTGCCGGGGCATCACTTGCAGATTGCTCTGCAACAGGAACTGGAAGACGTGCCGTGGTTCCGGCAGATACCGAACTACACTGCTTTTGTCGAAGGCTGGGGCCTGTACAGCGAAAGTCTGGGTGAGGAAATGGGTTTCTACAAGGATCCGTATTCCAAGTTCGGCCAGCTAACCTACGAAATGTGGCGTGCGGTGCGCCTGGTCGTCGATACCGGCATGCACCACCTCGGCTGGTCGCGCGAAAAAGCGATTGACTATTTCAAACAGAACGCCGGCAAGAAAGAGCACGATATCATCGTCGAAATCGACCGCTACATTGTGATACCGGGCCAGGCATTGGCCTACAAAATCGGCGAACTGAAGATCAAGGAATTACGCGCCTATGCAGAAAACGCGCTGGGCGATGATTTCGACATCCGTGCATTTCACGACCAACTGCTGGGCCAGGGCGCAATACCGCTGACCGTGCTGGAAAGCAATATCAAGGCCTGGGTCGAAGCGCAGAAATCCGGATAGGCGGTACCAAGGCCAACGGAATACGCCGAACATCACCAACAGGTAGGAGCGCCTTTAGGCGCGATGGCTATCTTTTAATTAACGACACTTTAAAAAATATTCTGCCATTCGCGCCTAAAGGCGCTCCTACGTCAGAATCCGGTTTCGGTGAAAGTGCTGAACACACACCGCCGATTGCAGCCGCTTGGTTCGTGTAGCGAATCAGAGGCCGGAATCCATAGACGCGTTGGTCACCCGTCAACCATCAGGTCGGTAATCACCAGCGGGCACGCGCCGCAGGCAGCGTCGCCTTCCTGCCGGTGCCAGCGGCATTGCTCCCGGATCGCGCATCGGGGCCTGGTTTCGATGCGGTGCGTTTCGGGCACGCTGTCGAATACTTCGTCGATCACGCCGCAGCGGCTGCCGGTCCAGTGCCTGCAGGCATTGGTCGCACAAGGGGAGCTGAAGCGGAAGCGCTTTTCCGGCCGCCGGCCCTGGTGTGCGATATCGACGAATTCCGCATCGATGCGCACAGGCTGGTTCAGAAACTGTACCTGCGCATCGGAACCGACGACGCCCAGCAGTATTGCGCCTTCTGCGCAACGCGAACTCGGGCAGAGCGTCGGCTTTCGCCGCCGCTCTGCGCTATCTGCCCGCAACGGTTTTACGCTCACCGAGGGATTTCGGGTTCGACCCAGATGCCCAGAGTGTGATCCGGAAACTTAATCTTCGAATCACCGGGGAACCGTCTGACGATATCGCCCCTGAAATCGACCGTTGCCAATGCACGCATTACGGTGGCCTGGATTTTGCCGGCGACTTCGCGTTCCAGTTCGGCCGGCAACTTGAATCCGCCCAGGTCAGCGACAAACAGGCTGCCCGTACCTTTCTCATAACCCATATCATCCTCCTGAAATCGATAGAACAATAAGCACCCGATGTCGCCATCGACCGGGATGGAAGTGTTTTAGGGATTCGGGAATCGATTACCGCTTTGCCGGCATCGGCATCGGCGCCGGCGGCTGCCCATTACGTCATCCCCCCTTTACATCATCCCCTTAGAATGGTGCTGCCTTTTCAGTATAGGAGATTCGCCGGGTTTTGCCGTATGGCGGGCCGGTGCTCAACGGTCGTCTGTTTCAGTGACGGTCTATTTCAGCCTGGGCCGCCAGCCCCAGTAATACAACAGGGCGGCGCCGAACAGCATACCCCCCAGATGCGCGAAGTGGGCGATGCCCGGCGCTCGCCCGGAAACGCCAAGATACAGTTCCAGAGCGCCGAAGATCACCACGAACCACTTCGCCTTCATCGGTATCGGCGGAAACAGCAGCATAATGGTATTGTTCGGCCAGGTGATGCCGTAGGCCAGCAGCAAGCCGAATACCGCACCGGATGCGCCCAGGGTCGGATAAGGCTGCCCGGAGCTGGTCGCGACCAGCAGTTGAATCAGGCCGGCGCCGACCAGGCAGGCGAAATAGTAGATGCCGAAGCGCTGGCTGCCCCAGAGCCGTTCCAGTGACAGGCCGAACATGTACAGCGCCAGCATATTGAAAAACAGATGGGGCAGCGAACCGTGCAAAAAGCCGTAGGTCAGCAATTGCCACGGATAAAACTGAATGTCGATCAGCCCCATGCTGCTGCGGAACGCAAACGGCCCGCCCAGCGGCCACAGCGCCATCCAGCGCAGCAGGACCTCGGTGGCGCCGGTAGATTGCAGCAGAAACGCGATGCCGTTTGCGATCATCAGCAAATAGGTCAGAGGCATCTGATCAAGCCGGAACTGATTGTTTTGCATGGACTTCCTTTTACAAGCTGCACTGGCTTTGCGGTCTTCGGCGGGCTGGTGATTCTCGATTGACAGCGTACAATACGCGCTTTGTTGATATAAAGACGGAATCGATGAACATCAAGCAGGTTACGGTATACGCCTCGTCCAGCCGGGCTCTGGATCCGGTTTATTACGACGCTGCGCGGCGGCTGGGAAAAACGCTGGCCGATGCCCGTCTGGATATTATTTTCGGCGGCGGCGGTGTGGGTCTGATGGGCGCGGTTGCCGATGCGGCGCTGGAAGCCGGCGGTGAAGTGCATGGAATCATTCCGGATTTTCTGGCCGATATCGAGCACGGCCATAAGAACCTGACCAGTATGGATGTCGTCAGCGATATGCGTATCCGCAAGGAACGGCTGCTGGAACGCGGCCAGGCCGTGGTGACCTTGCCCGGAGGCTGTGGAACTTTCGAGGAACTGTTCGAGGCGATGACGATGAAGCGACTGGGCCAGTATCTCGGCCCGATCGTGCTGGTCAACACCAACGGCTACTATGAGCGCTGTGTGGATTTCCTGGAACACAGCGTTTCCGAGCGGTTTATGTCGCGCCTGCACGCGGATATGTGGCAGGTGGTGGATCAACCCGAGGACGTGTTGGACGCGCTGGCAAACGCGCCGGAATGGCGTGCGGAATTCCTGAGTTTCTCTTCCGTGGCGGCCGAACATGATTGATGCCGGGAATGATACGGGGCCGGTGCAGGACCCTGTCATTCGAACTGTGGCCGCCGGCCGGGGCTATCAATGGCTGATGCAGGGGAGTGATCTGTTCGCGCGCCAGCCGTTGCGGCTGCTGCTGATCGGGCTGTTGTCACAGTTGATTTTGGGCCTGATTCAAGTGCCGGTGCTGAATATTCTGATCGCAGTCGGCGTGCCGATTATTTTTGCCGGAGTCTATGTTGCGATCGCGGCCGCACATCGCGGTCAGGCCCCGTACTTCCAGTATTTTTTTCAGCCGCTGCGAAAGCCGCTGATGCGTACCCGGCTGCTGCTTTTCGGGCTGATCAACCTCGGGTTCGCGGTGCTCTGGGTGCTGCTGGTCTGGTCCGATCTGGCGGCACTGGCGGATTCCGGATTTCTCGAGTCGTTGCTGAACGCCGATCCGGCTGCCGAGTTGCCGCAGATCGATCCGGCGACCTTTGCAGTGTTGGGCCGGTTTTTCATTAAGACCGCGCTGTATTTTATGCTGTACAGCTTTGCGATCTGGTTTGTGGTGCCGTTGATCGTGTTCTCAGGCCTGGCGCCGGTAAACGCGATCAAGATCAGTGTGATCGCGGTCCTGCGAAACTGGGCGGCGTTGACGGTTTATGGCCTGAGCCTGCTGGTGATCGGTCTGGCCGCGCTGTTGCTGCTGGGCCTGGTACAGTTGGTACTGGGTGCGCTGGCCACCTCGCCCGGCATCTCCGGTTTACTCGCGACGCTGGTCTTTGTGCCGGCGTCGATATTCATTCAGATGCTGATCTACTGCGCCAAATACCTGGCCTTCACCGAAGTGTTCTCGGTTGATGTTGAGACCGAGGAGACCCCGGGCCAGTGGCGTGCGTAGGCGATCGGCCGATCAGGAACCGGAGACCGTTTTCCGTTCCGGCATCTCGCGCTTTATCAGCAGCCGGGACAGGATGATCCCCAATTCGAACAGTATCCACATCGGAATCGCAAGCAAAGTCTGCGAGATCACATCCGGCGGTGTCAGCAGCATGCCGATAGCAAACGAACCGATAATCACATAAGGCCGCCAGCGGCTCAGTTTCTGCGGCGTGGTGATACCCAGCGCAACCAGCATGATGGTGGCAATGGGCACTTCGAATGCGATTCCGAACGCGAGAAACAGTGTGATCACGAACTGCAAATAGCTGCTGATATCGGTGCTCATGGTCACGCCTTCTGGCGCGACCTGGCTGAAAAACGCGAAGATAATCGGAAACAGCACATAGTAGGCAAACGCGCAGCCCAGGTAGAACAGCAGGGTTGCGGACACCAGCAGCGGCCGGGCCAGCCGCTTTTCCTTCTTATACAGTCCGGGTGCAACAAATGCCCAGACCTGGTAAATCACCACCGGCATCGCGACCAATACGGCCAGTACCAGCGTCAGTTTGAACGGCGCCAGAAACGGTGATGCAACGTCGATTGCAATCATCGTGGCCCCTTCCGGCAAATGCTTTAACAGCGGATCGGCCAGCCAGGCGTAGAGCCTGCGCGAAAACGGCAGCAGCACCAGCAGCGCCAGCAAGATCGCCAGGCAGGCCTTCAGCAAACGTGAGCGCAGTTCGAACAGGTGTTCGATAAAAGTCAGTTCGCGGTCGTGTTCGGGCGGATCATTCGGATTCATCGCCGGCCATCTGTTGGGTGGAAGACTGCCCGGTACTGCGCTGCTGGCCTGGCGCATCGGCGTCTGCCGATATGACGGATTGTTTCAGTATCTGCGAAGCCTGCCGGGCTTCGTCGCGGACATCGTTCAGCGCATCCTTCATTGCCTGGGTGTCCAGCTCGCGCTCAATGGACTGGCGCAGGCTGAACCAGGCGCCGCGGGCTTTGCGGACATAGAGGCCGATTGACCGGGCGACGCGCGGCAGCCGCTCCGGACCCAGTACCAGCAGACCGAGCACTGCCAGCAGTGCCAGCTCGGTGAATCCGATGTCGAACATCAAGTTATCCGGTTTGGCAGCGGTCAGATATCTTCGCTGCGTTTGCTGACCTGGTCGCTGACAGCGGACTCGGCCGGGGCTTCCGCCTCGAGTTTCTGCGGCTCCTGCGGTTCTGCATCTTCTTCCATGCCCTTGCGGAAACCCTTGACTGCACCACCGAGATCGCTGCCGATATTGCGCAGGCGCTTGGTACCAAAAACCAGCACGACGATCAGCAGCAGGATCAGCAACTGCCACAAACTGATATTGCCCAACATGTATTACCTCGTCGGTCGATTTCGGATGATACGTTCAGTGTAGCGCAAGCACCGCGGCGGGGTAATGTCTGTTTGCGTAAATATTTAAGGAGTCTCGCGCCCGCTTCTTTCGTCCTGCGGACGAAAACCGCAACCGCACACCCTAACGACTTCCCAGTCTGGCTTCTTTCCTTCGGAAAACCGCCAGACTGTCCAGCCGGGGCTACGGCGTGGAACTAACGCACGACCCCTCTGGTGCCGCTCGCGTTGCTCGCTCACCCAACCGGGGTCGGCGGGTCGCCTGCGGCTCCTGCTGCTAATCAGGTATAAGAAGTCTCACGCGCGTGTCTTTGTAGCCTTGGCGCGCGGACGAAACCGCAACATGGCCTTGACGAGTGCCAGCGCCGGGGTGACGCTGCCAGGCCGTGCTCTGCGAATAGATGTAGGAGCACCTTCAGGCGCGATTGCCTGGTATCGCTAACGGGCTTTCATTGAGCGAAGGACGTTCGCGCCTGAAGGCGCTCCTACAACACGCAGTACCTCTAGATAGCGAATTCTTTCGCGAAGAAACGTGGCTGCACTGTCAGCCGCTCCGGCGGGTCGCCTGTGGCTCCTTAGAAGCGGCTGCGTACCTGCCAGGCGGTAAACAGGATCAGCAATGCCATCAGTATCAGAGCGAGCGGATGATCGACCGGTACCGCGATCGCCGGCAATACGCCGAAGCGTGGAATATTGGTGCCGCCGGGCGGGGGCGGGTTCGCTTCGCAACCGGACGGCGGTGCAATCGCGAGACTCTCAAAGCCGATCGCGCCGGCGTCCGAGTCCGGCCCGACTTCGGCGATCAATCTGGCGCTACCGGTTTCCGGACTGATCTGCAGAATCTGCGACGGGAAACTGCCGTTGCCGGAATTGGTCCGGTCGGTCACTGCCCACAGCTTGCCTTCTGCATCAAAAGCGAGGCCGGCGTCGGGATAGTTTGCCGCTTCGGGACCCAGTGCACCGATCAGGCTGGCTGTACCGTTATCGGCATCGATGCGGTAAAGGTTCGGTGCAAGTATCGTCGCATTGCCGTTGTCGTCCACATTGACCCCCTGGCCCAGGCCGACAATCGTTTCACCGTATGCGGCGATGCCGGTGATCGGCGCACCTAGTCCGCCGACCTCGCCGATGACGCTGGCCGCTCCGGTGCCGGTATTGACCTGGTACAGCGTCTGCGTTTGATCGGAAACCATCAGCAGCCGGTCGTCGCAGGTAAACGTCAGCCCGTAGTCATAGAGGTTGCGCGGCAGTTGCAAGTTGAACGGCGTACCGTTGACCGGTGATCCGAGTCCGGTACCTGTGCTGATGCTCAGCAGCGTCTCATCGGCATCGTCCGCGCCGAACAGCGTGCCTTTGCGGTCGAATGCCAAACCCTCGATATCGGAACCCACCTGCGAAGTCGGCCGAACGCGGCCGATATAAGTCGTCTTGCCGGTTGCCAGGTCGATTCGGTATAAACTGTCCGCGGTCTGCTGGTCCGGGCTGTCGGAGTTGACCGAATACGCGTCCGGCGCCGCCCGGACAACACCGGACGACACTGCGATCAACATCAGTGTCAAGCTCAGGACGCGCATCATCACTCCAAAAAACCCGCCGGCATTTTTACCGCGGGAACAAAATATTAGCAGAATAATCCATTAAAAACAAAATGTTACATTAGGTTTGGAGATTGATACGAGTTGTTGTTTATATGCAACAATCAGAATCGAAAATGCGCTTGCGGATTGGTGTGCAGAGGTAAAAATTCATGATTAAAATCATCGACATAGTAAAAATCCAGCAAAAACTTTGCCAATCCGGGCCAAATCGCCATAATGTCGTGGTTTTTTTGCGACGGCCCGGCCTGTGAGCATTAACCTGCCTTTTCATCATGATCGTGCATTGAAAACCGGCGTATTGCTGGTCAATCTGGGTACCCCGGATGCCGCCACCGCGGCCGCCGTGCGGCGCTACCTGGTGGAATTCCTGTCCGACAGGCGGGTGGTTGAACTGCCGGCCTGGTTCTGGCGGCCGCTGCTGAGGTTGCTGATTGCACCGCTGCGGGCGCGCCGGGTAGCCCACGCCTACCGGGCGATCTGGACCGACCAAGGATCCCCGTTGAGAGTCTATTCTCAGCGCCTGGCCGATCAACTGCAGCTAAGACTGGGGCAGGATCGCTGTCTGGTGCGCCTGGCGATGCGGTACGGTCAACCGTCAGTGGCAAGCGTACTGGAGGAATTCGCCGGCCAGCAGGTGAGCCGGCTGCTGGTATTGCCGTTGTATCCGCAATATTCGGCTACCACTACCGCGTCGGTGATCGACGCCGTCTGCGGCTGGGCGCAAAAGACGCGCTGGATACCGGAGATCAGAACCGTCAGCCACTACTATGACCGGTCCGGCTGGCAGCGTGCGGTCGCGGACAGCATTCGCGCGCATCAGCACGACCATGGTCAGCCCGACCGTCTGCTGTTCAGCTTTCACGGGATTCCGCAACGCTATGTCACCCAGGGCGATCCGTACTACTGCCAGTGCCTGAAATCCGCCCGCCGGATCGCCGCGGCATTGGGTATCGACGAACAGGACTACCAGGTCACCTTTCAATCACGCGTCGGCCGCGAGCCGTGGCTCAGGCCGTATACCGACCAGGTGCTGCAAGAGCTCCCGGGGCAGGGCGTGAAGCGGATTCAGGTGGTCTGTCCCGGGTTTGCGGTCGATTGCCTGGAAACCCTGGAAGAAATCGCGATGCAGAATCGCGACGGATTTCTCGAGGCCGGCGGCGATGCGCTGGAATATATTCCGGCGCTGAACGATTCCGCCGCGCATGCGGACTTGCTGTATGAGATCGTTCAGCAGCACATCCACGGCTGGCCGGAACCGGCAGATCAAAGCGAGCGGCGGCGCGCTGAGCGTTTCGAGAGGCACGGACCGGCACTGCCGTAGATCGGCGGTAGACAATGCGGCCTGGGGTGTTAAAGCAGATGCCGTAACTCAGGCAGGTACTTTTCCAAAGAGCCGGTATTGATCACAAGCACGGTTTCGCCGCTTTTCAGTTCGCCGGCATCCAGCAGCATCGGAATGGCTGCGAGGCATGCCGCACCTTCAGGACACACCCACCAGCGCTTCTCGCGCCAGACTTCGGCCAGACGGGCTTTGATTTGCTCCTCGTCAACGGCAAGCGCGATGCCGCCGCTGCGGCGAATGATGTCCAGGACCTTGAAATGCCCGACGCCCCCCGGAACGTTCAGACCGTAGGCCAGCGTGTCGCCGGCCGTGGCCGGCAGCGTGTCCGGACTGCCGTTTTCAAATGCGGTCACCAACGGCGTTGTCGCGGCCGACTGAACGCAGTAAATACGAGGGCGCTCGCTGCCGATAAGGCCCAGTGCCTGCAGTTCGTCGAATGCCTTCCACATGCCGAGCACGCCAGTTCCGCCGCCGGTGGGATAAACGATCGCATCGGGCAGGGTCCAGCGCTCGCCCGGCATACGCGGTTCGGCAATTTCCAGACCCAGGGTTTTTTTACCTTCGATGCGCCATCCGGGTTCCTGGAAAGTGGCTACGTTGAACCAGCCCTGAGAAAGATATTCCGACTTCATCCGCTCGCCCGCCTCGCGGATTGTTCCGGTCACGGTTTCGAAGCGAAAACCGTCGTATTGGCTGGCAAAGGCCGCTACCTTGCCTTTGATCGGCAGCGGCGTGTCTTCCGGCATGATGACCGCGGCCTTCAGGCCGGCGGCATGGGCGTATTCGGCAAGCGAGTCGCCGGCGTTTCCCTGGGTCGGAACTACCAGCCGATTGAGGCCGAACCGCCGCGCCATCGATGCCACCATGGCCATGCCGCGGTCCTTGAAGCTCTGCGTCGGATTGCTGCCATAACCCGGATGCGCCTTGCCGTCGTCCTTCAGACAGAGCGCGAGCCCCGCCTGCCGGGCCGGCTGAAATTCGGGGTAGGGCAGGGTCGGCGTAAAGCCTTCGCCCAGCGAGACGATGTATTGCCGGTCCTCGGCGCAGCCGGGGTCCAGCGCCAGCAGGCCGCCGAAACGCCACAGGCTTTTTTCCTCGGGGCGGTACCACGCCAAATCCGGCTGTTCGGCCCTGAGCCGTTCGATATCCAGTACGATTTCCACCGGCCGGCCGTCGACCGGGTCGAGATTCATCAATTGATCGGCCGGATAGTGCGTGCCGGACGCGATGCCCTGCAGGTGCGATACGATACTCACCGGTCTGCGGGGCGGGCTGCCAGCGGGCTTTCCAGCAGCGGCGGGTTGCGCCCCAGATGTTTGCGGTCGTCCATGCTGACTTCTTCGAAAAGCAATGCGCCGCTAACCACCGTGACCAGCGAAGCGTATTCGGAGGTTTGGTAATAGTTGCCCAGGTAGACCTGCCTGAGGCTAATCATTTCATGATCGGGATAGGTATAGGCGGCCAGCCGGCTGCCGACGGCCGCGATGTTCTTGAACTCCCGCTTATCCAGATCGGCAATTTCGAGGTTTCTTACCGCAACGCGGCGGCCGTCCGGGTACAGTTTATACGCGCTGATGACCTCGGGGACTTCCTGGTCCCGGCCCCAGATACGGGCGCCGGTTTGCCGTGCCAGCAGCGACTGCACCCATTGGTTGGCAATTTTCTCCACTACGATTACGTAGTCCTGGTTGTAATCTTTGGCCAGTTCGAACGCCCGCCGGTGGAGCTGGCGGGTACTGCTGCCGTCGCTGCTGGTAACGATCAGGTTGCTCGGGCTTACGCTGTAGCCTCTGGCGCTGCCATTGCTGCCAAGCCCCGGCAGCACCTGGGCGCGGGTGCGCAACACGTCCAGCAGGCGGCCGTTTTCGACCAGCAGCTTGCGTCGTGTGGGCACGCCTTCGGCGTCAATTGTGGCGTAGCCGAACAGCGGCATATTCTGCCAGCGGTCGAGCAGCGGATTATCGACGACGGTCAGGTGCCGCGGCAGTACCCGGGTATTGATACGGCGCAGAAAATTGCTGCTCTTGCGGACTTCTTCGTTCATATAATCGGTAAAGTTGATATCCGATCCGTAGATTCTCGGTGCCGGCGCCAAATGGTAGGCAAAGGACTGCGCGAAGAGCTGCGGGGCCGCGCTGTCAACCACCAGCAACGGGCCGAGATAGTTGTCGATACGTTCGGCCTGAATCCGGCCGCTCAGCGTACGCGCCAATTCGAGCACCGACTGTTTCAATGCGGCGAAATCGGGCATCTGCTCCCAGGACCGATAGTAGCGGCGCTGGAAATCCCAGACCTGTGCGCCGTCTTGAGCCCGGGCCGCGGCGGCTATTGCCAGCATGATCGTCGGCTGTTCGCGGTACAATTGACCGCCGTCGCTGTTCAGATAGTAGTGCCGGTCGTTGGCCACCGCCAGACGTACGACGGAGGCTTCAATTGCCGGGTGGTCCCGAAACAGCGCGGACAAGTCGCGAACCAGGTTTGACGCGCGCTCCCGGTCGATGGCGATCCGCCCCGCCTCGTCGCTGCCGCTGCCCGTTTCGGCATCGCTCTGGTCCAGCAGGATCGAATCTTCCTGCAGCAGTTCACGGGCGGCCTTCTTGGCGGCGTAGTCTTCCAAGGCCCGTTTGTAAGCATGGTCGGTCAGCAGCCAGAACGTGCGCCGAAGCTGGTTGCGATTGCCGTCCAGTGGCGGTTTGATCGCACTCGGACTTAAAAACCGCGAACCGTGGCCGTCGAAGCGCGATACCCGGCTGCTGTCCAGTTCGGGATTGCCGACGCGAACATTGACGTTGGCAAAACTGGATTCGCGGTAATCGCTGCCGAGTTCATCGGAAAACAGCGATCCCAGTGTGCCGGCGACAGACAGCGACTCCTGAAAATTCAGCCGATATTCGATGTGATACGGCCTCAGTTCCTGATTCAGTTGCAGACGCTGCATGGAGCGCTGCAGTTCGTCGCGCATCGCGTCCATCACGCCGCCCTCGGGTGCGGCGCCTGCCAGCCCTGCCCAGGCTGCAAAAAACAGACCCAGGACCGGTTTCATGGCCTTGCTCCGTGCGCGGCGCCCCCGTGGACGGCCGGGCGCCGTTCCGGAGTTGGCGACGGCAGTATCGGCGGTCGGGTCGGGGACTTCAGGTTGCGCTGAAACTCGATGCGCCCGACCAGAACGTTCGGCGTGATGGTGCTGACCGGAACATAACCGGATTCCGCGCCGCACCATCCCTGGAAAACGTCGTAGTCCTCATCGACCGCCATCACCTCGGCAATCGTGACCAGCGGCGTGCCGATCAGATTGGCGCCTCGCACCAATTCCTGCCGGCCATCCGGATAGAGCCGGTAGACCAAGGTCGGTACCACATTCAGCGTATTGCCCCAGTGGCGTGACGTATTGGTCGCTCCGCCCATCGCTTCGCGGACAATGATGCCGTAAGGTTTATTCTGCTCATCGACCAATTCCAGCAGCCGTTCTTGCAGCTGCGCCTTGCTCAATGGCCGGGACGATTCGACAAACAAGTTGGATTGGCGGGAAACCGGCAGGGAACTTGTCTGGGCCCGGCCATGGCCGTTAGAACGATGCATCCCTTCCACCGGCGTTCGCGACATCAGAAAACCGACCAGTTTGCCGTCGTCCACGATCTGCACCCGCTGCGCGGCCACCGCTTCTTCGTCGTACCGGTAATGACCCATCAGGTGCTTGCCCTGGAACGCTTCGATCAGCGGGTCGAAGTAAATGTCCAGGTCCGACGGAAGAATGCTTTCGTTCAGTTTCTTCTTAAAGGTCTGCGCATCCATTTCGTTGCGCAGGCGGTGGCCTTCCACGCGATGGCCCAGCGCTTCGTGAAAGAAAACCCCGCTGGCCCGGTTTTCGATAATGGCCGGTCCCTCGTAGGCCGACTGCACAGGGGCGATGCGCAGCTCATCAATCAACCGGACCATATCGCGGGCTTTCTGCACCAATGCCGCTTCGCTGGGCAACCCGGCTTCGTCTTTGGCCAGATAACGGTAGAAGAGCGGCAGTTCCATACCGTCTTCCGCCTTGGTCACCGCAATCAAGTCCAGGCGGTATAGTGCTCCCGATGTTCTCAGCCGCGTGCCTTCGCTGTTAGCTTGCCAGCGGGTGTGGGCTCTTGCGTGCAGTGCCGCCTCGCCGCGGAATATCTGTGGATTCGAATTAAAGATGTCGCTGATCCGCTTCAGGCGGTTTTCCCAGACCCAGCGGTTGAGGTCGGTACTTTGTATGTCTTGCAAATAGGTGACTGGCGGTTCTTGCGAGAAGTCCGGCGACTGGTCTTCTTCTTCGACCTTTACCGCTTTATTCGCGCGGACCTTGATATAGGCTTCCAGCGCATCCTGATAGACCAGATGGGTGGCATACCAAAGCGTGTTCCGGATCACCGCTTCGTCGTCGCTGAGCGGCAACGGAAAGTAATTCCCGTGGAAGGAGTAACTCCAGGGCCGGCGGTGGTCGTTGCGCCTGAAAACGTGCGTGTTGTCAAAGCTGTAGTTACCGAGCCGAACCTCGGTAAATACCGCGCGCTTGCGGTCGACCGATGCACTGACCAGGCTGCCGAACTGGGCGTTCAGCGACAGCATGGCTGTATCGCTGATGCGGTAGCCGATAAAGTAAGCGCTGTTTTCACCCTGCTGCCCATAGGTTTGCATTGAGCGGTCAAGTTCGCCCAGCATCGCGGACATCAGCTCGTCAGGCGGCTCGGCGGCCGGGACTCCGGGCGCAGCGAGCACAGCGATAAACCATAGCGGCGGCAGGTAAGCTTTTATTCTCATCGTTGATTCCGAAGATGCCGGCAATCCGGTGCTTGGCCGGCCTATGTTTAACTTATGACCCGGAAGCTCGGCGATTAGTTTAGCGAACCTTTGTGGAAAATAACCGACTAATACGCGGTGTCAGCGCGTTTGCGTTACCTGGCAGCCCCCATTTGCCGCCTTATATCGGAAAATGTCACTAGCTGTGAAAACCGGTTAACAAATTGACTGTAAACTGATATTTTGCCTGCTGTGGTATACCCGCAGGCCCGTGGACTGCAATTCGAAGAAGGGGTTCATACCCGATACAGGGGGTTATTTTGTGACCGAAACAGACGGAACTATGGTGACAGAATGCTATTCCGGCGATAAGTGCCGGAAATATACCGCTCGCTTCGGTGAAATGTCCGCCGCGGCCATTTTGCTATTCATGTTGGTACTGCCAAGGCCGGCCGCCGCCGCTTCGTTTACCTATCTGAATACCACCGCCGGCGATATTGATGCCGGCGTCAGTTGTGCCGGTGCAGCCCGGCTCGTTCGTGCCATTAACGTTACAGATACATTTTTCGTCGATGATCTGGATGTCGGGTTTATCGCGACCCATGACTGGCGTGGCGATATCAATGCAACGCTGACCTCGCCAGCCGGAACGTCGGTGCAGTTCACGCCGGTCCAACTCGGTTTTGCCGGCCGGCACGACGACTACAACGTGGAATTCGACGATGAATCGGCCAATCCGGCCAATGACGGCGACGATGACAATGTGCTGGTGGCGCCCTATGAACGGATTGCGGCGCCGACCAATGCGTTTGCGGCATACGACGGAGAGAACGCCAATGGTAACTGGACGCTGAGCATTTGCGATGCCTTCCCCGGGGATGACGACGGGCAGCTGACCCGCTTCGAGCTGCTGTTCACTTCCCGGGATGACTTCGGCGATGCGCCGAACACCTATCTGACAACCGCCGCCGCCGGCGGCCCGCAGCATGTGATTCACCCGGGCCTGAATATCGGGGCGGCGGTAAACCACGAAGCCGATGGCACGCCCGATCCGGCAGCGGCCGCGGACGGCGGGGACGACGGTACGAGTTTTAATGCGATCGGCGACAACACGACCAGCGTTTCGCTGGGCGTCACGGTGACCAACAACACCGGCAGTACGGCAAATCTGATCGCATGGATCGACTTCGATCAGAGCGGCACCT
Source organism: Lysobacterales bacterium (assembly GCA_028289465.1). Classification (GTDB taxonomy): domain Bacteria; phylum Pseudomonadota; class Gammaproteobacteria; order Xanthomonadales; family SZUA-36; genus JANQPM01. Next base: position 1,441 of record JANQPM010000102.1, on the reverse strand, counting down.
TTGATGCCGGCGAAGTGTCGACCACCGCTACGGTCGCCACCGGGAGTACCGGCGTTATCGCCGGTGTAAGCTGGACCAGCTTGAATCTGGGCGGCATCGACTGCACCCAGGATACCTTTGCCCGCGTCCGGCTGACCACATTTGCTATCGGCGGCGCCAATGCCGGTGGTCTTTTCAATGATGGCGAGGTGGAAGACTATCAGGTGCCGGTGGATTGCGTGGCAGCGCAAACGCCGGTATTTGTCACCGACCTCAATGCTTATTCATCCGCCGGGCAGACCCGTGTGGAATTTACCACTGCCGGTGAGGTCGGCGCCGTCGGTTTGCGCGTTGAGCGCGAGTTGCCGGATGGCCGGTTCCACCCGGTTCACCGGCAGCCGTGGATACATGCGCTGGCGGATATGCCGCAGGGCGGACGCTACACGGTTACCGACAGTGGAGCGGTTCCGGGTCAATCCTACCGCTATCGAATCGTCGAGCTGGACCACTGGGGACAGGAACACATTCACGGTCCGTATGTCGCCGAAGTGTTCGGCGGGCGCCCGGCCGGGGTCGAGGATATGCCTGCCGCCGACTTATCGCGTACGGCCCGATGGGACCAGCCGATGCTGGACGCCTTGCAACGTGCCCCCAAGAACGCCGGAACCGGTATGGGTGCGCGGTTGATGTCCGCTTCCGATGCGGCACAGCCGCATACAGCCGGCGGTGCGTTATTGCCGTTGAAGCTGCGTGTCCTGGAAACCGGCATTTACTACCTGTCCGCCGCTGACCTTGGCGGCTATTGGGGTGTGAGATCGGCGCGGGTTCAGCGCTGGCTGGATCGCGGTCTGGTGAAACTGACGCTGCAGGGCGATTCGGTACGTTGGCACAGCGATGGCGATGGATTGTATTTCTTCGGCCAGGCACTGGCCAAGAACGGTGGTGACCGGCTGTATGAAGACGCCAATGTCTATCGCCTTGAACCGCGGCGGCGCGGCAAGACGATGGCTGTGCTCGGTATCGACGGTGCCGAGCCGGGTGCCGGTGGTGAATTCACCGCCGTTGAATCGGCTGAGCAGGATGTGGCTGCCTATCTGTACGCCGCGTCCAAAGAGGAAGAGGACTACTGGGTCTGGCGCAGCCTGGCAGCCGGCGCCAGCGGCGGCCGGGATCGGACCCATTTTGATCTGCAACTGCCGGCCCGGCAGATCGGGCCCGGCCATCTGGTGTTGCGCTTATATGGTCTGACCAGCGATTCGCACCGGGTGCGGGTATTGCTCAATGGTCGTTCGCTTGCCGGGAAACGTTTTTCCGGTCTCGGCGCGAGTAGAATTTCCCGGCCCATACCGGCCGACCTGTGGTCGGAATCCGGTAATACACTGGAAGTTATCGCACTGCCGAATGATGCGGCCCAGATCAGCGCTATCGGCGTTGACGGCTATGACATCTACTATCCGCGCAG
>JANQPM010000090.1 GCA_028289465.1 Lysobacterales bacterium | reverse complement strand
ATTCGCTGCGCGAACCAACCGGCTGGAATCGGCGGTGTCTTTTGCCCGCTTCTTCCGCCTTTGGCGGAAACCGCAACCGAAAGAGGGCATGAATCTATGGATTCCCGCCTCTGATTCGCTGCGCGAACTAACCGGCTGCAATAAGAGGAGTCTTGCGTCCGCTTCTTCCAAGCGCAGGCAAAACCATAACCGCACGCCCGCTGCCGGTAAATCACGATTTCGCCCGTGCTAGACTGCGCGCGAGAAATTGGCATCGGAGAGGTTTTGCCCGAATTTGCAGCAACCGTTCTAATCACCCGTCCCGAACCTGCGGCGTCGGCGTTGTCCGACCGGCTTCGGGCCGTCGGTCTGCAATCCATCGTCCTGCCGTTAATTGCGTTTGCGCCGCCGCCGGACCCGGCGGCTGCACGGCGCCAACTGCTGGCGCGGTTGCCGGCCGACCAGGCTATATTTACCAGTCGAAATGCGGTGCAATACGCTCTCGACCTGGTCGATGTCGTTGATTTCGGCGATACCCCGATTGCAGCTGTCGGCAAGACAACCGCCGGTGTGCTGGCCAAACGCGGATTCTCAAAAATATCGACCCCCGAATCCGGTTATAACAGCGAAGCGCTGCTGGCACTGCCGGTATATCGGTTGCCGGGCGGTGGGCGCCGGGCGGTGATTCTGACTGCACCGGGAGGTCGTCAGTTGATTCGCGACACCCTGGCCGAGCGAGGCTGGGATGTGGCGACGGCCCAGGTTTACCGCCGCGTTGCGCTGGAACCGACACCGCTCGATTTGCAGCAAGTCGAGCAAGCACGGGAACTGGTTTGCCTGTTTACCAGCGGTTCTGCGATGGAGGCCTGCCAGCGGATGTTGCCCGAACGGCTCTGGCGGCGACTGCTGGACAGCCGCTGGCTGGTGATCTCTTCCCGCCTGGGGCAACTGGCCGAGGGCCTCGGCGTATCTTCCGTGCATCTCGCCGCCGGCCCGGCAAACCGGCATATCGCGGAAGCGGCCGTCGATTTGGCGAGCATCCGATAACCCGCGGTCTCGCTGGTTGCCGCTGTCGGAACAGTGCATGGCGGCAGGAAATTCGTTAGCATCACCCACTGCACGATAGCTTGGTTTATTCGATCACTATGTCTGAAAACGAAAACCCTCAGAGCGGCAACGAAAAAGCACGGCCGAAAGGGGCGAAGCGAAGCTCTGCCGCGGGACTGGCCTTTCTGGCACTGCTGGTTGCACTGGCAAGCCTCGGATTCAGCGCTCAACAATGGTGGGCGGAGCACCGCTCCGGCGCCACCGACGCCTGGCAGCCGCCATTGAACCGCCTGCAGGCACAGCAGACTGATTTTACTGGGGAGCTTGAAGCACTGCGTACAACGCTGGACGACATTCAGCAGCGGCTGAGCCGTGCCACCGCGCAAAATACGGCTGCCGATCCCGCACGGCTGCAGGGACTCGATGCGAGACTGGAACGCATCACCCGCTCGGACAGGGCTGCCAGGGATCAGATCGCGAGTCTGCAACTGTCGCTGGAGAATGCCGAACGGCGGCTGGACAATATGGACGCACTGATGCGCAGCGACGGTTACGCTGTTTCTTCATCCAGCCTGCAATCGGCATTGCTGGAACTGCGTTTCGAATTAGAGCTCAGTAATTTTGCATTGAGCCGCTACGATGGCCGCGAGCGCGCGATGCTTTCCATTCGCACCGCTGAGCAACTGCTGGCCGGTTTCGCTGATCCGGCACTGGACGGTCTCAGGCTTCGGCTGCAGCGGGATCGCGAAGCGATCCTCGCCATTCAGCTACCCGACCGGCAGGCGATTCGCGAGCGCATGACGGATTTGGTCGATTCGGTGGCCGACTGGCCGATTGTTGCCGCTGCCGAGCCGGAAGCCGATCAGCCGAGCGAACGCAACTGGCGCGACAAACTCGGCAATGCACTGAAGGCGGTGGTGAAGGTTCGACGCGAAGATGATGGGTCGGAGATCGGTATTTCACCGCAGCATGAGGAAATACTCCGGCAATTTATGCGCGAGCAGTTAAGCATTGCCGGCTTGCTCGCCGGAAGCCGGGATTTCTGGCCGCATCTGGACCGCATTCGGCAGGATTTTCCGGCCTACTTCGATGCTGCCGCTGCACCGGTTAAAGACGCACTGGATGCGATTGACCGGTTGCTCGACCAGCGGCCGGCCGGGCCGCTGCCTGATTTAAGCCGTTCGCTGCAGGCGCTGGAAGACCTGAGCCGGCGCCTGGAATCGTCCGCCGCACCGGCCGGCCGGCGGAAAGCCGAAGATGCGCCGGTCTCCGGCGACGACGTTTCACCGATGGACGATTCCGGCGGTTCGGCCGATACGGGAAATTCGGCCGATATGGCGGAAACCGCCGCGGCGAATCCAGGTAGTGCTGACGAAGCGGCTATGGAAAACGGTGACGGTCAATGAGATGGCTGGCGGTGGTTCTGGCCTGTGTGCTGGCGTTTATCGTCGCTGTCGCGGCAGCACCGTTTTTTCGGCAGGACCCCGGCTATGTACTGATCCGCATGCACGGCTGGAATATCGAAACCAGCGTTCTGATGTTAGCGGCGGGACTGGTCGGGTTGTATTTGTCCATACGCCTGGTGGTCTGGCTGTGGCATTGGCCGGTCCGCACCGCGCAGCGCATTCAGCAAAACCGGGCGCAGAATCAGTTGGAAAAAGGTCTGCTGGCGCTGACCGAGGGAGACTGGCGGGGAGCGGAAAAAGCGTTGCAGAAATCCGGCAGCCAGCAGGGCCGGGAAACCGTTAAATATCTGGCTGCCGCGCGCGCGGCCCAGGGCCAGGAATCCCCCGAGCGGCGTGATGAATATTTGCAACTGGCCGGCACCGGCGGCGCCAAGACGCGTTTTCTGGTTGCGCTGTCACGGGCCAAACTGCTGGTGGCCAATGGCGACTATGATGCGGCGGCAGAGATTCTTGCCGCGCTTCATCAGCGCCGCCGCAAGCACCCGCAGGTATTGGAATTACTGGCCCGCTGCTATCGTGAACAGGGCCGATGGCAGCAGACCATCAATCTGATTCCGGCCTTGCTGAAGGCGAACCTGATTGATGACGACGAGGCGGCCCAGTTGCGCCGGCTGGCCGCGCAGAACGAGCTCGCCGGCAGCAACGATATCAGCGAGTTACAGCGACGCTGGAAAAAGTTGCCGAAGGCACTGCGCCGCAGCGGTGATTTGGTGGCCTGTTTCAGCGCCCGGGCGGAGAAGCTGGGCGCAGCGGATATCGCCGAGCCGATCTTGCGTGCCGGACTGCGCGAACAATGGGACGACCGGCTGATCGAGCACTACGGCCATGCGGCAAGCGGGGATGTCAGCCGCAGAATCAGCCAATGCGAGAAATGGCTGGCGCTGCACGGTCAGAATGCGGCCCTGCACCTGGCGCTGGGACGCCTGTGCGTGTCGGACGAGCTTTGGGGTAAGGCTAAGGACTATTTGCAAACCAGTCTGCAGCTCGACCCCAGTATCGGCGCCTATACCGCCCTCGGCGAGGTACTGGAAAGGCACGGCGAACTCGAACCGGCGATGATTTGCTTCCGCAACGCGCTTCGAATGGAGCAGGGCGAGGCGCCGCAGGCACTGCCGGTATTAGGCCAGCGTCTCGGCGGTCCGGTGCCTCGCCTGACTTCGGATGAGTCCGCCGAAGGCGATGGCACGCCGAGTGCCTAGTGCGGCTCTGCCAATACCGCTACCGGCACATCCGGCGCAAATTCAAAGGAATCGTAAAACAGCCGCTCTTCGGGCAGACCGGATTCGACAAAGGCGTGCCGGGCGGAATCGATCATGATCGGCGGCCCGCTCATATAAACGTCGAAATCGCATATTGACGCACCGTGGTCCGCCAGCACGCACTGGTGTACCAGGCCGGTCGCGCCGGTCCATCGGTCTTCAGGGCGGGGTTCGGAGAGCACCGGAATATAGCGAATATGCTCATGGGTCTGCTGCCACCGGCGCGGCAGTTCGTCCAGATACAGTTCTTCCCGGTTCCGCACGCCCCAGTACAGCATTACCGGGCGGCGGTTGTTCTTGGCCAGTAGTTCTTCCACCATCGCTTTGAGCGGCGCAAAGCCGGTACCGCCGCCCATCATGATGATCGGCCGTTGCGGTTGGTCGTGGCGTATGAAAAACGTGCCCAGCGGGCCTTCCAGGCGCAGAATGCCTTTTTCCTTCAGTTCGTCAAACACAAAGCTGGTGAAGCCGCCGCCGTCAACATGCCGAATGTGCAATTCCAGCGTTGCCTCCTGCTGCGAGGAGCTGGCAATGGAAAATGCCCGCCGCTTGCCGCCGGGCAGCAGGATGTCGATGTACTGGCCGGACAAAAACTGCAAGCGCTGCGATTTCGGCAATTGCAGCAACAGACGAACCACCGTCGAGGACAGATATTCCTTTAAGATCACACGCGCCGGCAGCGTTCTGATCTGGATGTCCCGGACGGCTTCAATTTCGCGAACGGCAATGGTCAGGTCGGTTTTCGGCGAGGCCTGACAGCAGAGTATTCCACCGCCGGCTTTATCCGTTTCGTCCAGCGCCATCGGCGGGTGAAAAGGATAGTCGACCTGCCCGCTGATCAATTGCCCTTTGCAACTGGCGCAGGTGCCGTTCTTGCAACTATATGGCAACATCACGCCCTGACGCAGCGCAGCGCTCAACACGGTTTCGCCTTCTCTGACCAGAAACGCCCGGCCGCTGCCGCGTATGGTCACTTTATGCTCGCTCAACAGGCATTCCTTTTCACCGGTTCGAGGTCGTATTCACAGATTGGGGCATTGCGGGCCATTTCCAGAGCTCCCGCACTAAAAGTCATGCGGCTATGGTATCCTCGCTGGCTTGGATTTGGCAGGCCCGGTCGCGTTCGCTTCGTTCGTTTAAGCCTGCCGTGAAAGAAGCCGAAAGACACCCAAAGGAACGATCCGGCAGCGCTCGGATAGGGTCGACAACGCATGAAAATTAACCTCACCGCACTGCATACCGATCTGCTCGCGCTGAATCGGCAGTTGCAAGCTTGTTTGCCGGGCCATATCGGTATCCGCCTCAGCGCGATAGGCCCTACCTGGCTGGCTGGGGAAATGCCGGTGGACCAACGCACCAAACAACCCTATGGATTATTGCATGGGGGCGCTTCGGTCGTCTTGGCGGAAACCCTGGGAAGTTTTGCCGCAGCGCTGGTCGTCGGGCCGGATAACCGACGGGCAGTGGGTATTGAGGTCAATGCCAATCATGTCAGGTCGGCGACCTCGGGCGTCGTTGTCGGTATTACCCGTCCCGACCATATCGGCCGCAGCCTGCATGTCTGGTCGACCCGCATTTTCCGGCCGGACGGGCGCCTGATCAGCGTTGCGAGGCTGACGGTCAGCGTGATTCCCGGCCCCGAGCACAGTCCGGAGTCCGATCGCTGATGGCAGCGGTGAATAGCCAGCCGCAGCCTTCAGCCGCCGAAGGCGTACTGAAACCGCTTCGGTTTCTGCTTCGGCTGCCGTTTATTGTTCTGCATTTGCTTATCGGCGTTCCGCTGACGATTGCGACTTTCAATCGCGTCGGCCGGGCCATTCCGGCCGGCGGCTGCGCACTGGACGAGCGGATGCTGCGCTGGTGGTCGAAGACCCTTTGCCGGATTTTCGGGTTTCGTATTCAGGTTACGGGTCATCTGGCCGATGCGCCGCTGTTTGTTACCGCCAACCATATTTCGTGGCTGGATATTCCACTGCTGCACTCCCTGGGCAAGATGAGTTTTGTCGCAAAAGCGGAAATCCGTCGCTGGCCTGTGGTCGGCTGGCTGGCGGCGCTTGCCGGTACCGTATTTCACCGTCGCGGCAGCGGCGATTCCATGAAGGGGGCCTCCGATGCGGTCATCGCGCATCTGAAAGTCGGTGGCCGGTCAGCGGTGTTTCCCGAGAGCCGGGTGTTTCCGGGTCAGACCGTGGAGCGCTATCATGCGCGGTTGTTCAAGGCGGCGATCGAAACACAAACCCCGGTTCAGCCGATATGCATACGCTATTCGCGCGACGGCCGGCTGCATCTGGACATCAGCTTTCGGCAGAACGAGACTATCGTCGGGAATTTCTTCCGTGTGCTCGGCGAGCGCGCGACCGACGCACAGATCACTATCCTGCCGCCGATAGACAGCAGCGATTATGACCGGCGAGGTTTGGCCGATACCGTCCATCGGCGGACATTGGAAGCGTATGAATCGGCAGCCGGCTAATTCTCCGCCGGAGCGGCTGATGGAGCCGCGCTTTCGGCCGCCGCTCGGCATGCGCAGCCCGCATTTCCAGTCGCTGATGAACAGCAGCCCGATTCGCCGCGTGCTGATTCGGCGGCGTACCGGATCTTTCTGTACAGATGCGGAAAAATGGCTGCTGGACGGCGGCGACGGCATTCGGCTGGAGGGGTTCTATTCGCCCAATCCGTCCGGTTTAGGGCTGGCCATTTTGTTTCACGGTTGGGAAGGCAGCGCCGAATCCAACTATCTGCTGTCCTCCGCCGCGGCGTTGTTCAATGCCGGCTTGTCGGTTTTTAGACTCAACTTCCGCGATCACGGCGATTCGCATCATTTAAACGAGGAAATTTTTCACTCCTGCCGGCTGCCGGAGGTCGTCAACGCGGTTGAGGACATTTGCCGGCGTATAGACGACCGCCCTGTCTATCTGGGCGGGTTTTCGCTGGGCGGCAATTTCGCTTTGCGGGTCGCAGTGGAAGCCGGCAGGCGCGATATTCCACTGCGGCGGGTGGTCGCCGTCAGTCCGGCGATTAATCCCCATCAGGTACTGAATGCGCTGGAGCGCGGCCCGCGGATATACGAGCGCTACTTTATCCGCAAGTGGCGCCGGTCGCTGAGCCTTAAACAAGATTGCTTCCCGGGCCTGTATGACTTTTCTGAATGGTTTAGAATAGACAATCTGCGCGAACAGACTGCATATTTGATCAGCCAGTATACGGATTTTCCTAGTCTGGAAGCCTATCTGGACGGGTATTCGGTGATCGGCGACTATCTTCGACGGCTCGAGGTTCCGACAACGATCATTACCGCCGGGGACGATCCGGTTATTCCGGTCGAAGACTTTTTCGATCTGCCTGAAAATCCGGCATTGCGTTTGAGAGTAACCACACACGGCGGGCACTGCGGCTTTCTCGAAAGCTGGCGTCTGAATAGCTGGATCGAATCTTATTTGGTCGAGCAGTTTCGCGGCAACCATTAGAAAACAGACTGGCTTTAGGTATTGCAGATGATTGAACAGGCGCTTGAACACTATCGCGCCGGCCGGTGGTCGGAAGCTGAAAGCTTGTTTCGGCAAATGCTCGAGGACGAACCGGATAACCCGGAAGTCCTGTTTATGCTGTCGCTGGTCTGCCGGCAGCAGAATGACTTAGACGAAGCTGCCGAGCATATCGGCAGGGCCGTGCAGATCCATCCGCAGAACGCGACCTATCACCATGCGCTGGGCAGCGTCGCGCTGCAGCGCCAGGATCTGCCGGACGCGCTTGCCGCTTTCGGCAAAGCTGTCGACCTGGACCCCAATTACACCGAAGCGCAAACCGCCATTGCATACTGTCATTTGCTGAACAGGGATTACGCGACGGCTGAGAACGCCGCCCGTATCGCGCTACGCGCGAAGCCGGATCACGCCCCCGCACTGGTAAACCTCGGTATAGCCCTGCTGGAACAGGAGCAGGCGGCCAATGCCATCGGCTACCTGCAGCAGGCGGTGCAACTGGAACCGGAAAACGCCGGTGCCCAGATGCAACTGGGCCGCGCTTTTATGTCTCGGAACCAGGCGGCGTTTGCCGCCCAGTGTTTCAAGAACGCGCTGGAACGGTCGCCGTCCAATATCGAACTGTTGCAACTGCATGCCAACGCCCGCGAAAAGATCGGTGATTTTGAAGGCGCGGTGGAAAACTACCGGTCGGTACTGGACCAAGGGGTGGAGACTGCCGACACGCTGGGCGGCCTGGCGCGCCTGACTGCACGTATCGGTGATGGAAGGGCAGCCGAGAATCTGTTTCTCCGGGCATTGCATGTAGCACCCGACCGCCACGATGTACGCTTGTCCTATGCGCGTTATCTCTATGAGCAGGAACGCTACCGGGACGCGTACAGTCGTCTTCGGCCTATCGTGGAATCCGATGCGGACTTGCCGAAGGCCGGACTGCTGCTCGCCGAGACCGCATTTCATCTGGGCCGCATCGACGAGGCGCTGAATCTGGTCAAGCCGCTGCTGACGGCGGCCGACGTGCCGGCTGATGCAAGACTGTTGCTCGCGCGTATCCTGTTTGCGCAATCCGAAAATGCCGCCGCTGTGTCTCAGTTGGACAAACTGCTGGCTATGGATACGCCGCCGGTTGAAGCGCAGCTTCTTCAGCTTGCGCGCCTAAGTGTGACACAGGACTGGTCTGCCGCATCCGATCTGCTGGCGCAGTTGCGCCGGCGGCCGGACCTGACCGCCAGCCAGCGTCGGCGGGTCAGTTGCGTCGATGCGCAGGTGATGCATCATCAGGAGAAATACCAGTCAGCCTGGGAAAGACTGCTGGCCGTTTCCCATGTACTTGCCGATACGATGAAAATCCGTTCGGAAGTGCCGCTCAGAGTCGAACAGAATCAGCCGGCGGAAACGGCGATGAGCCGCGAAGTCGCTTGGTCCTGGCCACCGCAGGCGCCGGATGACGGGCGTGCCGATCCGGTATTTCTCTTCGCGTGGCCGGGCAGCGGCCGGCGGCGCCTGCTCAGCGCATTGCGTTGGCACCCGCAGATTCAGCTCGTCGATGACAGCGCGGTACGGCAATCCGAGCGCCGCCTTGCGGTCTCCCATCCGCAGGGCAGGGACCCGCTGTCCAACCTGCGTGAGGCGGATATTCTGCTGGCCCGGCGCCGGTACTGGAAAAAGCTCAAATCGTCGCTGTCACCGTTACGGCAGGATGCAATGCTGGTGGACGGTATGTGGCTGACGGCAGAATCGCTGCCCAGCATCTATCGCTATTTTCCGCAGGCAAAGATGATTGTGCTGACCCGCAACGCGAAAGACATGGCGGTATCGTGGATGTTTGAAGCATATGCCGACCTGGAAGACATGGCTGAGTATTACACGGCGCAATTGGACCTGCTGACCCAAAGCCAGGCCGGCGTGCCGTTGAAATATCTGACCGTGGAGCATGAGGAACTGCAGCGAAATCCGGGCGATGTGCTGCGCAATCTGACTACCGAACTCGGGCTGGCCTGGCATCAAGGTGTCGAAGATGTATATGCCGGCACGCGCGAGGCGCATATTCTGCCGATAAACAGTTGGCAGTTTTATTCCGACTGGCTCGATTCGGTATTCGTTTCGCTGGATTAGCGGGTTCGCAACGGAAAAACCCCGGCCGGTGCCGGGGTTTTCGATTCCAGGTTATGGTTTTGGGGTCAGGACATCAAGATTTTTCGTCAGCTTCCTTCGGCTTATCGTTTTCGTCTTCGATCACCTTGAGTTCGCCCAGTTCAACCTGGCCTTGTTCATGCGCTGCAATATACGCTTCCAGCGAAGCGATCGTTTCGCGCAGGCCCTGATAGTATTCCACGTTACGGATTTCCCCGCCGGAAGTTCCGCCCGACTCACTGCCGGTGCCGATCTGGGCCGAGGCCGTGGTAGATTCGATGCCGCTGTCGGCAAAGACGCCGTCGGGAGCCATCCCCACCGCGCGCGGCATAGATGCTGCGTAGACGGATTCGCAACTGGTGCCCAGACGCGAACCGGTGCATGAGCGCAGCCGTTGCCGGCTGGCGCGCTCCACCTTGCGCGCGATGGCTATGTCGGAGTAGAGGCCTTCGAAGCGGTCGGCCTTTTTCCTCGCAGACTGTCGTTGCGCCGGCGGAATGGATTCCCAGATCTGGTCGCGAAATGCGACCAATCCCGGATGCTTGTTCTTGGCCGCAAGGTTCGCCCAGGCATAGGCTTCCGACAGGCTTTTACGTCCGGCCAGGCCGTCAAGATAAATCCGTGACAGACGGTACTGGGCATATTTGTCGCCCACCCGTCCGAGGTTTTTGTATCGCTTTTCAGCTTCTTTGTAGTTGCCTTCCAGGAAGTGTTTATCGGCAATTTCCTGGTTCTTTTTGTACAAGCTTCCGGCGTGGGTAAACGCGTTGAAACCCAACGCTACAGCCAGCGCGATCACGCTCAATAACAATCTCATCCGGTACTCCAATCCTGCTAGGGCGTAGTAAAGACGGTAAATAGTGTACGAATGCTATCGTAATTTCGCGAGTGTTGCAAATCGTCCTGAAAAACTAGGTACGCAGGTGATCCGAACGACTTTGTAGTCGAACTCAGGGCGGATCTTCTTTGGTTTCGTTCTGCGGTTCTCCGTCTTCAATCACTTTGAATTCGCCCAGTTCCACCTGGCCCCGTCCGTCGATATAGGTACCGACTTCGCGCACTGTGTCGCGCAGGTCCTGATAGTACTCCACGTTACGCGCTTCACCGCCGGAACTGGCTCCTGACTCGCTGCCGACGCCGACTCTGGCCGCCGACGATCCGGTGTCGCCGGCGCCACCGGCGGCTATTCCGGCTGCGCGTGGCATTGCGGCCGCGTAAACCGATTCACAAGTGCTTCCGACCCGCGATCCGGTACACGAATTCAAGCGCTGGCGACTGGCACGCTCCAGTCGGCGCGCGATTGAGATATCTGAATAAAGGCTCTCAAAACGTTCGGCCTTCTTCTTGCTTTCCGTGTGCTGTGCCGCCGGGATAGATGCCCAGACCTGGTCCCGGTGTTCGACCAGTCCCTGGTGGTTGTTCATTGCCGCGACGTGGGCCCAGGCATAGGCCTCCGGCAGATTTCTGCGGCTGTTAAGGCCTTGGTGGTAGATCACCGAAAGCCGATACTGCGCATATTTATCGCCGACCCGGCCCAATGTCTTGTAATGTTTTTCAGCCGCCTTGTATTTGCCGTCATCGAACAGCTTGTCGGCCAGCTCCTGGGTCCGCTGGTAGTCCGTGTCGGGAACGCCGGTGACGCTGACGCACATCAGCGCAATGGTAGTGATGATCGTAGACAGTAGTCTCATATCGAACTCCCGCCTCGAAAGGCTCGGCCTTTTCTACGAATACTATCGTACGCAACAATTTGCTGCAAATAATACCTTTTTAGGTTGGTGCGCACTTCGCAGGCGGTACAAATGCCCTGAATATCAGGCCCGTCGCAGCCGGAATGTTCATGATGGCAAAAAAGCTGGAGCGGGAGACGGGAATCGAACCCGCATCATCAGCTTGGGAAGCTGAGGTTCTGCCATTGAACTACTCCCGCCCGCTGTCGGGATGTTAAGACCGCTGCCGGTGAATCACAAGTCCGGTGGCGGGAAACCGGTCGTTGAGCGCCGATGACCGCACTGAAAAAGCACTGCGCCACCGAAACCCTTTTGACTCCGGCATCAGGCGAGTATGGTCGACTGTAGACTGGCAATCGCCGATATGCGCTTCCCGGATTCGAATGTCGCGCAGAAAAGTGGCACTTCCACCCGAATCAGCCCGTACAGTTGCACCAACTTGGCCCATGAGTTATATCTGAATAAGGCGTTTTGGCACGACCTTGGAAAATCATTGCTGCGACAAGGGGTGATGACCGGGGTTATTTCTTTAGCGGGTATTTATACCCCGCACTTTATATCTAGGGAGGGAATATGAAATTTTCCAACGTTCTGCTCAGAGCAGCGGGAACTGCTGTTCTGTGTTTGTCTTTAGTTTCACTGAGCTACGCGCAATCGGATATGAAATCCGGCATTGCCTCAAAGCTCGGTACTGATCTGGCCGGTCTGTACGCCGGCTCGAGCGGCAAATCCAAGGCATCGACGTCGGCCGGTCTGCGCAGCAATTCCGGCGCGGCATCGCAGCTCAGCGCAGCGAATCCGATGATACACAGCAAAGGCATGGTGATTGTCGATGCAGTAGCCGCCAGCGACGGCGCGGCGTTATTGCGGGACATGCAAAGCATGGGCCTGAAAAACGGCAAGCAGAGGGGCCTGGTGGTTTCCGGCGCGTTTCCGGTTTCCGCGCTTGAGGACCTGGCCAATACCGCATCGCTGCAGTTTGTCAGACCTGCAGCGGCGACGACCAACCGCGGTCTGGTCACCACTCAGGGCGACGTCGCGCAAGGTTCGGACGAGGTCCGTCGCGAAGAAGAGCTTAAAGGCCGCGGCGTAACGGTAGGCGTGCTGTCGGACAGCTACGACTGCCTTGGCGGTGCTGCGACGGATATCGCAACGAAAGATTTACCGAAAGCCAACAGGATCAACGTGCTGGACGATTCTGCCTGTCCCGCTTCTGACGAAGGCAGAGGAATGATGCAGCTTATTCACGATGTGGCTCCGGCGGCTCGTCAGGCGTTCCACACGGCCTTCAACGGCCAGGCGGATTTCGCCGATGGCATTATCGAACTGGCCAATGCCGGCAACAGCGATATTATCGTTGACGATATCATCTATTTCCGGGAGCCGATGTTCCAGGATGGCATCATCGCGCAAGCGGTGGACACGGTGAAAGCGCAGGGCGTGGCCTATTTCTCATCCGCTGGCAACAACGCACGCAACGCCTATGAAAGTACCTTCAGACCATCAGGAGTTCTCGGTGTGTTTGGCGGCGAACGGCACGATTTCGATCCCGGCCCCGGGGTCGATGATTTGCAGACCATCACGCTGGGCACCGGGTCCACGACCTTCTCTTTCCAGTGGGATGAACCCTATGCGTCCGTCAGCGGCGCGCCGGGTTCTGCCAGCGATGTCGACATAGTCCTGTATCTGCCGGGTGGTATTTTTATCGGCCTGGGTGGTTTTGCGGTCAATGTCGGCGGCGACCCGATTGAAGTCTTCGGGGTGTTCAACAGCGGTCCGCCGGTGCAGGTTGAAATCGGTATCGAGCTGTTTTCAGGCCCGGCGCCGTCATTTATGAAGTATGTCTATTTCGATCAGGGTCCGACCACGGTTGACGAGTTCGCGACCAACAGCGGCACGGTTTACGGCCACGCCAATGCGGCCGGCGCGGAAGCTGTTGGCGCTGCGGCCTGGTTTAACACCGCCGCGTTCAACTCAAACTGCGTTCCGGCTTGCCTGAACAGCTTCTCGTCTGCCGGGCCGACGCCGATCCTGTTCGACCTGGCCGGCAACCGGATTGCCCCGGATATACGGCTGAAACCTGAAATCGTCGGCCCCGACGGCGGCGATACCACGTTCTTCGGCTCTGATCTGTCGTTCCCGGTACCCGGTACGGACGAACCGAACGGTTTCCCGAATTTCTTCGGTACTTCCGCGTCCGCACCGCATGTTGCCGGTCTGGCCGCATTGATTCTGGAAGAAGAAGATGAGTTGACGCCCGATCAGCTCTATCGGCTGCTTGAAGCAACCGCGGACGATATGGACGATCCGGCTACCGCCGGTTTCGATACCGGCGCCGATTTCGGCACGGGTCACGGCTTTGTCAACGCGGTCCGCGCGGTCGAAGAAGCGGATGACTTCGAAGACGACGACGATGATGACGGCGATGATGACGACTAACTAGTCAGACAGTAGATGGTTCTCGTCAAACCAGGCGGCCTGGGTGACCGGGCCGCTTTTTTTATTCCGTACCGTGCCGCTCGCTGAAGACGTCGATCTCCGGCAGTCGCCAGGTGCCCACGCTATCTTGTAAGCTTTGAAGGGTTAAGGCGGTCTTTTTGGCCCGGCGGCACAGGGCAGTGAACCAAAACAGATGGGTGAAATGGTCTCGGAATCGCGATGACCCGCCAGGGGCGGAAAATCATTATCGTTGGCGGCGGTTTCGCCGGTGTGCGCTGTGCGCGCGAACTCAGGCGCCTGCAGCCAACGGCAGACATCGCGTTGTTCGCCTGCGAAAATCATATGGTGTTCCAGCCGCTGCTGGCCGATGTGGCCGGTTCGTCGTTGAACCCTCGGGCCATTGCCGCTCCGCTGCGCCAACTGCTGCGCGGTGTCCGGTGTCGTAACGAAGAAGTGTTGGCAATAGACCCGGAATGCCATCGTATCCGGGTCCGCAAATACACCGGCGACAGCGAATATCTGCCGTACGACTACTTGGTTCTCGCGGTCGGCAACAAGGTCAATTTGTCGATGATCCCGGGTATGCTTTCCTGCGCGCTGCCGCTGAAGACTGTCGGTGATGCCATCGCAATGCGCGCCAAGGTTATGGAGAAGCTGGAGCAGGCTGATACCTGTGCGGATGCGGACGAGAAACGCTGGCTATTGTCTTTCGTGGTGGTCGGCGGCGGCTTCAGCGGTGTCGAAGTGGCTGGCGAAATCAACGACCTGGCCCGTCACAGCCTGAAGTATTTTCCCGGTATCGAGGATCGGGACATCAGCGTACACCTGGTGCATTCAGGGGAGCAGGTTCTGCCGGAAGTCAGTGAGCCGTTGCGCCTGTTCGCGCAAAAGCGTATGCAAAAAGCCGGTGTCAACCTAGTGCTGAACGAACGCGTGAACCGGGTTAACCGGAACGGCGTCAATACCCGGTCGGGCCGGTCCATTCAGGGCGGAACGGTGATTTGCACCATCGGCAATACGCCGACCGAACTGGTCAAAAGCCTGGATGCGCCAAAAGAGAAGGGGCGCCTTGTGACCGAACCGGATATGCGGGTCAAGACGGTTGACAATATCTGGGCCATCGGCGATTGTGCATGGATACCGAACGCCTACGACCAAAGCATCTCGCCGGCAACCGCGCAATTCGCGGAACGCCAGGGCCGGCAGGCAGCACGCAACATCAGCCGCCAAATCGACGGCGAGCCGACC
>JANQPM010000077.1 GCA_028289465.1 Lysobacterales bacterium | reverse complement strand
GCTGCGCCCGCTGGAGCCCAGAAATACGGCCAATTGATTGCTGCGGCCCAGCGCTGCGTGCTGGAACTCGTCGCCGGCGCGGTAGTTCAGGCCGGCCGCGTCGATCTCATGCCCCTTGGCCGCGCGTACCCAGCCGGACTTGGACACGATGACGGTAATCGGCTCTGACGGCACCAGGTCGGTTTCGCTCATCGCTGTCGCGCTGTCCCGTTCCCGCAGCGGCGAGCGGCGCTGATCGCCGTACTTTTCCGCGTCTTCCAGCAGCTCTTTCTTGATCAGTGTCTTCAGGCGCTGTTTCGAACCCAGTGTGGTTTCCAGACGCTGCCGCTCTTCGTCCAGTTCCTGCTGCTCGGTGCGAATTTTCATTTCCTCCAGCTTCGCCAGGTGGCGCAGCTTCAGGTCCAGTATGGCTTCAGCCTGAGTGCCTGTCAGGTCGAAGCGTTTCATCAGAACCGGTTTGGGCTCGTCCTCGTTGCGGATGATATGAATCACTTCGTCGATGTTCAGGAACGCGATGAGCAGGCCGTCTAAGATGTGCAGTCGGTCGACCACCTGATCCAGGCGGAATTCGAGGCGGCGTTTTACCGTATCCATGCGGAATTGCAGCCATTCGGAAAGCAACTGCTTGAGGTTCTTGACCTGCGGCTTGCCGTTGATGCCGATCACATTCAGATTGACCCGGTAGTTGCGTTCCAGGTCGGTGGTCGCGAACAAATGGCTCATCAACTGGTCGGTATCGACCCGGTTGCTGCGCGGAATAATCACCAGGCGGGTCGGGTTTTCGTGATCCGACTCGTCCCGCAGGTCTTCGACCATCGGCAGCTTCTTGGCCTGCATTTGCTGGGCGATCTGTTCCAGAATCTTTGCCGGACTAACCTGGTGCGGCAATGCGGTGACGATGATTTCGCCGTTCTCCTGTTCCCAGACCGCGCGCATGCGGATCGAGCCGTGGCCGGTTTCGTAGGTTTTTAGGATATCTTCGCGCGGTGTGGTGATTTCCGCCCGGGTCGGAAAATCCGGTCCGTTGACGTGCTCGCAGAGCTCCGCCAGTGGCGTGCGCGAGTTTTCCAGCAGCCGGATGCTGGCGCTGACCACTTCCCGGAGGTTATGCGGCGGAATATCGGTAGCCATGCCGACCGCGATACCGGTGCCGCCGTTCAGCAGCAGGTTGGGCAGCCTCGCCGGCAGGTGGCAGGGCTCTTTCAGCGTGCCATCGAAATTCGGCTGCCAGTCCACCGTCCCCATTTGCAGTTCCTGCAGCAGCGATTTGGCATAAGGCGTCAGCCTGGATTCGGTATAGCGCATCGCCGCGAAAGACTTCGGGTCGTCCGGCGAACCGAAATTGCCCTGGCCGTCGATGACCGGATAGCGATAGGAGAACGGCTGGGCCATCAGCACCATGGCCTCATAGCAGGCGCTGTCGCCGTGCGGGTGGAACTTGCCGATCACATCGCCAACCGTACGGGCGGATTTCTTGTGCTTGGACTGGGCCGACAGCCCAAGCTCGCTCATCGCGTAAACGATACGCCGCTGTACCGGTTTCAAGCCGTCACCGACATGCGGCAGTGCGCGGTCCAGAATGACGTACATGGAGTAATCCAGATACGCTTTTTCGGCGTACTCGCGCAGCGGCACCTGCTCGTGATCGGAAAAGGACAGAGTGATATCGCTCATCGTCGTGTTATCCAGCTTGTCGTGTCATTCAGCCTGCAGGCCCGGCAGCCGTCGGGGCCTGTGTTCTACAGTGTGGCCAGGTCACCCTTGTCTTCCAGCCACGCCTTGCGGTCGCTGGCCCGTTTTTTGGCCAGCAGCATGTCGATGACCTTGGCGGTTTTCAGCGCGTCGTCAATGGTCAGTTGCACCAGGCGGCGGGTATCGGGGTCGATGGTCGACTCCCTGAGCTGCAGCGGGTTCATCTCACCCAGGCCCTTAAAGCGCGTTTCGGTGATCTTGCCGCGAATTTTCTCGGCCGCAATCCGCTCCAGAATACCCTTGCGTTCGTCCGCATCCAGCGCGTAGTAGGTTTCTTTGCCGACGTCGATCCGGTAAAGCGGCGGCATTGCGACAAACACATGGCCGGTGTCCACCAGAGCCCGGTAATGGCGTAAAAACAGCGCGGACAGCAGGGTTGCGATATGCAGCCCGTCCGAGTCCGCATCGGCCAGAATAATGATCTTGCCGTAACGCAGGTTGCTGATATCCTCGCTGCCCGGATCGACGCCGATTGCGACCGAGATATCGTGTACTTCCTGCGATTTCAGAATATCTTCGGAATCGACTTCCCAGGTGTTCAGTATCTTGCCGCGCAGCGGCAGAATGGCCTGGAATTCCCGGTTGCGGGCCTGCTTGGCGGAACCGCCGGCAGAATCGCCTTCGACCAGAAACAGCTCGGTCTGGCTCAGGTCCTGGCTGCTGCAGTCGGCGAGCTTGCCGGGCAGTGCCGGTCCGCTGGTGATTTTCTTGCGCACCACCTTGCGCGAGGCTTTCAGTCGTCGCTGCGCGTTGCTGATCGCAAGCCGGGCAATCGCCTCGCCGTCGTTCACATTCTGGTTCAGCCACAGGCTGAACGCGTCTTTCACGATACCGGAAACAAAGGTCGCGCAGTCCCGGGAAGACAGCCGTTCCTTGGTCTGACCGGAAAACTGCGGGTCGCCGAGTTTCACCGACAGGATGAACGCGATGCGGTCCCAGATATCTTCGGGTGCCAGCCGGATACCTCGCGGCAGCAGACTGTGATGTTCGCAGAATTCCCGCAGT
>JANQPM010000073.1 GCA_028289465.1 Lysobacterales bacterium | reverse complement strand
GGCGGTTTTTCATCACTACAACCTGCAGCCGTCAATCAAAGTGCTCAGCGAACTGGAACGGGATGTCACCTACGCGACGGTTTACCAGCAGCTCCTGCAGCACCTCGAGGCATCGCCGCTGCGGCCGGGCGTTGAAATGCATGCGGGCGGGCTGCAGGAATCGTCAGGCGATGCCAATACCGCGCTCTATCGTACGCTGCCGGTCGGGTTGGGTCTGCTGCTGCTGTTTCTGCTGTGGCAGTTTAATTCCTTCCGCAGGGTCGGGATCGTGCTGATTACCGTTCCGCTGGCCATTACCGGCGTGGTGCCGGGCCTGTTGATTACCGGGTATTCGTTTGGCTTTATGGCGCTGCTCGGAGTGGTCGCGCTGGTCGGTATCGTGGTCAATAACGCGATCGTGCTGGTCGATCTCGTGGACCGGAATCTCTATGGCGGTCAATCAAAGGCCGAGGCGGTGATGGAGGCGGTTGCGCGCCGCACCCGTCCGATCCTGCTGACCACGCTGACCACGGTGGCCGGTCTGCTGCCGCTGACCCTGGCCGAGAGCACCCTGTGGCCGCCGATGGCCTGGTCGATTATCTCCGGCCTGATCGCGTCCACCGTGCTGACCCTCGGCGTCGTGCCGGTGTTGTGCTACTGGATGCTGGAGCGGCCGCCCAAGCGATATGTTGCGGAATCGTTTTCGAGCTGACGGCCCTTCGTAGGGGCGCCTTTGGGCGCGATGCGCGATAACGCCGGAGCAATTGTCCGAAGTGGCGTCCCGGATAGCCCAAACATGCGAGCTCTGGTATTTCGCGCCTAAAGGCGGTCCTACAATAACGCAGTGACCACCTCTGTAGTGGGAGATTGCGGGCCGATCGGGATCAGCCGTTCTTGCGCATCGCGATCAGGCCCATCGCTTCCAATTGAAGGATGATTTTCAGCGCGGCTTCGTCCGGGCTCAGTTCCTGGGTGTCAATTACCACTTCCGCCTGCTCCGGCATCTCGTAGGGGTCGTCGATGCCGGTGAACTGCTTGATCTCGCCGCGCCGTGCCTTCGCGTAGAGACCTTTGCGGTCGCGCTGTTCGCAAACTTCCAGCGGCGTGGATACATGCACTTCGATAAAGCCGCCCAGTGGTTCGATGGTTTCGCGCACCTGGCGGCGGATAGCCTGATAGGGTGCGATCGGCGCGCAGATCGCGACGCCGCCATTCTTGGTGATCTCGCTGGCAACGAAACCGATGCGCAACACGTTGAGGTTGCGGTGCTCCTGTGAGAAACCCAGTTCGGAAGACAGGTTTTTGCGTACGATGTCGCCATCCAGCAGCGTCACCGGACGGTCGCCCATCTCGCGCAGCTTTATCATCAACACATTTGCGACGGTCGACTTGCCGGCGCCGGAAAGGCCGGTGAAGAATACGGTGAACCCCTGCTTGGAGCGGGGTGGGTAGCTGCGCCGCAATTCGCTGGCGACTTCCGGGAAAGTAAACCACTCGGGTATTTCCAATCCCTCGAACAGGCGCCGCCGCAGTTCGGTACCGCTGATGTTCAGCACTTTCTCGTGCTCTTCGACTTCGGTCGCAGGAATGTACTGGGCGCGGTCTTCCACGTAGACCATTGCTTTAAAGGGCACCATTTCCACACCGATTTCCTGCTGATGAATAGCCAGCAATTCCTGTGCATCGAACGGCCCATAGAACGGTTCGCCGTTTGCATCGGTGCCGGGCCCGGCGTGGTCGCGGCCGATAATAATATGGCTGCAACCGTAGTTTTTGCGGATGATTGCATGCCAGACGGCTTCGCGCGGACCGCCCATGCGCATCGCGAGCGGCAGCAGACTAAGCATCGTGGTCTGTTCAGGATAGCGGTCGAGCATGGTTTCGTAGCAGCGAACCCGCGTCAGGTAGTCGATGTCGCCGGGCTTGGTCATGCCGACCACCGGGTGGATCAGCAGGTTGGCCTGGGTTTCCTGTGCGGCCCTGAAGGTCAGTTCCTGATGGGCGCGGTGCATCGGATTGCGGGTTTGGAAGGCGACCACGCGGCGCCAGCCCATCTTCGCCAGATAGGCCCGCAACTCTGCCGGGGTATGACGCAAATGGCGGCAATCGTAATGGGTCGGCGCCTGCAGGCCGCGCAATTTGCCGCCGAGGTAGAAGCGTCCGCCATGGTGGTTCAGATAATTGACCGCGGGATGGCGGTCATCGGTCGTGCCATATACTTTTTGCGCTTCCGCGGTCAGATCCGGCTGCCAGATATCCGACAGCGACAAGACCGCAATAACGACGCCTTCCGGGTCGCGCAATGCGATTTCCTCGCCTTCGCTAAGGTCGGCGGCGAAGCGTTCGGACACGTCCAGAGTAATCGGTATCGGCCACAGCGTACCGTCAGCCAAACGCATGTTTTCCAGCACCCCCTCGTAGTCGGCCTGGCCCAGAAACCCTTCGAGCGGCGAAAAGCCGCCGCAAAGCAGCAATTCAACATCGCAAAGCTGTCGTTCAGTCAGATCCCACGACTTCAAGGTTGAAGCATGCGATTTTTCCGAAAGAATATTATTTTCAGGAACATAGAGTTCCTTTAGTTGGCCGCCGTACGGCTGTGTAAACGCCATGATTTCTCCCTTGGCAAGGCTGAACACAAAAAACCAGGTATTATACGCCGCTTGTGGTTTGAAACCCAATTGCCGCTAGCGCGGCGGAAAGGCTTTCCGGTAACAAAGTGTGTCATGTCGCCGACCGGCCGAAACTATCCGGTCAAACGCCTGTCTTTGAAGCCAGCATAGTTGAAATCATGCGAAGTAGCGCATGGCGAGGAGGAGTAGATGAAATCGTTTTTGCCCCGTAGCATTCTGGCCGCGGCGATGATCTTCGGCGCGGCGGCCGTCATTGCCGCGGACCTGGACACGGATGCCAAAAAGCAGAGTTACACGTTCGGTGTGGATATCGGACGCATGCTGAAGAACCAGGGCGCCGATATCGACATGTCGGTTCTGCTGGAAGCCATCGAAACCGGCTATCAGGGACAGGAATCGCAATTGAGCGATGAGGAGATGCGCGAAGTCAGAGAGAACTTCATGGCTCAGCAACGCGCGGCCGCGCAGGCCAAGATCAATGCCGAGAAGTCGCAGAACCAGGCGGAAGGGACCGAGTTCCTGGCCAAGAACCGTAGTAAAGCAGGGGTCCGGGTCACCGATTCCGGCCTGCAGTACCGGGTGATTGCCGAAGGTTCCGGAGAGCGTCCTGGTAGCGGCGATTCGGTCACTGT
Organism: Lysobacterales bacterium; assembly: GCA_028289465.1. Taxonomy (GTDB): domain Bacteria; phylum Pseudomonadota; class Gammaproteobacteria; order Xanthomonadales; family SZUA-36; genus JANQPM01. The sequence continues at coordinate 15,430 of JANQPM010000073.1, read as the reverse complement.
GCATTACCGCGGAAAACTGCTGGACGGCAGCGAGTTCGACAGCTCATACAAACGCAACGAGCCGACCAGTTTCGCGTTGAACGCGGTCATTCCGGGCTGGACCGAAGGTCTGCAACTCATGACGGTCGGCAGCAAGTACGAATTTTATATTCCGTATGAGCTGGCTTACGGCGAACAGGGCCGCCCACCAGTGATTCCACCGGCCGCGCTGCTGATCTTCGAAGTGGAGTTGCTGGACATCAACTAAGGTCGATTTCAGCGCCGAATCGAGTAGTGACGAAGCCCGGTATTTGCCGGGCTTCGTTTCGTTTGCGCCCGGTATTGCGGCCGGCTTCCGGTGCAGCGATTCCGGCACGGCGGTAGATGCGCCGGGGCCTTGAATGCCGGCTATAAAGGTGTCTCGCGCCCGCTTCTTTCGTAGCGCAGGTGGAGTCAGACGGCGGTTTCGCTATAGCGAGGAAGCCTTCTGACGAAACCGTTAAGCGCGTGCAGGCGAAGCCAGATGGGCGGTTTCACGATAGTGAAGAAGCCTTCTGACGGAACCGTTAAGCGCGTGCGGACGAAAACCGCAATCGCACACCCTAACGGCTTTCCAGTCTAGCTTCTTTCCTTTCGGAAAACCGCCAGACTGTCCAGCCGGGGTTACGACGTGCAACTAACGCACGACCCCTCTGGTGCCGCTCGCCCTTCTGGTCTCGCTCGCATTGCTCGCTCACCCGACCGGGAGAGCAAGCCAAGGGAAGCCTGGCGGTTTGCGCAACGCGCAAGAAGCCATGCTTCACGGCGCCCGCTCCGGCGGTTCGGACAATCATGACCTCCGGCACATGAATTGATGCCGCGAATACCGCAATCTATCGTTGCGGTCAGGTACTCTCCCAAAGATTTCTTGACTGTTTGGACGCAAATCGGAAGCATCAGTTTCCGAGGTTCAATCGATTGTTTTCCCTGCATTACGGCCCGATCAGCGATGATCGGGCCGCTTTCTTTGATACCCACCATGACTATCTGCAGGTCCGGTGGCGGCGCTATTTTGCGATAGTAACCATTTCGTACGTCAGCGCGTCTAAATGGTATCGGACGGATCAAACTCGACAACAGAGGATCGACTTCAATGAACAGCAGTCAGCACGGTATCGCGGCCGTTCTTTCGCTTTGCATCGCCGGCGCGGCATTTGGCGCCGTCGCGTCAACGGACACTCAACGCATTTCAATCAACGAATACGAGCTATCTATTCAGCAGGCCAGCAACCTGTATGCCAAAGAAGAGTTTGACGCCGCTTTTGCCGGCTTTCAGAAAACTGCCCGCTGGGGCGACAAATACAGCCAGTACGTGCTGGGCACCATGTATGTGATGGGTCTCGGCACCCCGATTGACAATGTCGAAGGCTACGCCTGGCTGGCCGCCGCCGCCGAATCGAAAAAAGAAAAATATCAGGAAACCGCTGACCAGGTGATCAACGCGTTAAATACCGAGACTCGAAAAGCCGCACAGGAACTGGCCGACCACTATATTTCGCGCTATGGCATGAAAGCGATGAAGGTCAACTGCTCACGCCGCAAGAGCACCGGCAGCAACCGAATGATCAGAACGTGCCGGCGCAGTCATTCGCTGGGCCAGACCCACTACGAGATTCCGGTTTATGCGGACGATGACGGCAACCGGCTGGCCGGCGGGTAGTCGCCCGAAAACCGGTTCCATCTAATGCAGCGGGTCTTTAGGCCTTAACGTGCAGCAGGCACAAGCGGCTTGTTATTCGCGCCTAAAGGCGCTGCTACGGGCGTGGTTTTGTGAGGTACGGGCGCCGAACGCTCACATATTCAGACTGCGCCCGCCATCGACGGCGATCACCTGCCCGGTTACGTACGGCGCGTCCAGAGCCAGAAACGCGGCGGCCTTGGCGATGTCCTCGGGCCTGCCCTGCCGCTTCAGCGCCGTTTTCTCGAGGATACGCTGCTGCTGCTCGGCCGAGACCGGCTCTTCAGGCCACAGAATCGCACCAGGCGCGATACCGTTAACGCGAACTTCCGGACCCAGTTCGCGCGCCAGGGCCTGGGTCATCATCAAGAGACCGGCCTTGGCTGCGCTATAGACCGGATGGTGTTTCAGCGGACGCATCGCATGGATATCGGTCAGGTTGACCACCGCGCCGTTCGCGGACCGCAGCGCCGGCAGCAGTGCCTGGGTCAGAAAAAACGGCCCTTTCAAATTACTGCCAAAGAGCTCGTCCCATTCGGGTTCGCCGACCTCGCCGATCGGCGTCGGATAGAACGCGGAGGCATTGTTTACCAGCACCGCCAGCGGTCCGGCGTCACTGACCGCTGCAGCCATTTCCTCAATCGACTCCAGTTTCAGCAGATCGGCCTGAATCGGAAACGCGCTGGCCGGCCGCCTGGCGTTTAGCGCGCCGGCCAGCGCGACTGCCGATTCCGCAGACGAGCGGTAGTGCAGCCAGATATTCAGGCCACGATCATGCAATTCCTGTGCAATCGCAGCGCCAATCCGGCGCGCAGCACCAGTAATCAAAGCAGAGCCGGTTTGTTGGCTGGACATTGAACGAACTCTCGATAACACTGTGGCGCCATGTCATTCCGCGCCAATCATGAACCGCACATCCTGCCGGAACCGGAAGCCGAGCTCAAGCGGTGGAGCCGGCAACTGCAGGCGAAAATCCAGGCCCGCATTCAGCAGCAGGGGCCGATCGGTTTTGCCGATTTTATGGAAATGGCCCTGTACCAGCCGGGCCTGGGTTACTACAGCGCCGGGCTGACCAAGCTCGGGGCTGGTGGTGATTTTATTACCGCCCCGGAACTGGGTTCGGTTTTTGCGCACAGCCTGGCGGTAACCATTCAAGCCTGTGCCGAGGCCTTGACCCGATACGACATTCTGGAGATCGGTGCCGGCAGCGGCGCGCTCGCAGCGGGGTTGCTGCGCGAGCTGAGCAACACACCCCCGCGCCGGTATTGGATTCTGGAGCGCAGCGGCGATCTCAGGGATCGGCAGCAGCAACGGCTTCAATCGGAGGTGCCGGAACTGGCCGGCCGGGTACGCTGGATCGACCGGCCACCGAGCGATTTTCACGGCGTGATACTGGCAAACGAAGTGATCGATGCGTTGCCGGCGGAACGTTTTCGGTTAAGCCCGGCCGGTATCGAACAGCAGCGGGTTGCAGCCCCGGCGGATCAATTGCAATTGATCTGGAGTCCGGCCGAGCCGTCATTGCAGCAGATCGTCGAAGGCGTACTGGCGTCCTTACCGCAGCCGCTTGCCGCAGGCTATGAATCGGAACTTCACCCGCAGCTCGGCAGCTGGCTGGCAGACTTCGCCGACGGGCTCGCGCACGGACTGCTGCTGCTGGCCGATTACGGCTACCCGCGTGCGGCCTACTATCACCCGGATCGTCAGCACGGCACGCTGCGCTGCCACTACCGCCATCGGGTACACGACGATCCGCTGTTCTGGCCAGGGCTGCAGGATATTACCGCGTCGGTGGACTTTACCGCGGTAGCGCAAGCCGGTGTTGCCCATGGGCTCGAACTGTCCGGCTACGCTACCCAGGCCGCATTCATTCTGGAAACCGCGGCCGACTATATGGAAGACCGGCTGGCAGCACTGAAAGAGACCGAGCGTTATGCACTGGCCCGGCAGATTAGGCAGCTCACCCTTCCCGGCGCGATGGGAGAGCGCTTCCAGATCATCGCATTCAACCGCAATCTGGATATCGACCTGCCCGGCTTTCTGGACGACCGGCGGCACCGGCTATGAGCAGACCGTTTCATTATTTCAAACTGTGGAACGCACTCGGCCTGCTGATGCTGGCGACGGTCGCGGTTCTGATGCTGACCCAGCTTCCGGCTGTCGACGGGCCGGAACATACCGACAAATTTGCACACTGGCTGGTCTGGGCGGTGATCTGCGCATGGTTTTGCGAACTGCACGGATCGCTCAAAGGGCTGGTGCTGCTGGCACTGCTGCTGATTTCAAGCCTGCTGGAAGGATTGCAGGCACTGACCACCTACCGCGCCAGCGAGTTGTGGGATCTTGGTGCCAACGGCGCCGGGCTAATCACCGGATTCGTCGTCAGCCGTCTCGCCCGGGGCCGCCTGCTCGGCCCACTGGACACGTTCCTGGCCAATCGCATCAAGCCGCCGGCGATGAAATAGTTCGGCAATCTCCTCGCCGTCCAGACCGTCCAGGCCTTCGCGCGACACCCCGCGCGCCGCATTTGCAGCCGCACGCAGCCAGTCGGCCTGACGATAGGGCCGGTCGGCCAGACCCTGGCGGCCGCGGTAGTCGGCTTCGCAGGCGGTCAAAAACCACTCGAACTCCGCTCGCCGCCGAAACACATCCAGTTGTTCCAGCAACTTCAACACCGTGGCCGGACGCGCCTGCAATATTCGGTGACAACGAAGATGGTGTTCGCACACCCGTTCTGCCAGCCGACGATAAGGCTTCGGTACGCGATAGCGGCGGCAGACCGCAGCAACCAGCGGCAGACCGGCACGCTCGTGGCCACGGTGCGAAGGCAGTACATCGGCGGGCGTTATGCCTTTGCCGAGATCGTGCAAAAGCACGCCGAAGCGGCTCTCAGTCGGTGCGTTGAGCCGGGCGGCCATATCCAGGGCCAGGCAGAGGTGATCGCCGGTATCGATTTCCGGGTGGTACTCGGCCCGCTGGGGTACGCCGAACAGCGCGTCGACCTCGGGTAGAATCACCCGCAGCGCGCCGCATGCCTTGAGCGAACGGATAAACAGCGACGGCCGCTCGGTTTCCAGCGCTTTTCGAATTTCCAACCAGACCCGTTCCGGGGTCAAGGTATCCAGTTCGCCGGATGCCGTCATTTCCCGCATCAGCGCCAGCGTCTCATCGGCAACGCGAAAGCCCAGCGGCCCAAGCCGGGCGTGGAACCGGGCCGCGCGCAGCACCCTCAGCGGGTCTTCGGCAAAGGCCGGTGAAACATGGCGCAACCACCGGTTTTCCAAATCGGCCAGACCGCCACAGGGATCGACCAGATTGCCGTCCGCATCGCGCGCAATTGCATTCACGGTGAGATCGCGGCGCTCCAGATCTTCCGCCAGGCTCACATCGGGTGCGAAGTCGACCGCAAACCCGTGATAACCGTGGCCGGATTTCCGTTCCCGTCTTGCCAGCGCATATTCGTCGCCGTTCTGCGGATGAAGAAAAACCGGAAAATCCGCGCCAACCTGACGATAGCCGCGAGACAACAGATAGTCGGGGTCGGCCCCAACCACCACCCAGTCGCGTTCGCGAACCGGAAGTCCGAGTAGTTCGTCGCGCACCGCACCGCCGACCAGGTAAATCTGTGCACCGGTCATGATGGCATTCCCGTCAGCGCTACTCGAACCGGCGCCGGGCATGGCGGCGGAAACGTCTCAGGCGCTGCTGATGCCTGCTGTTTCCGAGATAGGCTGGCACAATCGATTCGATGCTGTGTGGACGTATTCGGAAATAGCCGAAACCGTTTTTTTTCGCCGTCGAATCCACCAGCAGCGACTTGTAGTTATCGGATGAGAACGGCTTGCCCGGGACAAAATCCATCAGCGCACCCTGAATTCTGCTCAGCCAGTCCGGCAGGCCGATAATCCGACGGCTAAGGCCGCTGCAGGCCGCGGTATAGGCCACCAGTTCGCGCAATGAGTAGCTGTGCGGACCGCATAGCGCATAGGCTTGGCCATGGGTAGCCGTATCGCCCAATGCACGTGCAAAGGCTTCGGCGACGTCGCCCACGTAAACCGGTTGAAAACGTGCATGTGGCCGGGCCAGCGGCAAAACCGGTGTCAGCTTCAGCAAGCCGTGAAAGCGATTGAAGAAACTGTCGCCGGGCCCAAAAATGACCGACGGACGGAACAGCGTCAAATCCAAATCGCCCGCATCGCCTGCATCCCGAAGGTGACGCTCGGCCACGCCCTTGGTTTGCAGATAGTGGCTGGTTCCCTCGCCCGCACGAAGCGCGCTCATCTGCAGCACACGCCGTACGCCGGCGGTTCTGCACACATCGATCAAACGATCGGCCAGCAGCACATGAGCACGGTGGAAACCGGCACCGGAACGGCCGGACTCGTTCAGGATACCGACCAGATTGACCACCGCATCGGCATCTTGTACTGCCGTTGACAATTCGTGCTGGTCATTGATCCGGGCGGCATACAAGCTTACGTTCGGAATCAGGCCGACCTCGCGATAGCGCTGCGGACTGCGGCTGGGCACACGCAGCCGGTGACCATCTGCCGCGAGGCGCGACAACAGACGCCGGCCGACAAAGCCGGTACCGCCAAGTACGGTAATGGTCAACGCATTGTTATGCATTTCTGTCTCTACTCACCCTTCCAGCGGACAGATAACGTCGGTCGTCTGCGGACGCGAACCGGTGGCGGTCAATGGCAGCATACGGCTGGATACACGCCTGGCCCGTCCGTCCTCTTTCCAATCATAGATGGTCGTGAACGCCAACACCCGCGGAATATAATCGCGCGTTTCGAAGTAGGGGATCAACTCCACCCAGATGTCGGGTTCGGTTATCGGCCGCTCGGCCAGCCAGCGCTGCACCGCCTGGGGACCGGCATTGTAGGCACCGGCGACTAATATCGGATTGCCGTTAAAATCGTTCAGCAGATCGCGCAGATAGGCCGTACCTAGCGCGATATTGTATTCGGGGTTCAACAGTTGTTTCGCACCCTGGTAGGCCAAACGATGCCGACGGGACAACTGGCGCGCGGTGGCCGGCGTTACCTGCATCAATCCGCGAGCATTGGCCGAGGAAATAGCTCTGGGATTCATCGCGCTCTCCGAACGCATCAACCCGTAAATCCAGTGGCTGTCGAGCCGGTGCTGGCCGGCTTTCTTCATCACCTGGGACTGGTTGATCAGCGGAAACCGCCACTCGTAAAACCGCAGATCCCCGCTGTTCCCGAGCGCGAAAATAGCCCGGTCCGGCCAGCCGGTTTCCACCGCCAGCGCAGCCGCATGGCGCAGCCCTTCGCGATCGAGACCGCGCACGCTGTTTTGCCATTCCATATCGGCGAAGCTGTCCAGCTCCACCGCGCGCAGTTCCAGTGCCCGCTGAATACCGGGCTGCGCGCGCATCGCCTGCAGGCGGTCTTTGTCGATATTCGGTTCCACCGGACAAATGGTATAAGGCCTGTCCAAACGGTCCGCGGCCAGAAACCCGTGGTAGTTGGCTTCGGAGGCCAGGCCGTCAAATAAACCGGCCGCCTCGCTTTTCTGGCCCAATGCATCCAGTGCGCGGGCCCGCCAGTAGCGCCAGCGCTCATCACCGCGACGCTCATCGGGCATCCGGGCGATGCTGCCCAGCACCTCGGCCCAGTCGCCGCTTGCCAGCGCCGCACGCGTGCGCCACTCCAGCAGCCGTGCATCGCGGTACGCAACCGGGACCCGGTCGATGCGCGCCAGCGCATCGGACGCCAGCTCAACCGCAGAATAGAGCCCGATATCGTAGGTTGCGGTGGCCACCTCCTGCTCCGTCCACGGATAGCGTTTGGCCAGTTGCTGCCAGGTCCGCCAGGCGGCGTCGGCGTCACGCCGCGCGAGCCGCTTCACGGCCAGGGTCAGCATTCGGCGGTTGCGGGGCCGGTCCGCCCAACCCTTGCTGATCCCGGCAGCCGACTGTGGACGAATCATCAGTTCCGTATACCGATCCACCCAGGCCCGGCTGTTGCTCGGAACAAAGCGCGCCAGGTACCGGGCCAGCGAGGCATTGCCCGCTGCCAGGGCCAATTCTATTCTGCGCCAGACCAGCGATTCCGGAATACCGTGTTGTTTCCGCATCCAGTCAAAGGCCGGATCGCAGGCTTTGTGTTGCGAACGACCCACCAGCCACAAAGCTTGCACCGACGGGAGAAGATCCGCGGTAGCGCCGGTTTCGGCCCTGGCGGCCGCCAAATGACACTGAACCTCGGTGCCGACGCGGCCGGTACCGGCGTTTCGAATCAGTGCGTTCCAGCGTTTCTGGCGGCCCAGGGTCTTCAGCCAGACATTGCGCAAACCCGGCGTAAAGGCCCAGCCGCGGTGCTGGTCGAGAAATCCGGCGATCTGCTGCTCGTTCGCCGTGGCCCGGTTCTGGCGCAGATCCTCGTAGCGCAGATACGGCTCGAGCAAATACCCCTGCAAGCGGGGCAGATGGCTGCGCATCGCGCTCTGGTCGCCCCGGCCGGCTGCCTGCCATGCCTGGCGAAATGTTGTGCGATAATCGGTCAGGCCAGTGGTTGCGCGAACCGGTTCACAGAGCGCCATGACGGCCGGGACGATCAAGAGCAGATTACAGATTCGATACATAACACCTCAGGCCTATCGAGCACGCATTGCCGAGCGTAGAGAAATCGCGCCACACAGCAACTAGATTAGGCGTTTCGATAACTCGCATCAACTGATTAAAAAGCGGCAAGCGACACGATGGATTGGACTCTATATCTACTGATCGGTGCGGCGGCCGGCCTCGCGGCCGGCTATCTCGGCATCGGCGGCGGCCTGATTATCGTTCCGGCACTGGCGGCAGTGCTTGCTCATCGCTTCCCGAATACCGCCTATGCGATGAATATGGCTGTTGCGACATCGCTGGCAACGATTATTGTGACCTCGTTTAGCGCCATTGCATCCCACTGGCGGCTCGGCGTGATTGACTGGTCCACGGTTCGCCGTCTGGCACCGGCGATGGCAATCGGTGCGCTGGCCGGCGGCTGGCTGGCAGACCGCCTCGGCGGTCGCTGGCTGACGCTGGTGTTTGCGCTCTATGCGCTGATTGCCGGGCTGCGCCTGCTGCGGAACGTTGGCACCGCACCGATGGCCGGCGGAACGACCCGCTACGGCCTGTTCGGCCTGCTGACCGGGGCGGCCTCCAGCCTGGGCGGAATCGGCGGCGGCAGCATGACGGTGCCGCTGCTAAGCCGCCACGGTGTGGCCATTCAGCGGGCAATAGCGGTATCTGCGGTCTGCGGCTATCCGATCGCGGTTGCCGGCATGCTCAGTCATATCCTCGCAGGCCTGGGACGAGCGCTGCCGACCGCCACCTCGGGCTACGTCTACTGGCCGGCTTTCATCGGCATCGCAGTGGCCAGTGTGATTACCGCACCGCTGGGCGCTATCCTGGTGCACCGCAGCGATCCGGCGCTGGTGAAGCGTCTGTTTGGGCTGTTTTTGCTGGCGGTTGCCGCTTATTTATTCTGGAGTACGGTCTGAGCGCGGCCGACAGCGGCTTGCTGTTCGACCCGAGGCGGCAGCGTGGCCGGAAGCTTTACGGTCACGCTGACCGGGCAATGATCCGAGCAGTTTACGGCCAGCACTGCCTTGTTCGATATTTCCAGTCCTGGCGAAATCAGAATATGGTCGATCGCGCGTTGCGGCTGCCAGCTTGGGTAGGTCAGCAAGTCGGCCGTCGGTGTCTGAAAGTCGCCCCGGCGAACGAAGCGCCGCAGTTCGGCGCTTTCGGTGCTGGTGTTCAGGTCGCCCATGATGATGCAATGCCTGACGTTGCCGAGGCGTTCGGCAACATAGTCGAGTTGCGCCTCTCTGGCACGCCGGCCAAGGGCCAGATGCAGCACGACCACATGCAGGGAGCGGTCACCGTTGCCATAACGCGCCCACAGCGCCCCTCTGCCCGGTATCGCACCCGGCAGCCGGTGGTCGGTGATTTCGCTGGGTTCGAACCGGGTCAGCAGGCCATTGCCGCCATACGCGATTCGGCCGACTTTGCGGTTCAACTGATGAGACCAGTAGCCAAAACCGGCATGATTGGCGAGATACTTGGTTTGATTGACATAGCCGGCTCGCAAACTGCCGGAATCCACTTCCTGCAGGCCGACGACGTCGTAGTCGACCATCAGTTCCGCTACCGCATCAAGGTTCTCGATGCGATTGCTGTGCGGCAGCACCTGGCGCCAGCCGCGGGTAAGGTAGTGCCGGTACCGGGTCGTCGATGTGCCGGCCTGAATATTGAAACTCAGCAGACGGAGAGAGGTTGTCGGTTGGCTGGCCTGCAAGCGCGCCTCGATAATCGCCCCGCACTGCGAGGCGGTTGCATTCGTGTATTAGGGGGAGGACACCGCTTCAGTCGATTCCGCTTCGACTGATTTAGGGGCTTCCAGGAAGGCTGATTCTTTTTCCACCAGATACTTCGCAATTTCGATCATCTGCGGCTGATTGACGGTCTGGGTTGCGGAGATACGGTATTTGCCGTTGACCACCAGCGACGGCGTTGCGGTGATGCCGAACTTCTGTACGTTGGCATTGGCCTGGCGCATTTTCAGATCGACGGCAAACGACTGCATCGCATCGGCGAAGGCCTTTTCCTCGACGCCGTATTGGGCGAAGAACCTGGCGATATCGGCTTCCGAACGGATCGGTTTGCGCTCCACATGCAATGCGCGAAAAAAGCCCTGATGCGACTCGTCCAGAATACCCAGTACTTCGGCAGCATAGTAGGCCTTGGCCAAGACCACCCAATTGCGCCACGCGACCGGCATGCGGTCGAAATTCACATAGTCCGGCATATCTTCATGCCAGGCGTTGACATACGGCTGGAACGCATTGCAGTGCGGGCAGCCGTAGCTGAAAACTTCAACCACGTTCACCCGGTCGGTTGGCGCAGCCGGCGCGTCCTGGATTACCTGATAGTGCACTCCCTCGGTATACGGCGCCGGCGATTCCTGCGCGCAGGCCGCTGTGCTCAATACGATCGCCACTAATACCGTGATGATAGCCGATAGTTTCATTTATGCATCCCCAACAATGACTCCTTCATAAAGTCCCCGCGTCAATCAAAGACCCCACACCAATCAAAGACTCTGGGAACCGGCATCAGTTCCGCGCGGGTCTATTCTGTAACCTCATGTAACCCTTCCAGGTACGAGGAGACGGCCTGAATCTCTTCGTCGGTCAGGAATTTCGCGACGCCGACCATCACCTGGCTTTCGGCATCGTCAGCGCCATAGTGGCCGCCGGCCCTGAAATTTTTGAGGTTATTGCTGAGATACAGGCTGTGCTGACCGGCAATCACCGGATAGCCGGCTGCCGGATTACCCTGCCCGGTTGCGCCGTGGCAGGCCGCGCACGCCGGTACGCCGGTGTCCGCATTGCCGGACACATAGAGTTTCTCGCCGAGCGATTGCAGCCGGTCATCGGCCACCCCGGTTTTCAGCGTTTGCGCAGCGTAGTAAGCCGCCAGATCAGCGATATCCTGCTCGGACAGATTGGCCACCATCGGCGCCATTTCCGGCACAGCGCGCGCTCCTGACTGTATCAGCTTGATTTGCCGCAGCAGGTAGGACTGGTGCTGGCCGGCGATCTTCGGCCATTGTGCGACCGCGCTGTTGCCATCGGCACCATGACAGGCAGCGCATATTGCCGACTTCGATTGCCCGGCATCGGCATTGCCGTCCACCGCGGTATTTTCCGCATGGGCGCTTTGTATCCCCAGCAACGCCAATAGGGCAACGATTACGGGTAAAGAAACTGGTCTCATTCGTTATATCTCCCGAAATTTACTTGATGCCCGAACGAATTACTCGAAACGGATCACTCAAAACGTATCACCCGGAACGCATCACGTCGGAGCACATCACTCGGAACCGTACAGGCACTCATATAGCGCAGTTCATATAGCTCCAGGCAGGCCGAGCCTGATATTATCTCGTAATCACGCAAGAGGCGCTAGAGCCTGCCCCTACTATTTTCGGGTGGCCGTATCGGCATGGCTGCCCGCCCCGCTCGGCATAAAGGGCGGCACAAAGGAGAGCACGAGTGACGCAAGAAGAAATACCGGCAGACCCGGTCTCCCCGGAGCGTGGGCGCATCGCCACCCCCAGTGACTACAATGGCGGGACTATTATGGCGGAACTGCGATGAGGGGGCTGCAATGAACCGCCGGCGCGGAAAACCCTCGGCCAGCGACAGCGGTTTTCATAACCCGTTTACGCAGACACGGTACGTACTGAATGCACATCGCCTGAACCAACTGCCGCCGGACCAGGGTTTCGAGGTGGCTTTCGCCGGACGCTCCAATGCCGGCAAATCGTCCGCGATCAATGCATTAACCGGCCGTAACAGCCTGGCGCGGGTCAGCAAAACACCGGGGCGAACGCAGCAAATCGTGATCTTCGAACTCGATGAGAACCGTCGCCTGGCCGATTTGCCGGGTTACGGCTACGCCAAAGTACCCGATGCGCTGCGGCAACACTGGCGGACCACGATGCAGGCCTATTTCGAAACCCGCCGGTGCCTGGCCGGCGTGATCCTGTTAATGGACATACGACACCCGCTGAAGCCTTACGACGAGCAGATGCTGGCCTGGTGCGAGACTTTTCAGGTGCCGTGCCGGGTACTGTTGACCAAGGCCGACAAACTCAAGCGCGGACCCGGCCGCAATGCACTGCTGAGCGTCGAGCGCTGCCTGCCGCGCAATGCATCCGTGCAACGCTTTTCCGCCAAGACCAGAACCGGGGTCGTACCGTTGATCGAATTGCTGCAGCAATGGCTGGAAATGGACTAAAAGCGGGGAGGCCGCAGGCGACCCGACGGAGCGGGCCTGAGACTCCTTTTACCTGCGCACCTCGCAATCGGCCATGAATATTTTGCTACTCGGCAGTAACGGTTTTATCGGCGCGCGCCTGGCCCGAGCGCTGAGCAAGGCCGGCCACACAGTAACCGGCATATGCCGCGCCGACGGGTCCGGACGCCAGAGCCCGGTTGACCATATCGCCCTAGATTTCGACGATGTGAATTTCAACGACGCGGCCTTCATGCAGCGGATAGAACCGGCCGTGACCGCAGCCGATGCGGTGATCAATTGTGCCGGCATTCTGAAAGAGCAGCGGCCGGGAAGCTTCGATCGCGTTCATGCCGAAGTGCCGCGGCGGGTCTTTGAAGCGGCGGTCGCGAGCGGCGCAAAGCAGTTGATACAGGTGTCCGCGCTGGGGCAGCGCGCGGCCGGCGAATTTATCGCCAGCAAGCATCGTCTGGACGACGACCTGATGGCTTCCGGCTGGCCGGTGACCGTGCTTCGTCCATCGGTAATCCTGGACCCAGCTCAGGCTTACGGCGGTACTCGGCTGATGCGCTCGATTGCGAGCCTGCCGGTACTGCCCGTAATCGCCGGCAACAGCGGCTATGTTCAACCACTGCTGCTGGACGATCTGTGCCGGCTGATCGTCAGGCTGCTGTCCGTCCCACCGTCCGGGCCGCGGCTGTTTGAGCTTGGCGGGCCGCACGTGATCCCGATTAACGAATTGCTGTTACAGCTTCGACACTGGCTCGGGATTCAAAACCGGCTATCGATTCGAATCCCGCACTGGCTGATGAGCCTGTCGGCCCGGGCTGCCGACCGCCTGCGCCTGCGCGGGTGGAGTTCGACAATCCAAGCCTTGCTGATGACCGGCAATACAGTGACTGCGACACAAAACCCCTGGGACAGTTTCGGCGTAGAGCAGCAGGTTGTGAACGCTGCTTTCCAGCCCGACGGCGCAACCCCGGCGGCCGTCCGCGACGCGCGTCTCGGCTGGCTGATACCGTTGTTGCGCTGGGCCCTGATCGTGGTTTTTACCGTATCCGGCCTGCTGGGTCTGGCCATCGGACCATCAACTGTTGAGGCACTGCTGGGCAGCACAGACTGGGTAACCGCAGCCCGAATCGGCGGCGTTCTGGACCTACTGCTCGCGGCCGGCTGGCTGGTCGCCGGTCGGTGGGGTTTCCCGCCACTGGAGAGCGTGGCTCGCCTGTCGATGCTGCTGATTTTGCTTTACACCGCCGGCCTGACCCTGATGCGGCCCGGACTGTGGCTGTCGCCAATGGGCGGGCTTTTGAAGAACCTGGTCATCCTGCCGGTATGCTGGCTGTATACGGACAGGCGGACCCACTGCCAATGAACGGCTAAACCATGGACGCTTACCTGTGGCTGAAACTGGTCCACATATTGTCCGCGACGCTGCTAGTCGGTACCGGGCTGGGTACCGCATTTTTTATGTGGACAACGCACCGCAGCGGGGATATAGACGCTATCAGGGTAGTCTCGCGCCGCGTGGTCTGGGCGGACTGGTTGTTTACCGCACCGGCCGCGATCATCCAGCCGGCTACCGGCCTGGCGATGCTGCATATCAGTCAGCGCGGCCTGGACGCCCCGTGGCTGAAGTGGGCAATCGGTCTGTACGCGATTGCCGCGCTGTGCTGGCTGCCGGTGGTCTGGATTCAGATTCAGGTCAGGAACATCGCCGAGCACGCAGCCGTGAATCGGCAGATACTGCCCGACCGATACTATCGGCTGATGCGCATTTGGTTCGCGCTGGGCTGGCCAGCCTTCACCGCAGTTGTCATAATTTTCTATCTGATGACGTTTAAGCCCGGCTGAGGGCGACACAGGAACCAGAAAAATGAAACCGGACCGGAGTAATCATGAGCTACCCTAGTACCCGTCTCAGGCGTATGCGAGCCAGCGACTTCTCGCGCCGATTGATGCGAGAGAGCAGTCTCGCGGCGGACGACCTGATCTACCCGGTTTTCGTATTACCCGATGCCGATGCCGAACAGCCGGTAGCGTCGATGCCGGGCATTCGCCGGCAGGGTATCAATGTGCTGCTGCAAACCGCGGAAAAGGCGCTGGAACTCGGCATTCCGGCGTTGGCGCTGTTTCCGGTGACGCCGGCGGAACAGAAAAGCGAACATGCCGAGGAAGCCTACAATCCGGACGGCATCGCACAGCGGGCGGTGCGCACGCTGAAACAGCATTTCCCGGAACTGGGCATCATTACCGACGTCGCACTGGATCCGTTCACTACCCACGGGCAGGACGGGCTGGTCGATCAGCAAGGCTATGTGCTGAACGACGAGAGTGTGGAGGTGCTGGTCAAGCAGGCGCTGTCGCACGCCGAAGCCGGTGCCGATACCGTCGCGCCGTCGGACATGATGGACGGCCGTATCGGCGCGATTCGCGAGGCACTGGAGTCCAGGGCTTACCGCAATACTCAGATACTGGCCTACTCTGCAAAATACGCTTCGGCCTTCTACGGCCCGTTCCGCGATGCGGTCGGTTCAGGCGGCAACCTCGGCGCCGGCAACAAGTACTCCTATCAGATGGATCCCGCCAATTCCGACGAAGCACTGCACGAGGTCGCTCTGGATTTGCAGGAAGGCGCCGATATGGTCATGGTCAAACCCGGCCTGCCTTATCTGGACGTGGTTCAGCGCGTCAAGGAGGAATTCGGCAAACCGACCCTGGTCTACCAGGTCAGCGGCGAATACGCGATGCTCAAGGCCGCCGCGCAACAGTCCTGGATAGACGAGCGCGCGTGCGTGCTGGAAAGCCTGCTGGCCTTTAAACGCGCCGGTGCCGATGCCGTCCTGAGCTACTATGCCCTGGACGCCGCCGGTTGGCTTGATTCCTAGGGCCGGCCGATGTCCGAACCGATCTCC